>NZ_VJZZ01000020.1 GCF_009659535.1 Aggregicoccus sp. 17bor-14
GCCTCGTGTCCCGAGGCGCGGCGCGGCCCGCGGCTGGACGAGAGGCCCGAGGCGCGCGGCTCCTCGCCCTTCTTTCGCCGGGGCGAGGACGAGGAGGGCGCTCCTCGCGAGGAGGAGGAGGAGGAGCCCACCTCCGAGAGAGAGCGGGAGCTGTTGGCCCTGCAGGCCCAGACGGCGGAGACGGAGGCGGGGGCGGCGGACTTCGAGCGTCTGCTCGCAGAGGCGGATGCGTCCTCTGCCCGGCACCCGCTGGACGAGAGCGACGATGTCTCGTGCCCTTTTGACGAGACGGAGGACGTACCGCCTTCGTACGAAGAACTCTCGGAGAGCCGCCAGGAGGACGCCGGCGCCCGGGCCCTGCGCCACGAGCGCTCCTTGCATGTGGACACGGATGGTGCGCCTCACCCGCGGCAGTGGATGGAGAAGTTGCTCGAGCGCGGCGCCAAAGACGGCGCGGTGCGCGAGGCGCCGCTCGGGGTCCTGGTGTCCATCGCCTGGGGCGCCCTCGCCCTCTTCGCGCAGCGCGCGCTGTACGAGCCCGTGGATGCGGAGGAGGCGCAACTCGCCGCCGAGGCGGTGTGGGCCGCCATTCGCCGCGAGGTGCTCTCGCCCCCTCCGTCTCCCGGACGGGCGCCACCGCGCCCGCAGGACGGTTCCTCCGACGCGCCTGGAGACACTCCCGAACGGGACGCCGCGCCCGAAGCCGATGGCCCCGAGCTCGAACGCGCCGTCGCGCGGACGGCAGCCTCCGAGGCGAACGCCGGCCCGGGCGTCGCCAACCCCCCGTCGGAGGACGGACGCGCGCTGGGCGCAACGCCCGAGACGTGCGCCGCGGCAGGGGCCGCCGCTCCGCAGCCCGGGCTCGTTCATGTGCTGGGCGCAACTCCCGAGACGTGCGCCGCGGCAGGGGCCGCCGCTCCGCCGCTCGGGCTCGTTCATGTGCTGGACGCCGCCACGAGCCAGACGCGACTCCCGACGCGCTCGGCGCGCGGCCCAGGCTCGTTCGTGCGCCGGACGCGAGGTGCGAGGCGGGCGCAGTGCGCGGTGCCACGGCTCCGCAGCCCGAGCACTTCCGCGCCCCGCGCACGGCCAGGCTCAGTGTGCCCGGGCACGGCGCGCCGGGGCCTCGCCGCTGCGCAGCCACCCGTGGCGCGGCCGGGGCACGAAGCGGGGCACCGCCGCGCTGTACTGGCGGTAGCGCTCGCCGTACACCCGCACGAGGTCGCGCTCCTCCAGCCGCGCGCCCAGCAGGATGTAGCCGCTCATCCCGAGCGCGAAGACGAGGTGCCCAGGCGTCATCACCGGCGTGGCCCAGAAGGCGAGCAGGAAGCCCGCGTAGATGGGGTGGCGGATGAGCCGGTAGAGCAGCGGCGTGCGGAACTCCAGCTCCTGCGCCGTGCGGCCCCGCAGCTGCAGCCACACCTGCTGCAGCCCGAAGAGGTTGAAGTGGTTGATGAGGAAGCTGGCCGCCAGCACCAGCGCGAAGCCGGCCGCGCAGAGCGCGAGCACGAGCGCCGCCCCGCCGCCCCAGGGGATGCGCCAGAGGACCGGCGAGGGCAGGGGCCGCCACTGCCAGAAGAGCAGCAGCAGCGCCGCGCTCGAGGCGAGCACGTACACGCTGCGCTCCGCCGAGCGCGGCACGCGGCGCGTGAGCCAGGCCTTGAAGCCCGTGCGCGCCATGGCGCTGTGCTGCAGGCCGAAGAGCGCGATGAGCCCGAGGTCGATGCCCAGCGCGAGCGGCCACGGCGTCCCGCTGCGCCCCAGGTCCACGGAGGTGGGCACCCAGGTGCGCAGCACGGGCAGCGCGTCCGCGAGCGCGGAGGCCTGCACGTTGCTCACGAAGGCGACGAGGTAGAGGAAGGCGAGGACGAAGAGGGCGTAGCTCGCGACGCCGAACGCGAGGATGAAGAGCCTGCGCATCTGACTGCTCCTTCGCGGGCGTGCCGGGCCGGAGCGCCACGCCCCGTGCCACCGTCCCCGCGCACACCCTGGAGCGTGGGGCGCGCGGCCGGAGGCGGCCATGGGACAGCTGCCTCAATCTGCCCCCCGCCGGGCCCCGTCCCTGGGACAAATGTCCCGCTCAGGCGTGAAAGCCGCTCTCGTGGGCGCGCACGATGGCCTGGGCCCGGGTGTGCACGCCCAGCTTGTCGAAGACGTGGGTGACGTGGTTGCGCACCGTCTTCTCGGAGAGGAAGAGGCGGCCGGCAATCTGCGCGTTGGACCAGCCCTCGCACAGCAGCCCGAGGATCTCCCCCTCGCGTGCCGAGAGCTGCGCGAAGCCCGGCCCCACCTGCACGCCGGTGAAGCGCAGCACCTCCTGCTTGAAGCGCTCCCAGGCGGGCTCGTGCCCGAGCAGCACGTGGTTGGGCGAGTCGAGCTCGACGAACTGCGCTCCCGGAATCTCCGCGGCCAGGGCGCGCCCGTAGCGCAGCGGGATGACCTCGTCGTCGCGCGCGTGCAGCACCAGGGTGGGGGTGCGCACCCGGGGCAGCAGCGCCTTCACGTCCACGCTGCTGCGCGCCTCGAGCAGCTGCACCGCGTTCTCGGCCGTGGCCGTCTTGCGGCAGAGCGCGTTGAACCAGTCGAGCTGCTCGCGGCTCGCCCCCGGCATGAAGCGCGAGGTGAAGACCTGACGGAAGCTCGGGTTGTCCCGGCCCCAGCCGTAGCGCAGCAGCTCGAGCATCGCGTGGAACTGCCGCATGCCGGGGCCCTCGGGCCGCCGCCGCGCCCAGCCCACCGCGTAGCCGCCGTAGAGGATGAGGTGCGAGACGCGCTCGGGGTGCGCCACCGCGTAGCGCACCACCGTGGCCGCGCCCTGCGAGATGCCCAGCAGCGCGAAGGGGGCGCTGGGGCGCGCCGCCTCCACCACGGCCGAGAGGTCCTCCACCCACCGGGCCTCCGAGAGGTCGCCCACCGTCCAGTCGGACATCCCGCAGCCGCGCTCGTCGAAGCGCACGTAGCGGAAGTGCTGCGCGAAGAACTGCAGCCAGTGCCGCCACACCGGGCTCTCCCGGTCGTACTCGAGGTGGGTGAGCCAGTTGGCCGCCTTCACCAGCGGGGGGCCCCGCCCCGCCTCCGCCCACGCGAGCTGCACCCCGTCCGAGGCCCGGAGGAAGCGGATGGTCTGCGGGAGCGCCGTCGCTGCGTCCATGACAGGGCGAAGGTAGGGCCGCCCCGGCCCGGCGCGAATCGCCCTGCCGTCCGCCCCGGCAGGGAAGGGCGAGCGCGCGCTCGTCCTCCTGCTCGCGGCCTACCCGCTCCGCTGCGCGCCGGCGGCGGCCGCCGGGCCGCGGGAGAACTCCATCCCCTCGTCCTCGAGGGCCCCGTGGCGCAGCAGCGCCACGTCCAGGGGGTAGTCCTGGTTCAGCCGCCACGGGGCGCGCGGGCCCTGGCGCGGCAGCTGCGCGAGCGAGCGCAGCACGTAGCCGCTCTTGAGGTCGATGAAGGGCTCCTCGGGCAGCGCGCCCTCGGGGGCGCGCGGCAGGCAGCGCGTGTAGCCGTGCGCGTCCATGTGGTTGAGCAGGCGGCACACGTACTCGCTCACCAGGTCCACCTTCAGCGTCCAGGACGCGTTGGTGTAGCCGAGCGCGAAGGCGAAGTTCGGCACGCCGCCGAGCATCATCCCCTTGTAGCCCACCGCCTTCGACACCTCGACCGGCTGCCCGTCCACCGCGAGCGAGGTGCCGCCGAAGACGAGCAGGTTGAGGCCCGTGGCGGTGACGACCACGTCCGCCTCCAGCTCCCGGCCCGAGGCGAGCCGCAGCCCGCGCTCGGTGAAGTGCGCGATGCCGTCCGTCACCACCGAGGCGCGGCCCGCCTGGATGGCCTGGAAGAGGTCCCCGTCCGGCACGAGGCACAGGCGCTGGTCCCACGGGTCGTAGGTGGGCTGGAAGTGCGGGTCCACCGCGTAGCCCTTGGGCAGCCGGCGCTGCACCCCGCGGCGGATGAGCGCGCGCATCAGGCCGGGCGCGCGCCGGCTCAGCTTGAAGAGGGCGCGGCTCACCTGCACGTTCTTCCAGCGCACGGCGGCGTAGGCGGCCTCGCGCGGCAGCAGCCAGCGCAGCAGGTCCGCGAGCCGGTCCTTCGCCGGCAGCGAGAGCACGTAGGTGGGCGAGCGCTGCAGCATCGTCACGTGCGCGGCCTTCTCCGCCATCGCCGGCACCAGCGTCACCGCGGTGGCCCCGCTGCCGATGACCACCACCCGCTTGCCCGCGTAGTCCAGGTCCTCGGGCCAGTGCTGCGGGTGCACGATGCGCCCCCCGAAGCGCTCGCTCCCCTCGAAGCGCGGGGCGTAGCCCTGGTCGTAGCGGTAGTAGCCGGTGCAGCCGAAGAGGAAGCTGCAGCTGAGCTGCACGCGCTCCTGCGTGTCCGTGCGCTCCACCTCCACGCGCCAGCGCGACTCGGCCGAGGACCAGTCGGCGCGCACCAGGCGGTGGTGGAAGCGGATGTGCTTCTGCACCCCGTACTGCTCGGCCGTGCGCCGGATGTACGCGAGGATGCTCGGCCCGTCCGCGATCGCCTTCGCCTCCTCCCAGGGCTGGAAGGCGTAGCCCAGGGTGAACATGTCCGAGTCCGAGCGCACGCCCGGGTAGCGGAACAGGTCCCAGGTGCCCCCGATGGCGCCGCGCGCCTCGAGGATGGCGTAGGCCTTCTGCGGGCACTGGCGCTGCAGGTGGCACGCTGCGCCGATGCCCGAGAGGCCCGCGCCGATGATGAGCACGTCCACTTGTTCGCCGGAGCCGCTGGAGTCGGAAGCCATGCCGCCCATGATTCCGCAGTCAGGGCGCGCCGGCTACCCCGGCCGCGGGCTCAGGGCTGCGACTGTGCGGCGCTCGCCGGGAGGGCGGCGCGGCCGGGGCGAGGCGCGCCTCCACCTGCAGGTGCAGCAGCAGCGCCACCCCGAAGCTCGCGAGCCAGCAGCCCGCCATGGCCGCGAGCGCCGCGAGCGGCGTGAGGGGCAACCGCATGGCGAGCGCGCTGAGCACCAGCGACACCGGGAAGTGCACGAGGAAGAGGGCGTAGGAGGTGCGCGCGAGCAGCTCCACCGCGCGGCTGCGCGGCCAGCGCTCGAGCACGCCCGTGCGTGAGGCGAGCATCAGGGCCACCGCCGTGACCGCCGCCACGAGCAGGCGCAGCCGCCCGTCCACCAGCCCCGCCCCGGCCGCGAGCGCCGCGAGCACCCCGAACACGGCCCGCGCCCGCGCGCCGCCCGCGAGCGCGCGCTGCACCGAGAGCCCCAGCGCGTAGCTGCCGAAGAAGTACAGCGCCGTCACGTCCAGGGCCGGGTGGCGGTTGAAGAGCAGCACCGAGGCGGCCGCCAGCGCGCCGCACAGCGCGAGGAAGAGCCGGCGGCGAAGCGGCGGCGCCGCGCGTCCCGCGCCCCACGCGAGCAGCAGCGTGAGCGCCGCGAGCTGGAAGTCGATGGCGAGGTACCACACGCCCGCGCTCAGGGCCTCGTAGCCGAGCAGGTCCTGCAGCAGCAGCGCGTGCGCGAGCAGCTGGCCCACCGAGGGCGGCGCCGAGATGGAGGGGTGCTCCATGAGGCGCGCGGCCGCCGCGTTCGCCACCACCGCGAGCAGCAGCGCCGCCGCGTAGGGCACGGTGAGCCGCACGTAGCGCCGCGCGAGCGCCCGGGCCAGCGCGGGCAGGGAGAGCGGGCGGGCCAGGTCCAGCGAGCGGCCCATCATGAAGCCGCCGAGCACCAGGAACACCTGCACCGCCATGCGACCGTAGGTGTCCAGCCAGTCCAGGAGGCCGGGCGCGAGCGGGTGGGCCACGTCCGAGAGCGGGCCGTAGAAGGCGAGGTGGTGCCAGACGATGGTGGACGCGGCGAGCGCGCGCAGCAGGTCCACGAAGGCGAGCCGGGAGGGGGAAGAGGACATGTGTCAGACGTGGCGGGAGAGGAGCTTGCGGCTGCGCGCGTCCAGGGCGCGCACGTCCTCGATTCGGTAGCGCACGCCGTGCTCGTCGCTCAGCAGCACGCCGTGCTCCCCGAAGGGGCGGATGTGGTCCTCGGAGGGCAGGAGGAAGCGCACCTCGCCCCGGTCCGTGAGCACGTGCCAGTCGGAGGGCTCGCTGTCCGAGGCCGCGAGCACCTGGCGGATGAGCGGCATGAACTCGCGCCGCGCGAGCGCCCGCTCCACCAGCGCGCGCGACTCCGCATCCAGCCCGGAGAGCGCCGGCACGAGCAGCAGCTCGTGGCCCTGCGGCCCCACCAGGGACACCCCCTCGCCGGGCGCCGAGAGGGGCCAGGGGCGCACGGGCTGCACGCCCGCCACCTCCTCGCCCGAGGGCAGGGTGAGCACGAGCCGGCCGAAGGCGTCCTCGCGAAGGCGCGCGCTCATGCCGCGCCCTCCAGGGAGGGAACGCGGGCGGCAGCGGCGAGCTCCACCTCCTCCTGCTGCTCGCGCCGCAGCTGCGCCTCGTAGAGGCGGCGGTAGGTGCCGCCCAGGCGCAAGAGCTCCTCGTGCGGCCCCTGCTCCACGAGCTGGCCGCGGTCCAGCACCACGATGCGGTCCGCGGCGCGCAGCGTGCTCAGCCGGTGCGCGATGGCGATGGTGGTGCGCCCGCGCACGAGGTTGTCCAGCGCCGCCTGGATCTCCCGCTCGGTGCGCGGGTCGATGGCGCTGGTCGCCTCGTCGAGGATGAGGATGCGCGGGTCGATGAGCAGCGCGCGCGCGATGGAGATGCGCTGGCGCTCGCCGCCCGAGAGCGTCTGGCCGCGCTCGCCCACGATGGAGTCGTAGCCGTCCGGCAGCTGCAGGATGAAGTCGTGCGCGCGCGCCGCACGCGCGGCCTGCATGATCTGCTCGCGCGTGGCCTCGGGGCGCCCGTACGCGATGTTCTCCGCGATGGTGCCGTAGAAGAGGAAGGGGTCCTGCAGCACGATGCCGATGTTCTTGCGGTAGGCCTCGAGCGGAAACGCGCGGATGTCCGTGCCGTCCACCAGCACCGCGCCCTCGTGCGGGTCGTAGAAGCGGCAGACCAGGTTCACCAGCGTGCTCTTGCCCGCGCCCGTGGCGCCCACCACGCCCACCATCTCGCCGGGGCGGATCTTCAGCGAGAGCTCCGAGAGCACCCGCCGGGTGCCGAAGCGCAGCCCCACGCCCCTGAGCTCCACCTCGCCCTGCACCCGGCCCGGCTCCCTGGGCCGCGCGGGCTCGGGGACGCTCGGCGCGCGGTCCAGGATGTCGAAGATGCGCTGGGCGCTCGCCGCCGCCTTCTGGGTGCTGCTCGCCATGCGCGTCATCGCCTCCAGCCGCGTGTAGAAGCGCGCGATGTAGGCGAGGAAGGCGGTGAGCACGCCCACCGTGATGCGCTGCTCGTACACGCGCCACGCGCCGAAGGCCCAGGCGACCAGCAGCCCCAGCTGGTTGAGCAGGGCGACCATGGGCCAGAAGAAGGTCCACAGCCGGTTCACCCGGTCGTTGAGCTGCACGATGCGCGCGTTGGCGGCCCGGAAGCGCTCCACCTCGCGGCGCTCGGCGGCGAAGGCCTTCACCACCCGGATGCCGGGGATGGTGTCCGCGAGGATGTTGGTCATCTGCGCCCAGGCCCGGTAGCCCGCGAGGAAGCCGTGGGTGAGCCGGCCGCGCGTGCGCAGGGTGAGCCAGGCCACGAGCGGGAAGGTGCACAGCGTGGCGAGCGCCAGCACCGGGTCCATGGAGAACATCATCACGGCGGCGCCCGCGATCATCAGCACGTCGGTGATGAAGTCGGTGAGCGTGTCCGAGAGGAAGTTGCAGATGCGGTCGGTGTCGGAGCTCACCCGGCTCACCAGGTCGCCGGTGCGCTTGGTGCTGAAGAAGTCGATGGAGAGCTTCTGCAGGTGCGCGAAGGTGCCGTTGCGCAGGTCCGCGCTGATGCGCTCGCTGAGCCGGCTCAGCACCCAGCCCTGCGCCCACCCCAGCAGCCACGCGGCCACCGCCGCGAGCAGCATCCCCACCAGCACCGTGGGCACGCGGCGAAAGGGCCCCTCGGACTGCGCCTTCAGCGCCTGCAGCCGCTCGGCCTTCACCGCCGCGGGCAGCTCCGGCGCGTCGCGCACCGCGCGCACCGAGTCCTGGTAGGGCGCGAGCACCTCGTCCACCAGCGGCATGGTGAGGTAGGGCGGCACCAGCCCCGCCGCCGTGGTGGCGAGCGTGAGCATCACGCCCAAGAGCAGGTGCGCCGCGTGGGGCCGCGCGAAGCGCAGCAGCCGCAGCAGCGTGCCCACCCGCGGCGCCTGCTCGTGCGCCACGGCCTCGGGCGTCTCCGGGGCCTCCGCCGCCTCCGCGCCCTCCACCGGCGCTTCCGCCGAGGGCCCCCCGCGCGCCTCGAAGTCGCGCACGAAGGCGGCCGCGCGGCGCGCCTGTGCGATGGTGTAGGAGAAGGTGGCCAGGCGCCGCGCGTGGCCGAGCACGCCGAGCAGCCCCACGCCGCCGCGGTCCTCGCAGGTGAGGCCCGCCACCTCCTCGCGCGGCCACGCCTGCACCCCCGCGCCGTCCAGCGCGAGCAGCCCCTGCCCCGTGAGGACGAGGAGGCACGCGCCGTAGCGCTGGTGTGGGTCCAGGTCGGTGAGGAGGAAGGAGAGGACCGGCTCCTGCGCCTTCAGCCAGCCCTCGGCCGCGCGGCGCAGGGGCTCCGGGACGTCTTCCCAGCCCGGGGGCCGAGCTGTTTGTGTTGCAATCAAATTGCAAGCTCCAGCGAGCAGCCGAGGAGGGGTCGGCGCCGCCAAGGTGAATTTGTGGACAGAATCTGTGTATACATCTCCTGCGGGCGCCGTGGCGCGCCCGGCCTATGGAGTTCCTCAACATCCTGGCCCTGCGCGGGCCGAACTACTGGTCCCGCCGCTCGGTCCTCGAGGTGTGGGTGGACCTGGGCGAGCTGAAGGACTCTCCGTCCAACACGCTGCCCGGGCTCTACGAGCGCCTCTACGCCGCGCTGCCCAGCCTCTACGAGCACCGCTGCGGCATCGGCGAGCCGGGCGGCTTCCTCTTGCGGCTCAAGGACGGCACCTACGCGGGCCACATCCTCGAGCACCTCGCCCTGGAGCTGCAGTCGCTCGCGGGCACGCCGGTGGGCTTCGGCAAGGCGCGCGAGACGGACACGCCCGGCATCTACAAGGTGGCGGTGCGCTACCAGGAGGAGGCCGTGGGGCGCGCCGCGCTCTTCGCCGCGCGCGAGCTCCTGCTCGCCTCCATCCAGGGCCGCCCCTTCGACGTGGCGGCCGCGGTGCGCGAGCTCAAGGCGCTGGTGAGCGACGTCGCGCTGGGGCCCAGCACCCAGTGCATCGTGCAGGCCGCCCAGGCGCGCAACATCCCCGTGCAGCGGCTCAACGAGGGCAGCCTCGTGCAGCTGGGCCACGGCTCGAAGCAGCGCCGGGTGTGGACGGCGGAGACGGACGGCACCGGCGCGGTGGCGGAGTCCATCGCGCAGGACAAGGAGCTGACGAAGGAGCTCTTGCGGCGCGCGGGCGTCCCGGTGCCCGAGGGGCGCGTGGTGACGAGCGCCCTGGACGCGTGGGAGGCCGCGCAGGAGGTGGGCCTGCCGGTGGTGGTGAAGCCGCGCGACGGCAACCACGGCCGCGCGGTGTTCATCGAGCTGAGCGAGCGCGCGCAGGTGGAGGCCGCGTACGCCGAGGCCCGCGAGGAGGGCTCGGGCGTGCTGGTGGAGCGCTTCGTGCCCGGCAACGAGCACCGCCTGCTGGTGGTGGGCGGCCGGGTGGTCGCGGCCGCGCGCGGCGAGACCGCGTACGTCACGGGCGACGGCGAGCACAGCGTGGAGCAGCTCATCGCCCTGCAGCTCAACAGCGACCCGCGCCGCGGCGACGGCGACGAGTGCCCCCTCAACCCGGTGAGCATCGACCGCGTCACCCGCGCGGACCTCGAGCGCCAGGGCCTCAGCCCCACGGCGGTGCCGGCGCCGGGCGTGCGCGTGCTCATCCAGCGCAACGGCAACGTGGCCTTCGACTGCACGGACGAGGTGCACCCCCGCGTGGCGGAGCAGGTGGCGCTCGCGGCGCGCGTGGTGGGCCTGGACATCGCGGGCATCGACCTGGTGGCGCAGGACATCTCGCGCCCGCTCGAGGAGCAGGGCGGGGCGCTGGTGGAGGTGAACGCCGGGCCCGGGCTGCACCCGCACCTGCGCCCGGCGGTGGGCACCCCCCGCCCGGTGGGCGAGGCCATCGTGGATGCGCTCTTCGCCTCCGGGCAGGACGGCCGCATCCCCACGGTGTGCGTCACCGGCACCAACGGCAAGACGGTGGTCACCCGGCTCGTCGCGCACCTGCTGCGGGACGGCAAGACGCGCGTGGGCGTGGCCTGCTCCGAGGGCGTCTTCGCCGGGGACCGGACCCTGGAGCGCTCGGACTGCGCGGGGCCGCGCTCGGCGCGAAGGCTCCTGATGAATCCCGGGGTGGATGCCGCCGTCGTGGAGGCCGGGCGCGGGGGAATCCTGCGCGAGGGGCTGGGCTTCGACCGCTGCCACGTGGCGGTGGTCACCAACCTCCAGGAGCCGGATCACTTGGGCCGCAGCCACATCAACACGGTGGAGCAGATGTACAGCGTGAAGCGCTGCCCGGTGGACGTGGTGCTGCCGGAGGGCTGCGCCGTGCTCAACGCCGCGGACCCCTGGGTGGCGAAGATGGCGGAGCTGTCCGCAGGCTCCGTCACCTTCTTCGCGCAGGACCCTGCCACGCCCGTGCTCGCCGAGCACCGGGCGCGCGGGCTGCGGGCGGTGTGCGTGCGCGACGGGCAGCTCGTCCTCGCCGAAGGAGAGCAGGAGACGCCCGTGGTGGCGCTCTCCGAGCTCGCCTTCACCCGCGGCGGACAGGTGGCCTTCCAGGTGGACAACGCGCTCGCAGCGGCCGCGGCGGGCTGGGCGCTGGGGCTCTCGCCCGGGCAGCTGCGCGAGCGGCTCTGCTCCTTCCCCGCCGGCCGCGAGACGCCGGGCCGCTTCGAGGTCTTCCAGGCCCACGGGGCCACCGTGGTGGTGGACGACGCGCACAACCCCGCTGCGCTCGCGGCGGTGCTCGCGGCGCTCGCCGGGATGCCCGCCTCGCGGCGCACCGCGGTGTACTCGGCCGGCGCCTTCCGCCGCGACGAGGACCTGGTGCGCCAGGGCGCGCTGCTCGCCGCCCACTTCGACCGGGTGCTGCTCTACCAGGACGCCTCCACGCTGGACCGCGCGGACGGCGAGCTCTTCGCGCTGCTGCGCCAGGGGCTCGCGAGCGCGGCGCGGGCCGAGCGGCCCCTCAAGGTTGAAGAGCTGCGCACGCACGCGGAGGCCGTCGCGCGCGCGCTTGCCTCCTTGCGCCCCGGAGAGCTGTTGCTGGTGCAGACCGAGGATGCGGGCACCGCCGCGGCCGTGCAGGCCGTGCAGGCATGGGCGGACCGGGACTTCACGCGGGTGGCGGAGTCATGAGCGCACCCGACACGACGCTTCAGGAACACACAGGTAGGTCAGCGATGGAGCTTGTTTCCGTTCGGGCGCTGCGAGGCCCCAATATCTGGACGCGCCGCACCGTGCTCGTGGTCACGCTGCGCGTCGCCGCCGTGGTCATGGCCGCCACCGCCGAGGCCGTCCCCGCCGAGGCCCTGGCCGCCGAGGAGCTGGAGACGCGCGTGCGCCAGCACCTGCCGCAGCTGCCGGTGCCCTCGCTGAAGCTCTCGCACGCCGCCGCGCTGCCGCTGATGTTCGAGCGCGTGGCGCGGGGGCTGCTGCTCGGCGCGGGCTGCGCTGCGGAGTTCAGCCGCGTGAGCCCCACCCAGGCGCAGGACACCTGGGAGGTGGTGCTCGAGTACGGCGAGGAGCCGGTGGGCCGCAAGGCGGTGGCGGACGCGCACGCGCTCCTGCAGGCCGCCGCCTCGGGCCAGCCCTACGACGCGCAGGCGGCCATCAAGGAGCTGCGCGCGCTGGACGAGAACAGCCGCCTGGGCCCCACCACGGGCTCCATCGCGCGCGCCGCGCTCGCGCGCGGCATCCCGGTGCGCCGGCTCAACGAGGGCAGCCTCGTGCAGTTCGGCTGGGGCGCGCGCCAGCGGCGCATCCTCGCCTCGGAGACGGACCGCACGGGCGCCATCGGCGAGTCCATCGCGCAGGACAAGGAGCTGACCAAGACGCTCTTGCGCGCGGTGGGCGTGCCGGTGCCCGCGGGGCGCGCGGTGGAGAGCGCCGAGGACGCGTGGGACGCCGCGCTCGAGGTGGGCCTGCCGGTGGTGCTCAAGCCGCGCTACGGCAGCCAGGGCCGCGGCGTGGCGGTGAACCTCCAGTCCAAGGAGCAGGTGCTCGCCGCCTATGCCTCCGCGCGAGAGCACGGCTCCTCCATCCTGGTGGAGAAGTGCGCCACCGGCATGGACCACCGCCTGCTGGTCATCGGCCACAAGCTGGTGGCGGCCGCGCGCCGCGAGCCCCCGCAGGTGACGGGCGACGGCGTGCGCAGCGTGGCGGAGCTGGTGGACGAGGTGAACCGCGACCCGCAGCGCGGCGAGGACCACGCCACCTCCCTGAGCAAGATTCCCCTGGATGCCATCGCGCTCGGCGTGCTCGCGGAGCAGGGGCTCGTGGCGGAGAGCGTGCCGCAGCTGGGCCAGCGCGTGCTCTTGCGGCGCAACGCGAACCTGTCCACCGGCGGCTCGGCCGCGGACGTGACGGACATCGTCCACCCGGACGTGGCGGCGCTCGCGGTGGACGCGGCCCGCATGGTGGGCCTGGACGTGTGCGGGGTGGACGTGGTGTGCCACGACATCACCCGGCCGCTCGAGGAGCAGGGCGGGGTGTTCGTGGAGGTGAACGCGGCGCCCGGCTTCCGCATGCACCTCGCCCCCTCGCGGGGCCTGCCGCGCCCCGTGGGCGAGGCGGTGATGTCCACCCTCTTCTCCGGGGGTGAGCAGGGCCGCATCCCCACCGTGGCCGTCACCGGCAACAACGGGAAGACCACCACCGTGCGGCTCATCGCGCACCTCCTCGAGGGGCGCGGCCTGAAGGTGGGCATGACCTGCACGGACGGCGTGTACGTGGGCGGCCGCCGCATCGACACCGGGGACTGCTCGGGCCCCAAGAGCGCGCGCTCCGTGCTGGCCAACCCCAGCGTGGAGGCGGCGGTGCTGGAGACGGCGCGCGGCGGCATCCTGCGCGAGGGCCTCGGCTTCGACCGCTGCGACGTCGCCGTGCTCACCAACATCGGCGAGGGCGACCACCTGGGCATGAACGAGATCGACACGCCGCAGCAGCTCGCGGCGGTCAAGCGCGTCATCGCCGAGAACGTGTCCTCGACGGGCCACGTGGTGCTCAACGCCGCGGACCCGCTCACGCTCGCGATGGCCGCGCGCGCGAGCGGCCCGGTCACCCTGTTCGCGCTGGACAAGGACCTGCCCGCGCTGCAGGCGCACCGCGCGCGCGGCGGCCGCGCTGTCTACGTGGACGGCGGCACGGTCGTTGCGGCCGAGGGTGCGAGCGAGACCGCGCTCGTGGCCGTGGACGCGATTCCCCTCACCCGCGGCGGGCGCATCCGCTTCCAGGTGGAGAACGTGCTCGCGGCGGTGGGCGCGGGCTGGGGCCTGGGGCTGCCGTGGGAGAGCGTGCGCGCGGGGCTGCTCAGCTTCGCGAACGACTTCCAGAGCGCGCCGGGCCGCTTCAACGTGGTGGAGCACAACGGCGCCACCATCATCGTGGACTACGGGCACAACGTGGACGCCTTCGCGGCGCTCGTGGACGCGGTGAACCGCCTGCCCAGCCAGCGCCGCATCGCGGTGCTCACCGGCGCGGGCGACCGGCGCGACATGGACCTGCAGCGGCTCGGGGAGATCCTGGGCAACCACTTCGACGAGGTGGGGCTCTTCGAGGACGCGTGCAACCGCGGCCGCAAGGACGGCGAGGTCATCGAGCTCTTGCGCCGGGGCGTCGCCACCGGCAGCCGCGTCTCGCACGTGGCGGAGTTCCGCGGCGAGCTCGTGGCGCTCGAGGCCACGCTGCGCCGCCTGCGCCCCGGCGACATCGGGCTGCTGCTCATCGACGAGGTGGACCGCTCGCTCGCGTGGCTGCGGGAGTACCTCGCGGGCGGACAGCCGGCGGCGCTCGTCGCCTAGTGTCCCCTCTTCCCCTGGGAGAGGGTCAGGGTGAGGGAAGCGCGGACCCGGACCGCCGGGCCGCGCGCGCACCTACCAGCGCAGCTTCAGCACGAAGCGGTCGGCCTCGCGCACGGCCACCGTCACCTCGGGCTGGAGCCCGCTGCGCAGCATCACCGACTCGATGATGCCGGCGGCGAACTCCACGGACGGGTAGGGGTCGCGCAGCTCGAAGTGCCAGGTGCGCTCGCCCTGCGGGCTCACCGTGATGACCGAGCTGCTGTTGCCGGTGAGGAAGAAGCGCGGCAGCTGCTTGATGAGGCCCTCCGCGCCGAACACCGGCAGCAGCACGCCCACGGTGCGCCCGGCGAGCGTCTTGAAGAAGCCGGAGACGAAGAGCCGGCCCACCTCCCACTGGGCATCGGCGGGCGCGCGCTCGGGGAACAGCTCGCGCCCGGCCACCCTCAGCACGTTCTGCAGCACGGCGGAGGAGTAGACGGGCTCGGGGCGGGTGACGTCGTAGCCGGCCTCGCGCAGCGCCGCGGCGAAGGGGGTGCCGGGCTCCACGGGCACCATGTGCTTGAACAGCCCCTCCAGCACCGAGTGCTTGATGTAGCCGCCGCCGGGACCCGGGGTCACTGCCTTCATGGAACCTGCCTTCCGTGCGAGCGCCGGGGGGCAGTCTAGAGCAGCTTCGGGGTGGGACGAGAGGGGTGGGGCCGGGTGCCTGCGGACCCTCCGGCGGGGGCGCTGCCGGGCGCCCGGCGGCCGCAGGGCGTCTGGACGGCTCCACGTGGGGCGGGGGAGCGGGCGGCGTGAGGGCCTCCGGACACCCTGGCCCCCCGGCGTGCGAGAGCGGCCGCGGGGCGGCACCGGGAGCGTTAGATTCGGGCATGCGCTCCCGTCCGTCCGGCCGCTCCCCGCTCGTGGTGGCGGAGCTGGGCCCCACGAACACCGGCAAGACCCACCGCGCCATCGAGCGGATGCTCGAGCACGGGAGCGGGATGATGGGGCTGCCGCTGCGCCTGCTCGCCCGCGAGGTGTACGACCGGGTGACGGCCCGGGTGGGCGAGGGCCGGGTGGCGCTGATGACGGGCGAGGAGAAGCGCCTGCCGCCGCGCGCGGACTACTGGATCTGCACCGTGGAGGCGATGCCCACCGACCGCGAGGTGGACTTCCTCGCGGTGGACGAGATCCAGCTCGCCGCGCACCGCGAGCGCGGCCACGTCTTCACGGACCGCCTGCTGCACGCGCGCGGGCGGGCCGAGACCTGGTTCCTCGGCGCGGACACGATGCGCCCGCTCATCCACGAGCTCATCCCGCAGGCCGCGGTGCGCCGCGCCACGCGCATGTCCCAGCTGCGCTCCTTCGGGCGGCGCTCGCTCAAGGGCCTGCCGCCGCGCTCCGCCGTGGTGGCCTTCAGCGCGGACCGCGTCTACGAGCTCGCCGAGGCGCTGCGCCACCTGCGCGGCGGCGTCGCGGTGGTGCTCGGCTCGCTCAGCCCGCGCACGCGCAACGCCCAGGTGGCGATGTACCAGGCGGGGGAGGTGCAGTACCTCGTGGCCACCGACGCCATCGGCATGGGCCTCAACCTGGACATCAACCACGTGGCCTTCGCGGGCCTCTCCAAGTACGACGGCGCCGAGCAGCGCGAGCTGTACCCGGACGAGCTCGCGCAGATTGCCGGTCGCGCCGGGCGCCACCTCAACGACGGCAGCTTCGGGACGTTGAACCCCTTGCCCGAGCTGCCGCCGCGCGTGGTCTCGGCCATCGAGTCCCACCGCTTCCCAGCCGTGCGAAGGCTGGTGTGGCGCTCCTCCACACTGGACTTCGGAAGCCCCGAGGCCCTGCTGGACTCGCTCGCGCGCGCCCCCGACCATCCGGCCTTCCAGCGCGTGGAGCGCGCGGACGACTTCGATGCGCTGCGCGCGCTCGCGCAGCTGCCCGCCGTGCAGGACGTCACCCGCGACCCGGCCGCCGTGCAGCTGCTGTGGCAGGTGTGCCAGGTGCCCGACTTCCGCAAGGGCCTCTTCGGCCAGCACGTGGCGCTCTTGCGCGACACCTTCCTCCAGCTCACGGCCGGTGACGGGCGGCTCGAGCAGGCCTGGCTCGCGCGGCAGGTGAACCCGCTGGAGGACGTGAGCGGGGACATCCACACGCTGATGGACCGGCTCGCCGCCATCCGCATCTGGACCTACGTGAGCCACCGCTCCGCCTGGCTGCACGAGGCCGAGGCCTGGCAGGAGCGCACGCGCCGCATCGAGGACGCGCTGGGAGACGCGCTGCACGCGCGGCTGGTGGAGCGCTTCGTGCACCGCGCGGCCCGCCTCAGCGCCCGGCGCTTCGCCCGCGCCGCCGCGCGCCCCACGGCCGCCCCGGACAGCCCCTTCGCGAAGCTGGGCCTCCTGCGCGACGAGCTGGTGGACGCGGACGGCGGCGTGATGACGGAAGAGCAGTTCGTGGAGCGCGTGGTGGACGCGACCCACGAGGCCTTCGAGGTGACGCCCGCGGGTGTCGTCTCCTTCGAGGGCCAGCTGCTCGCGCGCCTCGTGCCCGGCAACGACCGGCGCTCGCCGCAGGTGGCGCTGAGCGAGCCGGACGTGTGGACGGGCGGCGCGCGCCGGCGCCTCGAGCGGCGCCTCGTGGCGCTCACGCGCGACCTGGTCACCGAGGCGATGGGCGGCTTTCCCGCGGACACCCTCACCGGCGAGGGGCAGGCCCCACCGCTGCGCGGCCTCGCGTACCGGCTCGCGCAGGGGCTGGGGGTGGTGCCCCAGCACGAGGCGCACGAGCAGTGGCGGCTGCTCGACGAGCCCACGCGCCAGCGCCTGCGCGAGCTGGGCATCCGCGAGGGCCAGCGCTACCTCTACGTCGCGGACGCGCTCCTGCCCCAGGCCCTCGAGCGCCGCTGCATGCTCACCGCCCTCTTCGAGCAGCAGCCCCTGCCCGCGGGCGCGCCCGGCGACGCGGTGCTCGCGCTCGCGGCGCTGGGGGGAAGGGATGCGCAGCGGCTCGGCTACGCGGCCGTGGGCCCGGTGGCGCTGCGCATCGACATCCTCGAGCGCCTGCTCGAGGGGCTGCGCGCCCCGCAGGGGATGCCCGGAGTGAACGCGCTGCTGCAGGAGCTGGACCTGGTGGGCGGCGTGCGCGCGCAGGTGCTGCGCGAGCTCGGCGCGCCTGCGTCCGAAGCACCCGCGGGGCCGAGGCGCCGGCGCCGGCGCGAGCGCCGGGAGCCCGTCGCGCCCGCGCCGCAGCCGTCTCCTCCCGTGCAGAGCGCGGAGCCCGTGTACATCCGCATCAAGCGGCTGCCGCGCCCGGACGCGGCGCCCGCGAAGCCCGCCGCGGTGGACGAGGACGCGCAGGCCTGAGGCTCAGGCCCCGGCCTTCGTGCGCGCCTCCAGCGCACGCACCACCGCGACCATGTCCTCGCCGCCGTGGCCCAGCGCCACCGTCTCCCGGTAGAGCGCGTGGCAGGCGTCGAGCAGCGGCGAGGCCAGCTGCGCGCGGCGCGCCGCCTCGGCGACGAGCTGGTTGTTCTTGAGCACGTCCGCGGCCGCGGCCTGCGCGGCGAAGTCGCCCGCCACCAGCTTCTGCGCCTTCACGCGCGAGACGCTGCTCGCCATGGGCCCCGCGTCGAGCACCGCGCGCAGCGTGTCCAGGCTCAAGCCCTGCCGCTCGGCGAAGTGCACCGCCTCCGCGAGCCCCGTCACCATGGTGATGAGGAAGAGGTTCACCGAGAGCTTCATCAAGAGCGCGTTGGGCACGGCGCCGCAGGGCACGGCCTCGTGGCACATGGGGCGCAAGAGCGGGCGCACCGCCTCCACGGCCTCTGGCGCCCCCGCGAGCATCGCGACCAGCTGCCCCGCCTCCGCGGGCTTGCGCGAGCCGGAGACGGGCGCCTCCACGTACTGCGCGCCCGCGGCGCGCAGGTCCGCCTCCAGCCCGCGCGAGTACTCGGGCGAGGTGGTGCCCATGTGCACCACGGTGCGGCCCGCGACGAGCTGCGCGAAGCGCGGCGTGCCGCGGCCGAGCACGGCGTCGATGGAGTCCCCGTCCGCGAGCATGAGGATGACGGTGTGTGCCCGCTCGAACACCTCCGCGGCGCTCGCTGTCACCTGCGCCCCGGCGGCGCGCAGGGGCTCGCACTTGTCCGCGCTGCGGTTCCACACCACGAGCGGCGTGCCCGCGCGCGCGAGGTTGAGGGCCATGGGCTGTCCCATCAGCCCCAGCCCGATGAAGCCCAGTTCGTGCTGCATACCCACCTCCGTGCGGGCAGGGTAGCGCTGCGCACCCTGCAGCGACAGGCTTCCCTGTGGCCCGATGCGCAGCACCTTTCGCCAGGAGTGCGAAGTGCCAGGGCCCCCGTTACAGGGGGGCCACCGTCCCAACCCAGCGCGGAGGCAGTCCATGCGAGCAGCGAGCTACGAGCGCACCGGCCCGGCGAGCGAGGTCCTCACCGTCGGCGAGCTCCCCACCCCCACGCCCGGCCCGGGCGAGGTGCGGGTGAAGGTGCAGTGGAGCGGCATCAACCCCTCGGACGTGAAGAGCCGCGGCGGGATGATGGGCGCGAAGCCCCCCTTCCCCCGCATCATCCCGCACAGTGACGGCAGCGGCGTCATCGACGCGGTGGGGGACGGCGTAGCGCGCGAGCGCGTGGGCGAGCGGGTGTGGACCTGGAACGCGGCGTGGGGCCGGCCCTTCGGCACGGCGGCGCAGTACGTGGTGCTGCCCGAGGCCCAGGCCGTGGCCCTGCCCGAGGGCGTGCCGCTCGAGGCGGGCGCCTGCCTCGGCATCCCGGCGCTCACCGCCTACCACGCGGTCGCCACGGACGGCGGCGTCCTGGGCAAGAGCGTGCTCGTCACGGGCGGCGCGGGCGGGGTGGGGCACTACGCCATTCAGATTGCGCGGCTCTTGGGCGCGCGCCAGGTGCTCACCACGGTGAGCTCGCCGGAGAAGGCGCGGCTCGCGCAGGAGGCCGGCGCGGACGCCGTGCTGGACTACAAGCGCGAGGACGTGCCCGCGCGGGTGAAGGCGCTGACGGGCGGGCGCGGCGTGGACCGCATCATCGAGGTGGACCTCGCGGCGAACCTGCAGCAGGGCATCGCGGCGCTGCGCGCGGACGGCGAGTGGGTGGTGTACGGCAGCGGCGTGCGCGAGGTGCCCATGCCCTTCGGGCCCCTCATCTTCAAGAACATCGGGGTGCGCTTCTTCATCGTCTACCACCTCAACGCGCAGGACCGCGCGCGCGCGCTCGAGCACGTGACGTCGCTGCTCGCCCGCGGGGCCCTGCAGCACAACATCGCCGCGCGCCTGCCGCTCGCGCGCATCGCGGACGGGCACGCGCTCGTGGAGGGCGGCAAGGCTCTGGGCAACGTGGTGCTGCAGGTGGACTGAGGGCGCGCGGGCTAGAAGCCCAGCCCCACGTGGAGGCCGAGCTCGGTGGGGAAGTGAGAGTCGTGCTGGTCCGGCCCCGTCACGATCCGCAGCGGCAACAGGTTCTGGTTGACGCGCAGGTCCGCGTAGAGCCGCGTGGAGGAAGTGCGCAGGAACATCACGCCGAGCTGACCCCAGGCCGCCACGTTGGCCACGGTGCTCAGCTCGCCACCGAGGAGCAGCCGCGGAGAGAGCCCCGCGCCCACGTAGGGCGAGACCTCGGACTGCGTGAGGTAGTAGCTCGCGCCGAAGTCCGCATAGAGGCCGCCGTAGCCGGTGCGCGACTCCGAGTTGTCGGCGGCCACGAGGAAGCCGAGCCCGAACTCGAGGAAGTGGCGGCCGCTCTCGGCGCGCAGGTCGAAGCCCACGCCCATGGTCGGCTCGAAGGTGGCGCCCAGGGGCCGGGCGAGGAAGGCCTTGAAGCCGGCCACCTGCTCGGAGGCCACGCGGTTCGGCGCGCGCGCCTCGCGCTCGGTGACCGTGTCCAGCGAGCGCGTCGCCTCCGGAGACACCCGTTGGTACAGCGCGCGCGCGAGCCGCTGGGCCACGGCCGGGAGGTCCTCCGCGCTCTGCGCCCGCATCTGCGCGGAGTACACGGGGGCCCCATCGCGGCGGTAGCGCGTGGAGGTGACGAGCATCCCCGTCTCCAGGCCGATGACGTTGGTCTCCAGGTACTCGTCCGCCTCGAGCGCTCCCGCCGCGGCCGAGAGGCTCATCCCCGGCTGCACCGCGGCGCCCGCCGGCGCAGGCAGCACCACGGGCTGTCCGGACGCGCGCCCGTAGGCATCCGCGAGCAGCTCGCCGAGCGCGGCGAGGGGGCCCTCCGCGACGTTGGTGCCGCGCGGGGGAAAGACCGCGGTGCGCCCCGCGGCGAGCGCGGGAGTGGCACCGAGGAGGGTGAGCAGCAGGAACAGCGCGGAGGAGGCGCGGCGGCCGTGCATGGAGAGCTCCACCGGACCCGCCTCGGCCGCGCTCCGGTGCGTCCTGTTTATCCGCTCAGGACGCCCTCTGCCAAACAGCGGAGCGCTATTGCCCCGAGAGCGCCTCGAGGCGCGCCGCGGTCCGGGGCGCGCCCATCATCCGGGCGGCGACGAGCGCGGTGCCGCCGCTCGCGTCCTGGTGCTCGGCGCGGGCGCCGCGCGCGAGCAGCAGCTCGAGCACCTCGAGCCGGTCGAACATCGCCGCGTACATCAGCGCGGTGCGCCCGTCCGGCCCGCAGCCGTCCACCGGCGCGCCGCCGGCGAGCAGCAGCTCCACCATGCGCACGTCGCCCTTGAAGGCGGCGCCCGCGAGCGGCGTCTGGCCGCGGTCGTTGGCACGCGTGGGGTCCGCGCCGCGGCTGAGCAGCAGCTGCGCGGCCTCGGCCTGGCCCGCGTAGGCGGCGAGCATCAGCAGCGTGTTGCCGTCCTCGTTGGTGAGGTTCACCGGCAGCCCCGCGTCCAGCATCTGGCGCAGGGTGGCGGCGTCGCCCTGGCGCGCGAGCCCGAAGGCCTCGCGGGCGAGCGCGAGGGCGCGGGGGTCGATGTCGGCGACGGGGGGCGGGGTATTCATGGCGGGGCTCCAGGCGCGCAGGCGCGCTCGAACGAGAAGAGGTGTGCACGGCGGCCGCGGAGAGCAAGGCGCTCGGCGCGGCGGGAGGAGTGACCGACGGGGCTCGGCGTCGCACATCCCTCACCCCGTCCCTCTGACTCCGTGAAAAAGGGAGAGGGGACAGCTCAGGTGCGGTCGCGCAGGTCCGCGACGGCGTCCGCCACGCGCTGGCCGTACTCGGGGTCCGCGGCGCGGAAGTGGGCGAGCGCGCGCTCGATGACGTCCTCGCGGCTCACCTGCGCGAGGCTGCCGGCGAGGTTGTCCACCAGCCGCTGCTTCGCGTCCTCGGGCATGAGGCGGTAGAGGGCGCCGGCCTGCACGAAGTCATCGTCCTCGGCGTGGCGCACCGGCGCGTAGGTCCCGGCGGCTCCCTGCAGGGGCAGGGGCGGGGCGAAGGCGTTGCTCTGGCGCGGCCCCTCGTAGCTGTTGGGCTCGTAGTTGCGCGCGCGCCCGCCGTTCGCATCGAAGCGCATGTGGCCGTCGCGCCCGTAGCTGCGCGCGCCGCCGGGCACCCCCTTGGGCGCGTTCACCGGCAGCTGGGTGTGGTTGATGCCCAGGCGGTAGCGGTGCGCATCGCCGTAGGCGAAGAGGCGCGCCTGCAGCATGCGGTCCGGCGAGGGGCCGATACCGGGCACGAAGTTCGAGGGGTCGAAGGCCGCCTGCTCCACCTCGGCGAAGTAGTTGTCCGGGGCGCGCTCGAGCGTGAGCGTGCCCGCCGTGACGAGCGGGTAGTCCTTGTACGGCCACACCTTGGTGAGGTCGAAGGGGTTGAAGCGGTAGGTCGCCGCGTCGCGCTCGGGCATGAGCTGGATCTTCAGCGTCCAGCTGGGGCGCTCGCCGCGCTCGAGCGCGTCGTAGAGGTCCTTCTGGTGGTACTGGGGATCCCGCCCGCCGATGGCCTGCGCCTCCTCACTCGTGAGGCAGCGGATGCCCTGGTCGGTCTTGAAGTGGAACTTCACCCAGTGCCGCTCGCCGTCCGCGTTGACGAAGCTGAAGGTGTGGCTGCCGAAGCCGTCCGTGTGGCGCAAGGAAGCGGGGATGCCGCGGTCGCCGAACAGCCAGGTGAACTGGTGGGTGGCCTCGGGGGTGTGCCCGAAGAAGTCCCACACGTTGTCCGCCTCCTGGCGGTTGGTGAAGGGGTCGTACTTCTGCGAGTGGATGAAGTCCGGGAACTTGATGCCGTCGCGCAGGAAGAAGACGGGCGTGTTGTTGCCCACCAGGTCCCAGTTCCCCTCCTCGGTGTAGAACTTCACGGCGAAGCCGCGCGGGTCGCGCGCCGTGTCCGCAGCGCCGCGGCTGCCGGCCACGGTGCTGAAGCGCAGGAAGAGCGGGGTGCGCTTGCCCACGGCGCTGAACAGCTTCGCGCGGGTGTAGCGGGGCAGGTCGGGGTTCGTCACCTCAAAGGTGCCGTAGGCGCCCGAGCCCACGGCGTGCACCACGCGCTCCGGGATGCGCTCGCGGTTGAAGCGCGCGAGCTTCTCCAGCAGGTGATGGTCCTGCAGCAGCACCGGGCCCGCGGGCCCCGCCGTCTGCGAGTGCTGGTTGTCGGCGACGGGGGCGCCGGCCTCGGTGGTCAGGGTGGGAAGCGTGCTCACGTGCCGTCTCTCCTCGCGGTCCCGCGCGTCCAGGGGGAGCGCCTTGCCGCGACGGGGTGAGTAGCGCGGGGGCGGGTGAGCTCTCCAAGACATCGTCTGGATGGTCGTGATAACCCGGGGCTATCATGGCCCGCACGCCCTCCCTCCAGGACTTCACCCTGCGCCAGCTCGAGTACGTGGTGGCGGTGGCCGACGCGCTCGGCTTCCGCCGCGCCGCCGAGCGCTGTCACGTCTCGCAGCCCGCGCTCAGCAGCCAGGTGCGCCATGTGGAGGAGGCGCTGGGGGTACAGCTCTTCGAGCGCGACCAGCGCCGCGTGCTGCTCACGGCCGCGGGCGAGCAGCTGGTGGCGCGCGCGCGCCGCGTCCTGGTGGAGGCGCAGGATCTCCTCGCGCTCGCGCGCGGGCTCGCCGAGCCGCTCAGCGGCCCCCTGCGCCTGGGCGTCATCCCCACGGTGGCGCCCTACGTGCTGCCCGAGGTGGTGCCGGCCATCGCCCGCGCGCACCCGCGCCTGCGCCTGCTCATCCGCGAGGAGACGACGGCGCATGTGGTGCGCGGGCTCGAGGAGGGGCGGCTCGAGGTGGGGCTGCTCGCGCTGGAGGCGGAGACGGGGGGCCTGGAGAGCGAGGTGCTCGCGCAGGACCCCTTCGTGCTCGCGGCGCCCCCGGGCCACGCGCTCTCGAAGCGCCGCTCCCTGCGCCCGGACGACCTCCACGGCCTGCCCGTGCTGCTGCTGGATGACGGGCACTGCTTTCGCCGCCAGGCGCTCGCGCTGTGCAGCCGCGGGGGCGCAGCCGAGGCGGACTTCCGCGCGACGAGCCTCACCACGCTCGCGCAGATGGTGGCGAGCGGCGCGGGCGTGACCCTGCTGCCCCAGCTCGCGGTGACGGCGGAGAACCGGGGCGGGCAGCTCGCCACCGTGCCCTTCGCGCAGCCCGCGCCCGCGCGCACGCTCGCGCTGGTGTGGCGCCCGGGCTACCCCGGCGCCCCCGGCCTGCGCCTGCTCGCGGCCACCCTGCGCGCGGCGTGGCCCTCGGGGCGCGCGGCGCGCACCTAAGTCAGTCCTAAGAAGTTCTTGCACAGGTTCGCACGGAGCCTGCGAATCCAGAAGGTGGGCGAGAGGATGCCCGCCTTCGTCAGCACCTCCTGTGGGGACAGGCTCCAGAGGTAGCTGGCGGTGCGGTCCAGCTCGTCGTCGAGGCTTGCGTACTGGTGGTTGGCCAGCACGTCGCCCTTGGCGGCCCTCCACAGGTGGTCCATGGGGTTGAGGTGCGGGCAGCGCTTGGGCAGGAAGACGAGGAGGATGAGGAGCTCGTCTGCGAGGCGCTGAGAGGCGCGGGCGGTGTGGCTGGCGTCCGAGTCCAGGACGAGCACCAGAGGCCCGCGCGGGTGGCGGCGGCGCAGGTGGCGCAGGAAGGCGCAGAAGTCCTCGGCGCGCTGCGCGGTGCGCGCCAGCAGGTGCACCTCGCCGGAGAGGGGGTCGACGGCGCCGAAGAGGACGCACCTGGCGTTGCGGCCGGTGAGCAGCACCTGCCGGGGCGCAGCGCCCTGAAGCGCCCAGCAGGCGCGCAGGGGCGGAAACAGCAGCAAGTCCGTCTCATCCAGAAACAGCACGCGCGCCAGGGGAAGCCAGAAGCCCAGCGTCCAGCGCACTGCGCGCTTTTTTCTCTCGCTCCGGGTCCGGGGCGAGCGTGTAGCGGGGTCGCTTCCAGCGGTAGCCCAGCCGGTGCACCGCCTCGCGCAGCGTGTCGTCACTGACGCGCGGCGCCCCCTCTGCCTCCAGTTGCGCGCGCAACGTGGCCACCGTCCAGCCCGTGCAGAAGAAGCCGAAGTCTTCGGGCGAGCGGGCGAGCAGCTGCTGCAGCCTGCGCCGCTGCGCGGCCTGCAGCAGCGGCGGCCGCCCGCTGCGCACTCGGTCCGCCAGCGCCTCGGGCTTCTGGGCTCGCCACAGCCGACGCAGCCAGCCGTGCACCGTGCTGCGACTCACACCCATCAACGTCGCCACGCGCCCGGGCCGCTCACCCTCCAGCACCTGCAGCACCGCCACCAGCCGGCGCGCCAGGCGCGCATCCGGCGTCCCGCGCATCATCCGCCGCACGCGCTCACGCAGTGCGCGTGCCTTCACTCTGTCCGGCACCATGCCCAACCAGTAGGCACCGGCAGAGTGGTGTGCAAAGACTTTCCCGGACCTACTTAGCCGCTTCAGTGCACGGCCGGCGGCGCCTCGAGCGCGCAGTCCTGCTCCGGCTCGCGCGGGGGCACGAAGAAGGTGCGCGGGTTGCGGCGGAAGGCGCTCGCCACCCCGCGCGCGAGCACCAGGCTGCTGCCGCGGGGCACGTCCCGCGCGCGCAGCGCCACGGCGAGCGCGAGCGCGAAGGAGACGCCGAAGTTGAGCAGCCCCACCAGCCCCACGCCCAGCACCGCGGCGAGGAAGTCCGGCTCGAGCGCGGCCTGCGGCCCCAGCGCCGCGCCCGCGAGCGCGAGGCTGCCGAAGGACAGCGTCACGTGGCGCACCTCGAGGTGCACGCCGAAGAAGCCGGCCACCGCGGGCGTCATCGCGAGCAGGAAGCCGAGGCACACCAGGCCGCCCACGGGACCCACCTGCCGCAGCACCAGTCTGCCCAGGGCCTCGGCGCGCTGCGGGCCCAGCACGCGGCGCACGCCGCGATGTGCGGCGATCGCCTCCGGCAGCCGCCGGTACACCGCCCAGTTCTCCATCCACCCGCCCGTCACCGAGGCCATCCACAGCATCACGCCGGTGAGCGCGGCGAAGGGCAGGCAGAGGCTCTTCCACGGGTGCAGGCTGTGCACCACGTACTGGGCCTGCTCGGGCGTGAGCAGCGCGCGCCCGGAGAGCAGCTGCACCGCGAGCGCGAGCCCCACGCCCGCCGGCAGCACCATGGAGAGGTTGCCCAGCGCGGCGGCGAGCTGCGAGCGGGTGATGCGCGCGATGAGCTCCACCAGGCGCTCGAGCCGCCCACTCTCCTGCAGGCCCGGCGCGCCGGTGAGGTCCGTGGCGCCCTCGTCGCGCGCGAGCGCACCGGCGAGCGCGGCGGCCGTCATGGAGGGCTGCTTCGTGGCGAGCGTGAAGCCCAGGAACTGCATCAGCACGAAGCTGCCCGCGTAGTTGAGCGAGGCGAAGAGCCCCACGAAGAAGGGCGCGAGGCTGAGCGTGCCCAGCGTCACCTTGATGGCCGCGGTGAAGGCGGTGAGCAGGCCGCCTCCGGCCGCCGAGTGCACCATCTGGTGCCACTCGGCGCGCGTGGCCGTGATGTAGTGCTCGCCGCTCACCCCCGCGCGCTCGATGACCTTGCGCGCAAGCTGCCGCACGTTGCCCTGCACCAGCGCGCCCACCGAGCGGTCCTCGCGGCTGCGGCGCACCAGCACGCTGAGCAGCGCGAGCCCCTCCGCCCAGCGCGCCTCGCCGCGCGGCGCCGCGAGCACCCGCGCGATGCGCCCCATGCGCAGGAGCCCCCGCCGGATGCGCTCGAGCCGGTACACCAGGTCCACGCTGACGCCGTAGTGCTCCAGGTGCTGGTGCACCGTGGCCACCACGCCGTGGCACTCCTCGAGCGCCTGCCCCAGCTCGCGCAGCGCCTCCGGGTGCCCGTCGCGCGACACCATCGAGTCCGCTACCCGGCGCAGGCGCAGGAAGGGGTTCGCGCGCAGCGCGTGGCCCGGCAGCCGGTCCAGCACCGCGGGCGAGAGCCCCAGCGAGGCCGTGCGCACCGAGAGCACCACCAGCGCGTCCAGCAGCCAGCCGCGCACCTGCGCCGAGGGCTCCACCTCGGGCGGGGTCCACTCACCCAGCTGCAGCGCGAGCCGCGCCACGGCGGCCGGCGGCAGCGACGAGAGCCAGGCCGCGTCCGCCTCGCGGGGAAAGAGCCGCGGCAGCAGCGCGCTCAGCTCGCCCTCCTCGGGCGGGGTGGGCAGCAGCTTGCGCGCGAAGCGGTCCGTCACCTCGCCCACGAAGCCCTGTCCGCCGGGCACGCCCACCTGCGCGAAGAGCTTCAGCCCCTGGCTGCCGGCGAGCACCGCGCGCACCAGGCGCCCCACGTGCGCGCGCGCCTCGGGCAGCGTCTCCAGCACCCGCGCGAGCAGCAGCAGCCGGGCGTGGGGCAGCGCCGCCGCGGCGCTGTCCGGCGGCACGGGGATGAGGACCTCGTCCGCCGCCTCCGCACCCGCCGGCTCCGGCTCGGGCTCCGGCAGCGGGGTGCGCTGCGGCTCCTTCAGCCAGCGCACCAGCGCCTCCAGCCAGCCGGTGCGGGCTTCGAACCCTCCGGACTGGATCCCCGCCGGCTCGCCGCCCAGGACGGCGGCCCGGCACAGGAGCGCGTAGAGGTCGCGCACGGCGGGGTGGCCGGGCGCGCGCGGGCAGAAATGCGCACAGAACGCGTCCGCCTCGCGCGCGCTGGGCGCTCGCGAGGCGGGGAGCAGGGGGAGGTCGACGTCGGCGGGGGACTCGCGGGAGGGCGTGAGCATCGCGACTTCGCACGCTGACGCCCCCCATTCCCGCGGTCAAACTACTTTGCACTCAAACAGGTTGCCTGCCTGCTCGAGCGTCCGCTCCCGGCGGATTACTTCGCTGCGACGCCCTGCTTCACGGCCTCGGCGCGCAGTGCCTTCATCACAGCCTCCCACCCGCCCTCCTTGAGGAGCGGGCGCACCTGCTCGTCGCGCAGGCCGGTGAGCATGGAGTCGCCGAGCGAGGTGACGTCCAGCACCTTCCAGCCGCCCGCGCCCTTGAGCACGGAGTACTTCACCTTCATCTCCTGCTTCTTGAGCGGGTGGAGGATGAGGATGGTGCTGCCCACGGTGGCGGTGTCGCCGCCCGCGCCCAGCTTCGGGTCCTCGTACTGCACGGCCTGCAGGTACTTGAACTTCTCGCGCAGCTCCGGGAAGGCGCGCTTGGCGAGCACCGCGTGGAAGAGGCGGGTGAACTCCTTGCGCTGCGCCTCGGTGCCCTTCTGCCAGTCGTCACCGAAGAGGAACTTGCCCTGCGCGTCGCCGTCGAACTGCTGCAGCGCGAGCGCGTCCTTGCCGTAGCGCACGCCGCTGATGAGCGTGGTGAGCGGCTTGATGGGGGCCTTGTCCGCGGCGGTGCTGGCGGCAGCAGGCGCGGCGGCACCGTCCGCAGCGAGCGCCGGCGCGGCGAGAGAGAGGGCAGACAGCAGAGCGAGGGACTGCAGGCGGGAGATCACGAGAGGGCTTCCTCCAGACAAGGGCGCGCAGGGTGCGCGCACGGCAAAAAGGGGAGCAGGCAGGGGTGCTGCTCCAGGGCAACGAGTACACCTGAACGGCCGGGGCCGGACAAAATTCACCCCCTCACCGGACGCCTGCCCGCCCGAGCGTGGGCGGCCCCGGCAGGGACGCAATTTCCAGGGCGGTCGCGGGGTTTGACTGCATTCCGCACCGGGGTCTAGTGTCCGCCGACTTTTGCGGCCCCCGCCGTTACTCTGAGACGACATGCCTACCGACTACCTGTTCACCTCCGAATCCGTTACCGAAGGCCACCCGGACAAGATCGCCGACCAGATCTCCGACGGCGTCCTCGATGCCATCCTCGCCAAGGACCCGCAGGGGCGCGTGGCGGTGGAGACGCTCGTGAAGACGGGCCTCGCCATCGTGGCCGGTGAGGTGACCACGAACTGCTACGTGGACATCCCCAAGATCGTGCGCAGCACCATCTGCCGCATCGGCTACACCGACAGCTCCATGGGCTACGACGGCAACACCTGCGGCGTCATGGTGGCCATCGAGGGCCAGAGCCAGGACATCGCGCGCGGCGTGGACAACAAGAAGGACCAGGGCGCCGGCGACCAGGGCATGATGTTCGGCTTCGCGGTCAACGAGACCCCCGAGCTGATGCCGGCGCCGCTGCACTACGCGCACGCGCTCACCCGCCGCCTCTCCGAGGTGCGCCGCAAGCAGCACCCGTGGCTGCGCCCGGACGGCAAGAGCCAGGTGACGGTGGAGTACAAGAACGGCCGCCCCGTGCGCATCGACGCGGTGGTCGTGAGCACCCAGCACGCCGACGAGATCTCCAACAAGAAGATCCACGAGGCCGTGCGCGAGGACGTCATCGCCAAGGCGCTGCCCAAGAAGCTCATCGACAACAAGACCAAGTTCTTCATCAACCCCACCGGCCGCTTCGTCATCGGCGGCCCCATGGGTGACTCGGGCCTCACCGGCCGCAAGATCATCGTGGACACCTACGGCGGCATGGGCCGCCACGGTGGCGGCGCGTTCAGCGGCAAGGACCCGTCCAAGGTGGACCGCTCGGCCGCGTACATGGGCCGCTACATCGCGAAGAACGTGGTGGCCGCGGGCCTCGCGCACCGCTGCGAGGTGCAGGTGAGCTACGCCATCGGCGTGGCGGAGCCGGTCAGCGTGCTGGTGGAGACCTTCGGCACCGCGACCGTGCCCGAGGAGAAGATCGCGCGCGCGGTGCGCCAGGTGTTCGGCCTGCGCCCCCGCGAGATCGTGGAGCACCTGGACCTGCTGCGCCCCATCTACCAGAAGACCGCGGCGTACGGTCACTTCGGCCGCTCCGAGAAGGAGTTCACCTGGGAGCGCACCGACAAGAAGGATGCGCTGCGCGACGCCGTGGGCGGCGCCGGCAGCGCCCGCCTCAAGGTCGTGAGCAGCACCTAGGCCGCCTCAGGCAGAGCTGACGTACCCCGCGCGCGCGGGCTTCCCTCCGGGAGGCCCGCGCGTCGTGTTTTCGGAGCCCGTGCGCCGTTGCAGCCCGCACCGTTGCAAACGCGTGGCGGTTGCGCCGCGGGGCCGGGGAATGGGCGCGCGCGTGTCCGCGCGTGGGATGCGCGCCCGTGCGTGGGACGCACTGCGCATTCGCCGGCTGCAGCGAGTGGGTGCGTCGCTGCAGCGAACCCGCTCGCCGGGGCCGTCTCTCCGGCCGCTCTCCGAGTGCTCCTGCGCGCTCGCGCCGCCTCATTTTTTGTCGCGATACGCGTGCGGGGGCTTCGGCATTGCCTCTCTTGAATGGGTCAAGAACCCCTGCACCGAGGCTGTGACATGAACAAGCGACTGACGGGCGTGCTGACGGGACTCATGCTGGTGGTGCCGGCGATGGCGCTGGCAAAGCCCCCCGAAGAGCGGGACTCGCAAAAGATCGAGAACAGCCAGACCTTCGGCCGCATCAACGCGCCCGGTGGCGCAGAGGCGATCAACACCAACATGCGCTCCAAGGCCGAGCGCAAGTGGGCGAGCGACGGCAAGGTGAAGGCCCGCAGCCAGGTGGTGGGGACGCTCGTCGACATGCGCAGCAAGGTCATGTACGTGCGCGTGAACAGCGGCGCGGTGGTGCCCATCGACGGGCGCGACCTCGCCTTCCACAAGGCGCTCAACAAGGGCGACGAGCTGCGCGCCACCTTCGTGGTGGACGACGACCTGACCAACGTCGCCACGGGCGTGGAGCGCGCGGTGAGCACCGGCGCGGGCGGGTAGAGCGCGCACGCGCTTCGAGTGCAGTGCTCGAGGGGATGGGGCCGTCCCGGGGGTGGCGGCCGGGAGGGGGCCCTCGACGTGGCGAGCGGCGTACATCCGCGCGCGCTTGGGGCTTGCTGGGGGGGAGGGGAGGGCATACATCCGGCCTCTCCCTATGAGCCTGCTCGAAGCCATCGTCCTGGGCCTGGTCCAGGGCCTCACCGAGTTCCTCCCCATCAGCTCCACCGCGCACCTGCGCATCGTGCCGGAGCTGCTCGGCTGGCAGGACCCGGGCGCCGCGTACTCGGCCATCATCCAGCTGGGGACGGTGGCGGCGGTGCTGCTCTACTTCCGCAAGGACCTCGTCGCGCTGGTGGGCGCCTTCGTGCGGGGCCTCGTGCAGCGCCAGCCCTTCGGCACGCTGGAGGCGCGGCTCGCGTGGTTCGTGGGCGTGGGCACCCTCCCCATCGCCGTGCTGGGGCTCCTCTTCAAGCCCTTCATCGAGAGCTCCCTGCGCTCGCTGTACATCATCTCCGCGAGCCTCATCCTGCTCGCGCTGGTGCTCGCGTGGGTGGAGGCGCGCGCGAGCCACCGGCGCACGCTCGCGGACATGACCTGGAAGGACGGCATCCTCATCGGCCTCTGGCAGGCGCTGGCGCTGGTGCCGGGCAGCAGCCGCTCGGGCACCACGATGACGGGCGGCCTGGGGCTGGGCCTGCGCCGCGAGGACGCCGCGCGCTACTCCTTCCTCCTCTCCATCCCGGCCACCACGCTCGCAGGCGTGTTCGAGCTCAAGCACCTGGTGCAGGCCGCGAGCCGCCCCTCCACCGCGGCGCTGGTGGTGGGCACGCTGGTGGCGTTCGCGAGCGGGTGGGCCTCCATCGCGGGGCTGCTCGCGTACCTGCGCACGCGCACCATGCGCGTCTTCATCGTGTACCGCATCGCGCTGGGGCTGCTGCTGCTGGTGCTGCTGGGCACGGGCTTCCTGCGCCCGCTCTCGGGCGTGGAGAACCTCGACGTGCCCTCGAAGCCGCTCAAGCCGCCGGTGGAGAAGCAGGTCACCGACTAGGGACCGCGCGCGCTGTGGAACACTTCGACTCCCATCCCTTCTTCGACGCGCTCTCGCAGCGGCTGCACTCCCGCCCCACGCGCCGGGTGAACCTGCCCGGTCTCACGCTGCGCGAGAGCGCGGTGCTGGTGCCGCTGCACGCGCGCGGCGGCCGGCCTCACGTCGTCTTCACGCAGCGCCCCACGCACCTGCGCACCCACGCCGGGCAGTTCGCCTTTCCCGGCGGCACCCGCGACCCCTCGGACGCGAGCCCCGAGGCCACCGCCCTGCGCGAGGCGCACGAGGAGCTGGGCATCCCGCCCGAGGGCGTGCGGGTGCTGGGCGCGCTGGACGAGGTGTCCACGCTCACCGAGTTCCGCATCCAGCCGGTGGTGGGCGTCATCGCGCCCGACCTGGTGTACGTGCCCAGCGCGCACGAGGTGGCGCTCATCCTCGAGCTGCCGCTCGCGCACTTCCTGGACCCCGCGGTGCGCCGCACCGAGCTGCGCTCGGCGCACGGGCGCACCTACGAGGTGGACTTCTACTCCTACGGCGAGCACGTCATCTGGGGCGCGACCGCGCGCATCCTGCGCAACCTGCTCGCGGCGGCCGACGGCCTGCCCGGGCTCGCGCGCTAGCGGCGGTGGTCCCGGCCCATCGCGGAGCCGATGAGCAGCAGCACGAAGGCGCCGATGACTGCGCCCACGAAGCCGCTGGGCTCGAAGCCGCGGTCCAGCATGCGCAGGGTGCCCCCGCGCAGCAGCGAGGCGATCACCCCGCCCACGAAGGACCCCGCGATGCCCAGCAGGGTGGTGGCGATGAAGCCGAGCCCCTGCCTGCCCGGCATGAGGGCACGCGCGATGAGTCCCGCGAAAAAGCCGAAAACCACCCACCCACACAGCCCCATGAGGTCTCCTCCGTCGAGCGGGGCAGTCTAGCCCCACCGTGGCGAAATACGGCGCGGGACGTTCACCTTTGCAAGGCCGCACTGCCACCCGGGGCGAGGGGTGCGCAGGTTGCCAGGGCAGGCTGCAGTGGCCCTGGCCCGGGCCCCCGGACAGGAAGAAACGTGCTCCCACCCCCAGCGACCGAGCTGACAGACCCCGCCGAGCCGACCCGCCGCACCGACAGTGTGCCGGGCCTCACCATCGCGACCTTCAACCTTCGGCTCAACCTGGACGAGTGGGAGCGGCGCGCCCCGCTCGCCGTGGAGCAGCTCGCGCGCGTGCACCCGCACTTCATCGCGCTGCAGGAGGTCTGGCTGCCCATCGCCCAGGCGCGCTGGCTCGCCGGTGAGCTCAACGCGCGGCTCGCGGCCCACGTGGAGCTGGGCGCCTACAGCACCTTCGAGGTCCCCAAGTGGGGCGAGGGAGGGGGCAAGGAGGCGGTCGCCGTGCTCTCCCGCCTGCCCGTGGTGGGCACGGGGCACGTGGAGATGCCCGGCGGGCGCGTCGCGGCGCTGGTGCGCGCCACCTGGCGCGGCAAGGGCGTGGAGGTGGTCAGCACGCACCTGCACCACGGCCCGGTGGAGGTGGCGGACGGCATGCGCCGCTCCCAGCTGCGCACCCTCTTCGGCTGGCTGGACAAGCGGCTCGAGGAGCCCCACTCGCAGGCGGACGTGCCGGCGGTGACGGTGCTCACCGGGGACTTCAACACCACGCCGGACTCGGCGGCCATCGCTCTGCTGCGCAGCCGCTACCAGTCCGCCTACCTCACGGCCAACGGGCGCGAGCCCGAGTGGACCTACGGCACCGCCATCGCCATGCGCAACGACATGGCGCACCACGGCCGCACCTTCCGCAGCACGCTGGACTACATCTTCGTCACCCCGGGCGTGCCGGTGCGCAGCGCGCGCATCATCTGCAACGAGCCGCACCCCGAGGACCCGGACCTCACGCCCTCGGATCACCTGGGCGTGATGGCCGAGCTCGTCGTCCCCTGAGCCGGGTGCTCCGAGGAGAGGCCCGGGGTGAGGGCCAGACGCAACCGGGTTGCAACGAGCAGCCCGAGTGCGAGGAGCGCCGCGCTGCCCACCCAGTCCCCCCACGCCGCCGCGAGCGCAGGGGCGAGCGGCCCGGGGCGCAGCTGCGCCCCCAGCGCCTGCACGCGCTCCGGCTCGGCCTCGCGCACGATGCGCCCCAGTGGGTCGATCTCCGCCGACACCCCGGAGGGCGTGGCGCGCACCTGCGGCAGCCGCGTCTCGATGGAGCGGAAGGCGGAGACCACGAGGTGCTGGCGCGCGCCGAGGCCGCCGGCGAACCACGCGTCGTTGGCGAGCGTGACGAGCAGGTCCGCGCCCGCCCGCGCCCCCTCCGCCGCGAGCCCCGGCTCCGCGGCGTCGAAGCAGATGAGCGGCGCGAGCCGCAGCGTGCGCCGCCCCGGGCGCTCGAGCGTGAGCAGCTGCAGCCCCGGCCCCGGAGACCAGGTGCCGAGCCACGGGGCCCACGCGCGCAGCGCGGGTGAGTCCAGCCACGCGGGCACGTACTCGGAGAGGGGGAAGGGGTGCACCTTGCGGTAGCCCTGCGCGGGGGCTGCCTCCTGCGCGGAGAGCAGCACTGCGGCGTTGTACTCGCGCCCCGCCTCCCACGCGTAGGTGCCGAAGAGCAGCGGCACGCCGGTGTCGTGGGCGAAGGCGCGCAGCTCCGCGTCCAGCTCCGCCCCGGCCTCGCTGCGCGGGCTTCCGAAGGTGGTGGGGTACACCGTCTCCGGCCACACGAGCAGCTCGGGCGGCGCGGGCGCCTGCAGCAGCGCGCGCGACAGCGCGTAGTGCGTGTCGAGCACGGTGCGCACCGCGCCGTAGGTGCCCTCTGCCTCGGCGAGCTCGGCGTAGCGGGTGAGGTTCGCCTGCACCAGCCCCACCCGCAGCCCGGGCTCGCCGCCGTCACGCGCACGCGCCACCTGCTCGAGCGTGCCCAGCCTCCAGGTTCCGTAGAGCGCCGCGAGCCCGAGCGGCGCCGCGAGCGCGAGGGCGCGGCGCCAGGCTCGCGCGTGCGCGAGGGCCCACAGCGCCTCGTTGCACAGCAGCAGCGCGAGCGTGAGGCCGCGCACGCCCGCCACGTCCGCGGCCTGGCGCAGGCCTTCCGCGGGGTAGAGGCCGTAGCCCAGGCTCGCGTCCAGCAGCCGCGGCGCCGCCCACTCCACCCCCACGTACGCGAGCGCGCCGCCGAGCGCCGCGAGCCCCGCGCCCGTCCGCCGCAGCCCCGTGCGCGCGAGCGCGAGCGCGAGGAACTGCGGCTGCAGCAGCGGTGCCGTGAGCGCGAGCAGCGCGAAGGCGCCCCACGCAGAGACGCCCACGTAGCGCTGCACCGCGAGCGGGAACCAACCCAGCGCCCCCAGCGCGAAGCCCACCGCCTGCGCCGCGCCCAGCAGGCACGCGGTGCGCAGCGCCCGCGTGCGCTCGAGCGCGGCGAGGAAGGGGACGAGGCACACGGGCCCGAGCAGCCAGGAGGGGCCCTGCAGCCGGGCGTAGCCCGCGAGCAGCGCGCTGGAGAGCAGCAGCAGGAGGGCCGTGCGCTTCACCCGTCCTGCCCTTCGCCCGGCTCGGGGACCCGCTCGGGCAGGGGCTCGGGCACGGTGAGGACCTCGAGCGGCAGGCCCGGCGGAGCGAGCTCCGGCGGCACCAGGCCGTCCGGCGGAATGGCCACGGGGCGTCCCTGCGCATCCGTGGGGTGCGCGTCCGGGTGGAACATCAGCACCGCGGGCAGCTGCCGGCCGTCGTCCAGCGTCTGGTAGTGGCGCACGTAGCCCGGCGGCAGCGCGAAGCCCTCGGGCACCACCAGCCCGCGCTTGATGGGCTTGGTGCCCGGGGGATTGAAGACGGAGATGCCCTGGGGCTCCTCACCGGCCATCGCGCGCTCCTCCTGCGCCTTCGCGAGCTGGGCTGCCGCGAGCTGCACCTCCGCCTGCCGCGCCGTGGGCGGCCGCGGCGGGTGGGCCCGCGCGGGGGGCTCCGGGGCCGGCGCGCGGGCCGCCGGCGCGGGCTCCTGCGGGGCCTGGGGCGCGGGCGCGAGCGCATCCAGCAAGGGGGGCAGGGCGAGCATCAGCAGCGCGGCGAGCGCGAGCAGCCCCAGCCACAGCGCGCGCTCCAGCCCGCGGCGCTCCCTGCTGCCCTCCTGCTGCACTCGCGCCACGGGGAGCACCTCCAGGGCTCGGATGCTATGAAGTCTCCACCGGCGAGGGCAAAGCGCGCCGGCGGACGGGAGTCACATGCCCGAAAGTCGCGAGGCCGTGGCAGCAGCGCAGGTGGTGGCCTGGCCGCGGGGCCTGCGCTGGGTGGCAGCCCTGCTGGTGGCGCTGGCGGGCGCGAGCGTGGCGCAGCTGGGCGTGCGGGTGCTGCTCGATGCGGTGGACGGCGGCGCGCGCGCTTCTCCGCGCGCCGTGGTGGGCGGGGTGCTGGGCGGCGTGCTCCTGCCGCTCGCGCTCGTGGCCGCCCTGCGCTGGCTCTTCGCCGCGCGGCTGCTGCTCGAGGAGGGGCGGGTGCGGCTCGCCTCGCGCTTCGTGCGCCTGGAGGTGCCCCCGGGGGCGCAGGTGCTCGCGCACCCGTGGCTCCTGCCCCTGCCCTCGCCCGGCGAGTGGTGGGAGCTGGGCCCGGGGGAGCGGCTCGCGCGCGAGCTGGAGGGGGGAGCGCCCGGGGCGCTGGGCGCGGTGGCGGCGCCCGGAGGCCACGCGGCGCGCGCTGCCCGCGCCTTCGCCGAGGCGCGCCGGCGCCTGCACCGCTCGGGCCCACTCGCGCTCGCGCTGAAGTACGGGCTGTTCCCGCTGCTGCTCGGCGCGGTGCTCCTGCGCTCCTACCAGCACATCACCTTCGGGGCGTGGAACGGCGAGTACCAGCTCTTCGGCCTGCGCGCCTGGCTCGCCTCCGCGGCGCTCTACTGGGGCGGCACGCTGGTGTACCTGGTGGTGCTGGCGGGCACGCTGCGGGTGGCCGCCGAGCTGGTGTGCCTCTCGGCGGCCTGGGCGCTTCCCGCGAGCGCGCGGCCGGTGCGCTGGGCGGCGGAGTGGCTGGGACGCCTCGCCTACTTCGCGGGCGTCCCGGCGCTGCTCGCGCTGCGCTTCCTCGTCTGATGCCCTGCGGCTGAGGGCCTACGGCGTCGCGGGGTCGAAGAGCGAGCTCGCCCAGCCCATGCGCTCGTGGCCGCGGGTGTTCCACTGCGGGTTCTTCCCGCCCACCACCGTGCTGTCCGCGAAGTCGGGCGCGCCGGAGCCCGAGCCGCTGCCGGTGAAGATGCTCACCCCGATGGTGCCGCCGTAGAAGGTGGGGTGCGTGTCGTCCGACTGCAGGTAGTCGAAGCTGGTGCTCGCGTTGGCGAAGTGCGTGTTCGCATCGCGCACGGTGGAGCGCAGCGCCACGGTGACGCGCTGCACGTACGCGTCCTCCGTCTCACCCGAGTGGTAGCGCAGCGCGTCCGAGTCCACCTGGCCGTCGCCGTTGCTGTCGTAGTCGGCGCCCATCCACTCGGCGAACATGTCCGCGCACTTGAAGCCGTAGCGCTCGGCGAGGTTGCAGGTGCGCCAGTTGCTGCGCGCGATGTAGGGCATGAACTTCTGCTGCTTGTTCACGCTGGCGCCGCTCGCGTCCTTGCAGGCGAGCGTGGTGTTGTCCGCCGCGTAGCCCGGGTAGTACAGGTTCATCACCACCTTCACCTTCGCCGTGGTGGCGTAGGTGTTGATGGCCTGCATCGCCCGCTCGGTGTAGCTCGCGCAGTTGGCCAGCGCCGTGTCCAGCACCGCGAAGTTGCAGGTGCCGCTCTGGCCGTTCAGGTTGCTGCGCGCCTGCAGGTAGTCGTTGCCGCACATCTCGAACTGCACCACGCGCGTGCTGGTGGCCTGCATGTACGAGCGCTCGGCGACGATCTTGTTGTTGTAGATGTCGTCCGCCTTCGCCCCGCTCTTGGTGCGGCGGATGACCTCGATGTTCGCGTTCCACTTCTGCGCGAGGTACTCGCCGTCCACCAGCGGCCCCGCGCGCTTGGCCACGCTGCTGAGGCTGCCGGTGTAGCCGGCGTAGATGGAGTCGCCGTACGCCACCACGCGGTACTTCTGCGTGGCGCCCGTGCGGTTGATGGTCCAGGACGTGTTCTGGGTGAGGGTGTTCGCGGACGCAGCGGTGGGCAGCAACAGCGCAACAAGTGCCAGACCGCTCAGGGCGGATACCAGGCAACGGAGCATGACGCCTCCAGGGGACTGCGGGGGAGGCGGCAAGGCTAGCGGCGCCCGCACGGGTGATTGACAGGGGAGTCAGCCGCGCGCGGTCGCTACTGCACATTGACGCACTGCGACTCTGTTCGCCCGCATACGTGGGGCACGGGTCCCAGAGTGCCCCAGATGCAACCCGATTGCATCAAGCCCCGCCCCGGCTTCAGGGCTGCGCCGGAAGCGAGTACTCGAAGCGGTAGCGGTGCGCGCCCTGCTCGATCTGGATCTCCATCCGGCCGCTCAGCCCGGTGAGCTCCCCGGTGCCCGAGTCGGGCACCACGGTGATGGTGAGCTGCGGCGCGCCCCGGTTCATCAGGCCGCTGTGCTGCAGGGCGAAGCTCCCCTTGCGGCCCGCGAGCGTGCCCGTCACACGCTCCAGCGCGACGTAGCCCGCCGAGCCCTCCACGTCCGAGCGCACCGCGAGCATCTGGCCCTGGCTCGTGGCCTCGAGCTCGCCGTGGAACTGCTTGTCCAGCCGCATCCGCCCCACGGCCGAGGCCTCGGTGCCGGGCTCGGGCGCCTGCGGGGTGAGTTTCACGTCGAAGGGGCCGCTGGCGTGCAGGGTCGGGGCTGCGGGCGTCGGGGAGGTGGTCATCGGGGACTCCGGTGTCGAGGGAGAGGCGTGACGGGCGTCGTGGGCGCAGCCCCCCAGCGCGAGGGCGCAGGCTGCCATGAGGAGGGCGCCGCGTCCTGGGCGCAGAGGCTGGTTCGGGGAGGCGGCTGGGTTCATTGCGGGCTCCAGTGGGTTCGTCGGTGGAGCCAGCACCTCAGCGCGTCGCGCGCGCGATGGATTGCAAAAACGCGACGGGGCCGGACAATGCGGCCGGATGAGCCGCCCCCGTCTCGATGCGCCCCGCGGGGTGCTGCAGCGCCCCGCCCCTCCGGGACGCGTGGTGCACGAGCGCTTTGCGCCCGCTCCCGCGCTCGAACCCTACGTGCAGCACTTCTGGACCGTGCGCTGGGACCTGCGCGGCGAGCGCCCCGTGTGCGCCGAGACCCTGCCCCATCCCTGCGTGCACCTCGTCTTCGAGCGGGGCCGTGCGCAGGTCGCGGGCGTGCAGTCGCGACGCTTCCGCCGCGAGCTGCGCGGCCAGGACCGCGTCTTCGGGGTGAAGTTCCGCCCCGCGGCCTTCCAGCCACTGCTGCGCGCGCCCGTCTCCAGCCTCACGGACCGCACGGTGTCACTGCGCCAGGTGCTCGGTCCCTCGAGCGATGCGCTGCGCGAGGTCGTGCTCGCCGAGCCGGACGTGCGGGCGTGCGCGGCGCTCGTGCAAGACTTCCTGGCTCCGCGCCTGCCGCCGCTCTCTGCGCCGCTGCAGCTGCTGCGCGACCTGGTGGAGCGGCTCGCCGCGGACCCGAGTCTCGTCCGGGTGGAGCAGGTGGTGGAGCTCTCCGGGCTCTCGCTGCGGGCGCTGCAGCGCGGCTTTCGCGCCGCCGTCGGAGTCAGCCCCAAGTGGGTGCTCAAGCGCTACCGGCTGCACGAGGCCGCGGAGCAGCTCGCACGCACGCCCGCGCCCGAGCTCGCGGACCTCGCGCTGCAGCTCGGTTACTTCGATCAGTCGCACTTCATCCGCGACTTCAAGGCGCTGGTGGGGCAGCCGCCCGGCGCCTACGCGGCCGCGGCGACCGCTGCGCGCCGCCTCCCGTCGGAGCGCTGAAGCGCCCGTGCGCAGCGGCATCGCTCGACGCGCAGCCGGCGCCTCACGCGCGGGCGTGGACACGCGAGAGTGGCGCGCGGCCCACGGCCTCGAGAAGGAGAGGCCGGGGAGGGGACGAGGCTTCTCCGGGTGGGAAAAGCCGTCCACGACGCGCGGGACTGCTGTCCCGAAAGGAGACGCCCCTCCCGGGCGCGGACCGGCGCGCGATGCAAAAACGTAAAATCCTATTTTACGCATTTGCGCGCCGCGGCTGTCGGCTCCGGAGGGGGCCGCACGAGGAGTGAAGCGCGGCTCGGTGCCTCGAGGCTGGCCCGTAGAACGGACGTTTCGCTTCACGCCGAGGCGGGGCGGCGGGGTGTGGAAGGAAGCTTCGTTCAGGACGGCGCGAAGGTGAGCCGTCTCGCCCGCGCGCGAACGTGTCACCCCTGAGCGATGCGTGCCGGCAGCGCCCCACCGAGAGCGGCCGTAGCGCTCCGCCACCCTTCCGGTCCTGGTGCTCCCACAGGCCAGCCCGCGACAACGGACAGCGCGGGGAAGGCCTGGCGTCCTGAGAGGCCTGCGGCCACCCACTACTGCGCGGGAGCGCCTGCCGGTGCCGAGTCCGTCCGGGGCGCAGCCGGCTTCCCCTTCTTCGCCGGCGCGGACGCGGCAGGCGCCTCCAAGAGCGGCGCGAGCGCGGGCCACACATGGTCGCGCAACTTGGGCTGCGCGGCGGCCACCGGGTGGATGCCATCCGCCTGGAAGGCGCTGCGGTCCTGCGCGATGGGCTCGAGGAGGAAGGGCAGCAGCGGCACGCCGTTGTCCCGGGCCACGGTCTGGTAGTTCTGCGCGAAGCCCTCGGTGAAGGCGCGGCCGAAGTTCGGAGGCAGCCGGATGCCCACCAGGAGCACCCGCGCCCCCGCGCCCTTCGCCGCCTTCACCATGCGGTCCAGGTTCGCGCGCATCTGCTCGAGTGGCAGGCCGCGCAGGCCGTCGTTCCCGCCCAGCTCCAGCACCACCACCTGCGGATGGGTGCGCGCGAGCTCCGCGGCGATGCGCGCTGCACCTCCTGCCGTGGTCTCACCGCTGACGCTCGCATTCACGAGCCGCCAGCCGGGCTTCTCCTTCGCGAGGCGCTCGGCCGTCAGCGCCACCCAGCCCTCCGAGGCGGCGAGGCCGTAGCCCGCGGAGAGCGAGTCTCCGAACACCAGCACCGTGCGCTGGGGCTCGGCCGCCTGGGCGCCAGCCGCCGCGAGCAGCAGCAGCAGCCCCAGCGCGAACGCACGTTGAGAACCGCCCGGTCTTCCTGCATATCGAAGCATGTCCATGGTCGATAACACCTCCACCGCCGGCGCGCCCGTGCGAGTCCCCGCTGCGCACGTGCCGGCCCTCGAGGTGCGCGGGCTGGGCAAGCGGGTCCCCCTGCCGAGCGGCGCGCTCACCATCCTGGAGGACGTGGGCTTTCGCATCGAGCACGGGGACACGGTGGCCATCGTGGGCGCCTCGGGCTCGGGCAAGAGCACCCTGCTGTCCCTGGTCGCGGGGCTGGACCTGCCCACCGACGGCAGCGTGCTCCTGGACGGAGAGCCCCTGTCCTCACTGGACGAGGACGGGCGCGCCCGGGTGCGCGGCGAGAAGGTGGGCTTCGTGTTCCAGAGCTTCCAGCTGCTGCCCTCGCTCACCGCGCTGGAGAACGTGATGCTCCCCCTGGAGCTGCGCGGGGACGCGCAGGTGGAGGCGCCGGCGCGCGCCATCCTGGAGAAGGTGGGGTTGGGAGAGCGCCTCGGGCACTACCCGCGCCAGCTGTCCGGCGGCGAGCAGCAGCGGGTGGCGCTCGCGCGCGCCTTCGTCACCCGGCCCGCGCTGCTCTTCGCGGACGAGCCCACCGGCAACCTGGACACGCACACGGGCGAGAGCATCATCGCACTGCTCTTCGCGCTGAATGCGGACGCGGGCACCACCTTGGTGCTCGTCACCCACGACGAGCACCTCGCGCGCCGCTGCGGCCGGCTCCTGCGGCTGGACGGCGGGCGGCTCGTGCACGACGGGAGCCCCGCGCGGTGAGGGCCCTGCGCATGGCGGGGCGCCAGCTGCGGCGCGACCTGCGGGCAGGCGAGGTGCGCATCCTCTTCGCCGCCGTGGTGCTCGCAGTGCTGGCCATCTCCGCGGTGGGCTTCGTCACCGAGCGGGCGGAGCGTGCGCTCTCGCGCGAGGCGAACCGGATGCTGGGCGGCGACGTGGTGCTGCGCGCGGACGCGCCCCTCGAGGGCCCCTTGCGCGACGCGGCGCGGGCCCCCGGCCTGCAGAGCGCGGAGACGCGCGAGCTGCAGAGCATGGTGCGGGTCGAGGGGCGGGAGGGCGCGCTGCGCCTCGGCGAGCTGCGTGCCCTGGGCGCGGGCTTCCCCTTGCGAGGCGCCTTCCGCCTGCAGGAGAGCGCCAAGGGCCCCGAGCGCAGCGAGCCGGGCATCCCCGCGCGCGGCACGGTGTGGCTGGGGCGCGCGGGCGCGGAGACGCTGGGCGCGCACGTGGGCGACACGCTGGTGCTCGGAGACCTGCCACTGCGGCTCACCGCGCTGGTGGCCCAGGAGCCGGACGCCTCGCTCGACCTCTTCGACTTCGCGCCCAAGGTGTTCCTCAACCTCGAGGACCTGCAGGCCACGGGGCTGGTGCAGGAGGGCAGCCGCATCCGCTACCGGCTGGTGGTGGCAGGGGAACCGCAGGCCGTGGCGCGCTTCACCGCGGCCGCACGCGCGGGGCTGCAGCGCGGGCAGCGCGTGGAGACGGCGCGCGACGCGCAGCCCCAGGTGCGCACCACGCTGGACCGCGCGGGGCGCTTCCTCGGGCTCTCGGCGATGGTGGCCGTGGTGCTCGCGGCGGTGGCGGTGGCCATGGCCGCGCGCCGCCACGCCGAGCGCCACCTGTCGGGCGCAGCCGTGATGCGCTGCCTCGGCGCGAGCCAGCGCACGCTGGTGGGCGTGTACGTGGGGGAGCTGCTGCTGCTGGGCCTCGTCGCCTGCAGCGCGGGCGTGGCGCTCGCCTTTGCGCTGCAGGGGGGCGTGGGCCTCCTGCTCGAGCGCGCGCTGGGGCTCTCGCTGCCCGCGGCGGGACTCGCGCCTGCGCTGCGCGGCTACGGCGTGGGGCTGGTGGTGCTGCTCGCCTTCGGAGCGCCGCCGGTGCTCTCGCTGCGCCGGGTGCCGCCCTTGCGCGTGCTGCGGCGGGACCTCGACCCCACCGAGCCCAGCGCGTGGCTCGTGGCGCTCGCGGCGCTGGGGGGCCTCGCGGCGCTCTTGTGGTGGCAGGCCGGCTCCGCGCAGCTCGCTGCGGCGATGCTCATCGGCATCGCGGCCACGCTCGCGGTGCTGGCAGCGCTCGCCTGGGCGCTCATCCACGTGCTGCGGAGGCTTCGCGGGCGGCTGCGCGGCTCCTTGCGCTACGGGCTCGCCAACGTGAGCCGGCGCGCGGGCAGCAGCGTGGCGCAGGTGGCGGCGCTGGGCCTCGGGCTGATGGCGCTCTTGCTGCTCACCTTCGTGCGCACGAGCCTCCTGGACCGCTGGCAGCGCGCGCTCACGCGCGAGGCCCCCAACCGCTTCGTCATCAACGTGCAGCAGGACCAGGCCGCGCAGGTGCACGCCTTCCTCGCGGCGCAAGGAGTCCCCGAGCCCACGCTCTACCCCATGGTGCGCGGCCGCCTCGTCGCGCACAACGGCGAGCCGGTGAAGCCGCCCGCGCAGGAGTCCGCAGAGCCGCAGGACCCGGAGCGCAGCGAGGAGGAGCAGCGCGCGCAACGGCGGGTGGACCGCGAGTTCAACCTCTCCATGGCGGACGCGCTGCGCCCTGACAACACGGTGACGGAGGGCCGCTTCTGGGACCGCAAGCCGCCTGCGAGGCCCGAGGTCTCGGTGGAAGAGCGCTTCGCGAAGTCACTGGGCTGGAAGCTCGGGGACCGCGTGGCCTTCGACATCGCGGGGCAGCGCTTCGAGGCCACCGTCACCTCCCTGCGCAAGGTGGACTGGGAGAGCTTCCGGCCCAACTTCTTCGTCGTGGCCTCGCCCGGTGCGCTCGCGGGCTATCCCGCCAGCTACATCACGGCGGTGCGCGTGCCGGCCGAGCGCCCGCGCTTCACCGCCGAGCTGGTGCAGCGCTTCCCCAACCTCTCGGTCATCGACGTGGAGGCGGCGCTCGCCCAGGCGCGCGCGACGGCGGACCAGGTGTCCACGGTGGTGCAGGCGGTGTTCGCGTTCTCGCTCGCGGCAGGGCTGCTGGTGCTGATGGCCGCGGTGAGCGCGAGCCAGGACGAGCGGCTGCTCGAGGGCGGGGTGATGCGCGTGCTGGGCGGCAGCCGGCGCCAGCTGCGCTTCGCGCAGGCCTCCGAGTTCGCGGCGCTGGGGCTGCTCGCGGGAGTGACCGCGGCGCTCGCGGCCTCGGTGCTCGCAGGCGTCATCGCCACGCGGGTGCTCGAGCTTCCGTGGGAGGCGGACTGGAAGATGGCGGCGGTAGGGGGCGCAGCCGGGATGCTCGCGGCGCTCGGCGCGGGGCTCTTCGCCACGCGCCGCGTGCTGGATGCGCCCCCGTCCGTCACCCTGCGGGAGCTGCAGGGCTAGAAGAGCACGAGCGCCGTGAAGGGCAGCCACTGGAAGCCGAACTGGTCCGTGCTCCAGCGCCCGAGGAAGGGGCCCACCGCGAACGTCGTCGCGAAGCGCAGGGGACCCACGCCAACGCTCGGCTGGAGGAAGGCGCCGATGAAGGTCGCGCCCAGGAGGCCGTCCTGGGGCCAGACCGGCGCCGAGAGGCGCAGCCCCGCGTCCAGCGCCCACCGGTGGTCGCCGCCGAAGCGCAGGGCTGCCGAGAGATGCCCGAGCTCCGCAGCCGGGCCGCTGTAGCCCGGGCTGAAGACGGTCGAGCGGCCCTCCTGCTTCGACCCCTTCGGGAAGCTGAACAGGCCCATCTGCACGCCGATCCCCGCTTCGAGCGAGAGCGCGAGCTGGTTCTCGAGTGGGATCTGCACGCCGCCGCCCACGCCGAGCAGGCCGATGATCAGCTGATAGCGGAAGGCGACCGGCACGTCCGGCGCCGCAGCCTGTTTCTCGTGGATGCGGGGGGCGGGCTCGGTGAACGGAAGCGATGCGAGGAGGAGCGCGAGAGGGAGAGCGCTGAGCATGCAGGTGTCCGTCCCCTGCGCCGCTGCGGTGCCGGCCCTGATCGCACCGGCGGTACACGGGACGCGCGGACTCTACCGCCTCCGCGCTCACCGGGAACTGCCCTGCGTGCGCTCAGCTCAGAAGCAGTCGCTCGAGCGCTGCGCGCAGCGGCTCGGGGATGGGCACGGCGCGGCGGGACTCGCGCCCGACGAACACGTGCACGAAGTAGCCGTGCGCCGCGGCCTGCGTCTCGCCCTCCTTGAAGAGGGCGATGCCGTAGGTCACCGAGCGCTGCCCCAGCTTGTCCACGCGCAGCCCTGCGCGCAGCTGGTCCGGGTAGGCGAGCGGCGCGCGGTAGCTGCAGTGCGACTCCACCACCAGGCCGATGACCGGGCCCTGGTGGATGTCGAGGCCCCCCTCGTGGATGAGGTAGTGGTTCGCGACCGTGTCGAAGTAGCTGTAGTAGGTGACGTTGTTGATGTGGCCGTAGGTGTCGTTGTCCATCCACCGGGTGGTGATGGGCAGGAAGTAGCGGTAGCGCTCGGGGGTCTCGGCGTCGCTCATGGGGCTCACCAGTAGCGCAGCGCTGCCCGGAAGAGGCGGCCGAGCACCGCGCCGTCCACCGGGCGCGGGGCGTTCTGCAGCAGGCGCTGCTGCGGGAGGGTGCCCGCGGTGAGCGCCTCCACGTCCTCGGCCGTGTAGCCCACGCCGCTCAGGCCGTTGGGGATGCCCACCGCGCGCATGAGGTGCATGAGCCGCTGCGCGAGCACCTCGCCCGCCTCCGCCGTGCCCGCGCCCTGGGCGTCCGCCCCCAGCCAGCGCGCCGCCTCGAGGTGGCGCTCGGGGCAGGCCTCGGCGGTGAAGCGGAACACGGCGGGCGCGTTGAGGATGACGGACATCCCGTGCGGAACCATCGGCCCGTCGGCCGGGTAGCCCGCAGGGCGGAAGTCGCGCACCAGGCCCGCCACCGCGTACGCCATGCCGTGCGGCGCGTGCACGCCCGCGTTGCCGAAGGCGATGCCCGCGAGCGTGGAGGCCCACATGAGCTGCTCGCGCGCCTCGGCGTCCTGCGCGTCCTTCACTGCGCGCTCGAGGTAGAGCCCCATCAGCCGCAGCGCCTCGCGGCAGCCGAGGTCGCTCCAGGGGTTCGCGCCCTGGCTCATGGGCCGCAGGGTGGGGCGCGCGGGGGCGGGGCGGCGCACGTAGGTGCGCGCGGTGAAGGACTCCAGGGCGTGACTCAGCACGTCCAGGCCGCTCGCCGCCACCACCTCGCCGGGAAGGCTCGAGGTGCAGTCTGGATCGATGAGCGCCTCGGTGGGCCGCAGCGCGGGCGAGGCGATGCCCGTCTTCGCCTCGAGCGAGAGCAGGTCGAAGATGGCGATGCCGGTGACCTCGCTGCCGGTGCCCGAGGTGGTGGGGCAGGCGAGGTGCGGGCGCAGTGGGCCGGGCACCGCGCGCCCCTCGCCCACGGGCGCGTTCACGTAGGCGAGCAGCTCGGCGGGGTGGGTGGCGTAGAGGTTCGCCGCCTTGCAGGTGTCGATGACCGAGCCGCCGCCGAGCGACACGTAACCGTCCGGCTTCACCTCCGCCGCGAAGCGCGCGGCCTCGAGGAAGGAGCGGTCGGTGGGCTCCACCTGCACCCCGGTATAGGTCACGACGTCCAGCCCCGCGGCCTGCAGTGCGCGGCGCACGGCCTCGAAGGCGGGCAGGGCGCTCACGCGCGCGTCGGAGAAGAGCGCCACGCGGCGCATCCCCAGCGCGCGGGCGCGGTCGCCCGCCTCCGCGAGGCAGCCCCGGCCGAAGGTGATGCGCGAGGCGTCGATGGTGAAGGCGCCGTCGCAGCCCTCGCCCACGGGGTGGTAGTGGCAGCAGTCCATCGCAATCCTCCGGTCGACCCAGACCACTCTATGGGACCTGGGGCCCACCGTGTCCTCCCTCTCCCTCTGGGAGGGTGCCGGGCGAAGCCGCGTCACTCTGCACGGGCGCGCCAGGACCCGGGGCAGGACGGCCGGAAACTGGCGCCGCCACAGCCTGCTGCGAGCATGTAGCGCATGAGCAACCGCCGCTACCTGCCGCGCCTGCGCTGCCGCCTCCGCCTCCAGCTGCAGGACGGAGGGCCGCTCTTCACGGCGGACCTCTCGCCCGGAGGCTTCGCGGCGGAGTTGCTGCGCGTTCCGCGTCCGGGCACCACGGTGCACGGCACGCTGCCCTTCGGTGGGCAGGAGTTCCCCTTCACGGGGCAGGTGATGTGGGCGAAGGCGGGCGAGCCCCGGCTCAACCTGCGCGGGCGCGTCGGCGTGCGCTTCACCGGCATCGCCAACGGCTACTACGAGGCCTACCAGGCAGCGGCCGTGTCGCGCAGCGTGCGCTGAGGGCTGCGGCACCGGGAGCGTCCCGCGCGGGCCGGCACTGCTCGCGCCGCAACATCCGCGGACGTCCTGCCGTCTGCTCGCCGACCGAGCGCGAGCCGCGGCGGAAGGCACCCGCACGCGGAGTCGTTACGGTCTCACACCATGCGACTGCCCTCCCTCACCATCCCCTCCGCCCTGGTCTGCCTCCTCGCCGTGTCGGCGTGCGGTGAGGGCAGCGACACGGTGAGCAGCGGCGACGACCTCAGCGGGAGCGAGCGTCCCGGCGGCAACGTCAACCGCGACGCGGGCACCGGCTCGGATGCCGGAAGCGATGCGGGCAGCGGCAAGGACGCAGGCAGCGACGCGGGCACCGGGCGCGACGCAGGCACCGATGCCGGCACGCCGCCGCCGACAGGGCAGGACGCTGGCACTCCCCCGCCACCGGCGGGCGGCGGCGTGCAGCCCTTCGGCAAGGTGTACTCGGGCAAGCTGTACCTGGGCCCGGTGGAGTGGACGGGCTCCTTCTACAACGCGTGCTCGCCGTACCCCGCGCAGGTGCAGCAGGACATGGGCGGGCTGCTGGTGGGCCTGAGCAACCTCATCCCCAACACCGCGAACCTCTGCGACGCGTGCGTGTACATCACCACCGCAGCGGGCAGGACGGCGGTGGGGCGCGTGGTGACGTACGGCGACACCACGGGCGAGGGCTACCTGGACACGAGCCGCACCCTCTACACGCAGCTCACGCAGGGCGACTCCAATCCCACGCCCAACATCACCTGGCAGGTGGCCAAGTGCCCCGAGGGCCTGCCCATGCGCTACCAGTTCCAGAACGGCAGCCACCAGGACTGGACGAGCTTCTGGGTGCGCAACCCGCGGCTGCCCATCAGCAAGGTCGAGGTGAAGAGCAGCAAGAACCCCACCTGGCAGACGCTGCGCCGCGAGACGGACGGCACCTTCAACGACGACGACGGCATCGGCCTCGGGGCCTTCTCCGTGCGCGTGACGGCGGTGGACGGCCAGCAGCACGTGGATGACTTCCCCAGCTACACGGCGGGCGCGCAGCTCTACACGGGCCAGGGCAACTTCCAGTAGCGGCGCTAGAACTTCAGGTACACGTAGGGCCGCGTCTCCACCGAGCCCAGGTGGCGGATGCCCAGGCCCACGGCGACCAGCGCCACCGCGCGCAGCGGCACCGGCAGGCGCACGAAGGCCTCCGAGAGCCTCACGCGCCACAAGAGCGGGCTCGCGTGGCTCAGCGCCGCCACCGCGAGCATCCCCCACACCCAGGGCCCCACGTTGGCGAGCCCGCCCGTGCCCTGCAGCAGCTGCCGGTAGAAGTCGCCCGCGGCGGCGAGGCTCTGCGCGCGGAACACGACGCGCGTGAGCACCACGGCGCTGAAGGTGAGCAGCATGCCTGGCACGGCCGCGAGCATCCCCTGCGCCTCGGGACGCTTCCCGCGCGCCCACCCGTACACGCGCACGAGGCACAGCAGGAGCCCGTGCACGCCGCCCCACACCGCGAAGCGCCAGTCCGAGCCGTGCCACAGCCCGCCCAGCGCCATCACCACCAGCAGGTTGAAGAGCACGCGCGGGCGGCTCACCCGGCTGCCGCCCATCGGGCGGTACAGGTAGTCGCGCAGCCAGCTGCTGAGGGTCATGTGCCAGCGGTTCCAGAACTCGAAGAGGTTCTTCGCGAGGTAGGGCCGGGCGAAGTTCTCCGGCAGCCGGAAGCCGAAGAGGGCCGCGGCCCCCAGCGCCATGTCCGAGTAGCCGCTGAAGTCGAAGTACAGCTCGAAGCTGTAGGCCACCGCCGCCACGAGGCACTCGGCGGAGGTGTAGCCGTGGGGGTTCGCGAAGACGCTGTCCACCAGCCCCGCCCCCAGCACGTCCGCCACCACGAGCTTCTTCACCAGCCCGAGCGTGATGCGGAACAGCGCCTGTGCGCCCTCGTCCGCGCTCAAGGTGGGCGTCTCCCGGAAGCGCTCGAGCAGGTCCCTCGCGCGCACGATGGGCCCGGCGACGACGCGTGGGAAGAAGAGCAGGTAGAGCAGGTGCTCGGGGAAGGAGTGCCGCCCGCTCGCCTCGCCGCGGTACACGTCCACCACGTAGCTGATGGCCTGGAAGCAGAAGAAGGAGAGGCCCAGCGGCAAGAGCAGCCCCAGCGGCTCGGTGCGCACGCCCACGCCCAGGGGCGAGAGCAGCCGCACGGCCGTCTCGCGGAACAGCTCGCCGTACTTGAAGGTGCAGAGCGCCGCGAGGTTCACGCCCACCGCGAGCACCATCAGCGCGCGCCGCAGCCCGGGGCGCTGCGTGGCGGACATCGCGCGCACGCACAGGTGGTCCACCACGCAGCAGGGGACCAGCAGCAGCAGCGGCAGAGGCGTCCACACCGCGTAGAAGGCGAGGCTCGCGAGCAGCAGCACGCCCAGGCGCGCCCAGCGCACCCGGTGCACCGCCCAGTACAGGGCGAAGCTCGCCCCGAGGAAGACGAGGAAGGGCAGGCTCTGCAGGCTCACGGCTTCTGTCCCTCCGCCACGGCGCGCGGCTGGGCGGGCGAGGTGCCCGCGTGCGCATACGCGGCGAGCACGTCCGCGAGGAAGAGGTCCGCGAGCCGCTCGTAGCCCACGGGGGTGAGGTGCACGCCGTCCGGCAGCCCCAGCGCGGGCTCGGCGCGCTGCCAGCGCACCATGCTCAGCTCGCCGCCCATCGCCGCGCGCGCGCTCCAGTACGCGCAGCCCTGCGCCCTCGCCACCTCGGGCAGCACCTGCAGCACGGTGGCGAGGCTGGGCGCCTCTCCGCCGCCCTCCGCGAGCCGGTCCGTGGGGCCGATGAGCAGGCACTCCGCCCCCGTGGCCTCGCGCAACTGCGCGATGAGCTTCCCGTACTCGGTGCGGTAGCGCTCGGCATCCAGCGCCGGCGCGCTCGCCTCGTTGGTGCCGTACCAGAGCACCAGCAGGCCGGGGTGGCGCGCCTTGAGCTGCTGCGCGAGCGACCCGGGCTCGAAGGAGGCGAGCGTCGCGGCCGTGGCGCTGGGCAGCCCCAGCGCGTCGTAGACGAGGCCCGGGCGCTCCAGCTCCAGCGCCGCGCCCAGCACGGTGAGGGGCGCGGGGCCGGGGTTGCGCAGCTCGAGCGTGTGCGCCGCGCCCTGCACCGGCAGCTGGGTGATGCGCAGGCCGGGCGCCGCCGGCGCGGGCCCTGCGGACAGGGGCACCCGCTCGCCGTCCACCAGCAGCTCCGGCACGCTGCCGCCCGCCGCCGCCACCCAGGAGAGCTGCAGGGTCGCCGGCACGGCGGGGGCCCCGGCCTCATCGGCGCACCCCTCGCAGAAGGCGATGCGCAGGGTGGCCTCGGGAGCGCCCACCGCGCGCGTGCCGGTGAGGCCCCACACGCGGCTCGTCTGGGGGTCTGCCGCGGGCGTGGCCAGCGCATCCTCCACCGTCCAGCCCTCGGAGAGCGCGCGCGTGACCTTCGCGCGCTCGAGGCGCGGCGAGCTCTTGCCCGCGGCGATGAAGCCGCGGCCGCGCTCGCCGAAGCGCGCGGTGAGCACCTCGCGCAGGTGGTCGCTGAAATAGTGGGCCGCGGTGTGGCTCGCGCCCAGCTGCGCGATGGCGAGGCGCTCGGGGGCCCCGGCCTCGCGCGCGCGCCAGGCGGCGAAGGTGCGCGCGAGCGCCTCGGGGAAGTGCAGCCCCGCGGGGTCCGGCACCGCCGCTGCCACGGCCGCATCGGGCGGGCGGCTGCGGGCGAAGGCGCGCGCGAGCGCGAAGTCCAGCAGGTGGCCCATCAGGTCCGAGCCGCGGGCGCGCGGGTGCACCAGGTCCTCGTGCAGCACCCCGGCCGCGAGCCAGCGCTCCGCCGCGCCCTCGCCGCCCATCGCCGCCTGCGCGTCCCAGAAGGCGCAGCCGCGCGCCTGCGCCACCTCGCGCAGGATGCGCGCCACCGGGGCCGTGCCCTTGCGCGCCACCAGCTCGCCGCCCAGCGTGCGCACCGCCGCATCCAGCGGCCCCACCACGAGGCAGGCCGCCTCCGGCACCTGCTCGCGCACGCGCAGGGCGAGCGCGTCCGCGTCGCGGCGCACCTCCACCTCGCTCGTCCACCCGCGCGAGAGCCGGAAGGCCTCGTTGCCCCCCAGCATCAGCACCACGAGGGACGGGTGGCGGCGGCGCAGCTCCGCGCGGAACACGGGGGCCTGCGCGCGCAGGAACACGCGCGCGTCCGCGCCGGCCAGCCCCACCGTGTCGTAGACCACGCCGGGCCCGCCGCGCTCGAGGCTCACCCCGTGCAGCTCCACCTTTCCCTGCGTGCGCAGCAGCAGCTCGCGCGCGCCGGCCGGAAGGCTCAGGCGCGCGAACGCGGGCTGCGCGCGCTCGAAGCGCGTCTGCACCCGCTGCAGCACCCGCCCGTCCACCGACACCTGCACGCTGCCGCCACCCGGCTGCGCGAGGAAGAAGAGCTCGGCCACGCGCGCGCCCGCGGCGTCGAAGCGCGCCGTCTCGCTCGCGCCCGCGGCCGTGGAGAAGGTGACGCCCAGCAGCCCCGCCTGGCCCGGCGGCACCTCCAGGTCCGTGAGGCGCGTCACCTGGAAGCCCGCGCTCGCCGTGCCCGCGCGCACGCCGCGCCCGCTCTTCTGCGGCCGGTCGATGAAGAGCAGCCCCGCGCCGCCCGAGCCGTGGCGCTCCTGCAGCCGCGCGCGCAAGAGGTCCGTGATGTGGTCCGAGGCCACGAGCGAGTCGCCCAGGTGCACCACCCGCACGGGCGCCTGCGCGCCCCCCGTGTCCAGCGCGCGCAGGGCCGCGAAGAAGGGCGCGAGCGCCTCCTCCTCGCACGAGCCCGCCGTGGCCCCCGCCCGCCGGCAGCCCGGCTCCAGCTCCACGTGCGCGGCGCCCAGCTGCGCGCGCAGCGCCTCGAGCGCCGCCGCCTTCGCGCGCGTGGCCTCACCCAGGCCCTGCTCCGCGTCGCCCGCGAGCGCGTGCAGCTGCCTCGCGTCCAGCGGAGGTGGGGCGGGGGCGGCTCCGGTGAGCGCGGCCTCGGCGAGCGCGGGCTCGGCCTCCTCGCTCGGCTCCGCGTCCAGGGGCTGCGCGGGCGGCGGCGGGCGGTCCGCGCCCCGGCGCGCCGGCCGCAGCAGCGCGAGCAGCCCGGGGGCGAGCGGCCCGCGCGCGAGCTGCGGCAGGGGGCGGAGGGCGTCGGGGAGCGGCGCCAGGCTCAGCCCCAGCGCGAGCGCCGCGGTGAGGGCCAGGGTGGCGCCGGTGGGGAGGCGGGGCGAGGACAAGCGGCCGCGCAGCCTAGCACCCGCACCTTCCCGGGCTCCTTTTCTGCCCGGCTCCCGCCCGGAGGGCAGGCAGGGAGGGAGGCCGCGCGGGCGTTGACGCGGCCCGGGGAGGCCAGTCTAGAAGCCCCCTCACCATGGCCCTCTACCCCGTCATCATGGCCGGCGGCTCCGGCACGCGCTTCTGGCCCCTCTCGCGCAAGGCGCGCCCCAAGCAGTTCCTCCCCCTCGCCAGCAAGGCGCCGCTCATCGCGGACACCGTGGGCCGCCTCAAGGGGCTCGCCTCGGTGAAGGACACCTTCGTGGTGTGCGGCCCGCCGCACGCCAAGGCCGCGAGCAAGCTGGTGAAGGGCCTGCCGAAGCAGAACCTGCTGGTGGAGCCGGTGGCGCGCAACACGGCGCCCGCCATCGCGCTCGCCGCGCTGCACGTGGCGGCGCGCGACCCGCGCGGCATCCTGGTGGTGCTGCCCTCGGACCACCACGTCGCCGACCCCGCCGCCTTCCGCGCGACGCTGCAGGAGGCCGCGCACGTGGCGCAGGACGGGCACCTCGTCACGCTGGGCATCCAGCCGCACCACCCGGAGACGGGCTACGGCTACATCCAGGTGGGCGAGCCGCTCGCGCCGGGCGGCGCGGGCAAGCGCGTGCGCGCCTTCCGCGAGAAGCCGGACCTGGCCACCGCGCAGGGCTACCTCCAGAGCGGCGACTACCTGTGGAACGGCGGCATCTTCGTCTTCCGCGCGGACGCCATCCTGCAGGCGCTCGGCGAGCACATGCCCGAGATGAAGAAGGGCCTGGAGGCGCTGCGCAAGAGCGTGGGCAAGCGCACCTACGCGGGCGTGCTGAAGAAGGTGTTCCCGAAGCTGCCCAGCCAGTCCATCGACTACGGGGTGATGGAGAAGGCCTCGAACATCGCGGTGCTGCCGGGTGACTTCGGCTGGTCGGACGTGGGCTCCTTCGCCGCCATCCCCGAGGTGCGCCCCGCGGACGCGAGCGGCAACGTGGTGAGCGGCGAGGGCGCGGTGCTGGTGGACTGCAAGGGCTGCGTGGTGCTCGCCGAGAAGCGCCCCCTCGCGGTGGTGGGCCTCACCGACACGGTGGTGGTGGACTCGGGCGACGCGGTGCTCGTGGTCCCGCGCAACCGCAGCCAGGACGTGCGCCAGGTCGTCGAGGCGCTCAAGGCGCGCAAGCTGGACAAGTACCTGTAGAGGAGCGGCGTGAGGGAAGAAGGTCCCCCACCCCGTCTCCCGCGACTCAGCTGTGCTCCGGCGCCGCCGGAGCCGCCGCCGGCACGGCCCCTGCCGCCGGCGCGCCCGTGTGCCCGCCGCCGCGCCCGCCCATCAGGCGCCGCACGACGACGAAGAACAGGGGCACGAAGAAGATGCCGAGCAGGGTGCCCACCACCATGCCGCCGAGCACGCCGGTGCCGATGGCGCGCTGGGCGCCGGAGCCCGCGCCGGTGGCGATGGCGAGCGGCACCACGCCGAAGCCGAAGGCCAGCGAGGTCATCAGGATGGGGCGCAGGCGCGCGCCCACCGCGTGCAGCGTGGCCTCCATGAGGCCCATGCCCTGCTCGAGGTTCTCCTTCGCGAACGCGACGATGAGGATGGCGTTCTTGCTGGAGAGGCCCACGGTGGTGAGCATGGCCACCTGGAAGTACACGTCGCGCTCCATGCCGCGCAGCAGCGTGGCGAGCACCGTGCCGAGGATGCCCAGCGGCGCCACCATCAGCACGGCGAGCGGGATGCCCCAGCTCTCGTACATGGCGGCGAGGCACAGCAGCACCAGCATCAGCGAGAGCGAGTAGAGCAGGGGCGTCTGGGCGCCCGCCGCGCGCTCCTGGTAGGACTGGCCCGTCCACTCCAGGCTGATGCCGCGCGGCAGCGTGGAGACGATGCGCTCCACCTCCGCCATCGCGTCACCCGAGCTCACCCCGGGCGCCGCCTCGCCGGTGATCTCCATGGCGGACACGCCATTGAAGCGCTCGAGGCGCGGGCTGCCGTAGCTCCAGCGCGTGGAGGCGAAGGAGGACACCGGCACCATCGCGCCCTGCGCGTTGCGCACGCTCCAGCGGTTGAAGTCCTCGGGCACCATGCGGAAGGGGGCGTCCGCCTGGATGAACACGCGCTTCACGCGCCCGCGGTCGATGAAGTCGTCGATGTACACGCCGCCCCACGCGATGGAGAGCGTGGAGTTGATGTCCGCGGTCTGCAGCCCCAGCGCGCCCGCCTTGGCCACGTCCACGTCCACGCGGAACTGCGGCGTGTCGTTCTGGCCGTTGGGGCGCACGTTCGCGAGCAGCTTGCTCTGCGCCGCGGCGCCCAGGAACTGGTTGCGCGCGGCCGTGAGCGCCTCGTGCCCCGCGCCGAAGTTGTCCTTCAGGTAGAAGTCGAAGCCGGCCGCGTTGCCCAGCTCGGGCACCGCCGGAGGCGGGAAGGCGAAGGCGAGCGCGTCCTTGATCTGGCTCAGCGCCATCATCGCGCGCATGGCCACCGCGTTCACCTTCAGCTCGGGCGTGGTGCGCTCCTCCCAGGGCTTCAGGTTGATGAAGGCGATGCCGTTGTTCTGCCCGCTGCCACCGAAGCTGAAGCCCTGCACGGTGAACAGCGCCTGCACCGCGTCCTTCTCTTCCTGCAGGAAGTGCTGCTCCACGCGCTTGAGCACGTTGAGCGTGCGCTCCTGGGTGGCGCCCACGGGCGTCTGCACCATGGCGAACATGAAGCCCTGGTCCTCCTGGGGGAGGAAGGAGCTGGGCAGCCGGAAGAAGAGCACGCCCATCAGCACCACCATCGCGGCGAACACCAGCATGAAGCGCGCGCGCCGCGCGAGGATGCCCTTCACCGCGCCCTGGTAGCGCGCGTTGCCCCGGTCGAAGGTGCGGTTGAACCAGCCGAAGAAGCCCTTCTCCTTGATGTGGTGCCCCTTGGGCACGGGCTTGAGCAGCGTCGCGCACAGCGCCGGGGTGAGGATGATCGCCACCAGCACCGAGAGCGCCATCGAGGTCACGATGGTCACCGAGAACTGCCGGTAGATGACGCCCGTGCTGCCCGCGAGGAAGGCCATGGGCACGAACACCGCCGAGAGCACCACGCCGATGCCCACCAGCGCGCCGGTGATCTGGCTCATGCTCTTGCGCGTGGCCTCCACCGGTGAGAGCCCCTCCTCGCTCATCACGCGCTCCACGTTCTCCACCACCACGATGGCGTCGTCCACGAGCAGGCCGATCGCGAGCACCATCGCGAACATGGTGAGCATGTTCGCGGAGTACCCGAGCGCGCTGAGCACCCCCACCGTGCCCAGCAGCACCACCGGCACCGCGATGGTGGGGATGAGGGTGGCGCGGAAGTTCTGCAGGAAGAGGAACATCACCAGGAACACCAGGACGATCGCCTCGAGCAGCGTCTCCACCACGCCCTTGATCGCCACCCGCACGAAGGGCGTGGTGTCGAAGGGCACCACCGCCTTGAGCCCCTTGGGGAAGCTGGGCTGCAGCTCCTTGAGCGCCCGCTCCACGCCCTGCGCCGTGGTGAGCGCGTTGGCGCCGGTGGCCAGGTTCACCGCGATGCCCGTGGCGGGCTTGCCGTTGTAGCGGCTGACGAAGCTGTAGTCCTCGCTGCCCAGCTCCACGCGCGCGACCTCCCCCAGCCGCAGCGCGGAGCCGTCCGGGTTGGTGCGCACCACGATGTTGCGGAACTGCTCCGGGGTCTGCAGGCGGTCCTGCGCGGTGATGGTCGCGTTGAGCTGCTGGCCCGGCACCGCGGGCGTGCCGCCCAGCTGCCCCACCACCACCTGCTGGTTCTGCGCGCGCAAGGCCGCCGCCACGTCCGTGGGCGAGAGCCGGTAGGTGTCCAGCTTGTTCGGGTCCAGCCAGATGCGCATCGCGTACTTCGCGCCGAACACCTGCGTGGTGCCCACGCCCGGCACGCGGGAGATGGGCTCCACCAGGTTCACCGAGACGTAGTCCTGGATGTCGTCACCCTTCATGCTCCCGTCCTCGGAGTAGAAGCCGATGACCATCAGGAAGCCCGAGGCCGCCTTGCTCACGCTGATGCCCTGCTGCTGCACCACCTGCGGCAGCAGCGGCGTCGCCAGCTGCAGCTTGTTCTGCACCTGCACCTGCGCGATGTCCGGGTCGGTGCCGTTCTGGAAGGTGAGGGTCACGGACGAGGCGCCGTTGCCCTCGCTGGTGGCGGACATGTAGAGCAGCCCGTCCAGCCCCTTCATGTTCTGCTCGATGATCTGCGTCACCGAGTCCTCGACGGCCTTCGCCGAGGCGCCGGGGTAGAACGCGCTGACGCTCACCGTGGGCGGCGCGATCTGCGGGTATTGGGAGATGGCCAGCCGCGTGATGGAGAGCCCGCCCGCGAGCATCGTGATGATGGCGAGCACCCACGCGAAGATGGGTCGGTCGATGAAGAATCGAGACATGGTCGGCTCCGCTCACTTCCCGGTGGGTGCAGCGGCGGGGGCGCCGCCGCCAGTGCCTGCGTCCGGCCCGGCGCCGCGGCCCGCTGCAGCAGCGCCGCGGCCTGCGCCAGGGCCTGCTGCAGGACCGGCAGGGGGGCCTCCCTGCGCCTCGGCCGGGGCGCTCGCGGCCTCGGTGGCCTGCACCGGCATCCCCGGCTGCACCTTCTGCAGCCCCTCCACGATCACGCGGTCCCCGTCCACGAGCCCGCTGTCCACCAGCCACTTGTCGCCCACGGTGCGGCTGGCCTTCACCACGCGCGGCTCCACCTTGCCCTCCTTGTTCACCACGAGCGCGGTGGCGTCCCCCTTGGGGTCGCGCGCCACGCCCTGCTGCGGCACCAGCAGCCCCTGCTCGCGCACGCCGTTGCCCACCAGCGCGCGCACGTACATGCCGGGCAGCAGCACGTTGTCCGGGTTGGGCACCTGCACGCGCAGCGAGTAGCTGCCGGTGCCCGGGTCCACCGTCACGTCCGAGAAGGCGAGCTTGCCCTGGTGCGAGTAGCGGCTGCCGTCCTCGAGCAGGACGGTCACCGGGGCGCTGTCCGCGCGCTCCAGCGTGCCGGCGGCCACCGCCTTGCGCAGCTCCAGCAGCTCGGCGCTGGACTGGGTGAGGTCCACGTAGATGGGGTCCAGCTGCTGCACCGTGGCGAGCGCCTGCGGCTGGTTCGCCGTCACCAGCGCCCCCTGCGTCACCGAGCTCTTGCCGATGCGCCCGGAGATGGGCGAGACGATGCGCGCGTAGCTCAGCGTCACCGCCGTGCGCTGCACCGCCGCCTGCGCCGCCTTCACGTCCGCCTGCGCCTGGCGGAACGTCGCCTCCGCGCGCTCGTGCTCCGCGGTGCTGATGGAGCCCATGCGCGCGAGCTCGCCCGCGCGCTTCGCGTTGAGCTCCTGCTGCGTGAGCGTGGCCTGCGCGCGCTCGAGCTGCGCCTGCGCGCTCGCGTGCTCCGCGCGGTAGGTGGAGTCGTCCAGCTGGTAGAGCGGCTGGCCCGCCTTCACCACCCCGCCCTCGGTGAAGAGGCGCTTCTCCACGATGCCGTTCACCTGGGGCCGCACCTCCGCCACCAGGAAGGGGTTGGTGCGCCCGGGCAGCTCGCGCGTGAGCATCACGGGGCCGGCGTGCAGCGTCACTACCGTGACGGCCGGGGGCGGCATGCCCTGGGGCGGACCGCCGCCGCCGCCGCCGGGGCCTCCCTCACCGCCGCCACCGCCACCACCGTGACAGCCGAGCGCGAGGGCGAGGCCCACCAGCAAGCCGGAGAGCGCGGGCCGGGAAGAGGGCGGGAGCGACGACATGGGGGACCTCGGGAGGCTTGGGGACGTGAGGAAGGGCGCGTGCGCAGAGGGTCGCGGCGTGCGCGGGGCATGATCTACTCGACGCGGGGGGCCTTGGCTGCAAAACCGCCATCGGAAAGAGGACGATCGAGCGCGGCCGGATTCGACATCGCGTCCTGGCCCTCGCGCGTCCAGGCCTCGAGCCCGTAGCGCCCGGCCACGAGCTGCTCGGCGCGCGCGCGCACCCGGGCCTCGCTCCCGGCGCCCAAGCCCCCCTCGCTCCAGCGCACCCCCAGCTGCTCCTCGAAGCCCGTTCGCAGCGCCCGGGCCGCCTCGGCGTGGCTCACCGCCCGGCCCGCCGCCTCCTCCAGGTCCACCATCGCGCCGCGCAGCCGCTCCGGGGCGAGCCCGAACAGCCGCCCGTGCAGCGCGTAGTCCGTGCGCAGCGGCAGGGCGCCGTGCTGCAAGAGCGCCCCGCGCACCCGCCGCTGCGCGCTGCCCACCAGCTTGCGCCCTCCCACCTTGAGCTCCTTGAGCGCCGGCGTGAGGAAGCAGGCCCCGTGCGCCGCGCCCGGGCCTGCGGCCGGCCGCGAGGGCTCGAGCTCCGCGCTCACGCCGAAGTGGCGCGCGAGCCCCGCCGCGAGCGCGCGCGACAGCAGGGTGTAGTTCTGCTCGATGTCGTCCGCGAAGGGCGGCGCCGTGCGCGCCACCACGCTGTAGGTGAGCTCGCCGTGGTGCAGTACCCCCGAGCCGCCCGTCACCCGCCGCACCAGGTGCAGCCCCTCGGCGCGCGCCCCTTCCGCGTCCACGCTCGCGAGCTTCTGGGTGCGCCCCAGGCTGAGGCAGCCGGGGGAGAACACGTAGAGCCGCAGCGTGGGGCGGAAGTCCGGGTTCGCCGCCGCCTCCTCCAGCAGCGCCTCGTCCAGCGCCATCTGCCAGGCGCCGCTCGCCCCTTCCAGCTGCTCGAGGAGGTTCCACACGGGGGCAGCCGGTGCCGGGGCGTCGGGAGGGGAGGGGCTCATGGCGGGTTGCCTAACCGCGGCGCCCGGGGCCGTACAACCCCCTTGTCGCCCCCTCGCACCCCGGTGCGTGCACCCCCGGGCTCCCCCCGGGCTCTGGAGCCCCTCCCGGAACCTTCTACCCGCCTGATCCGGAAAAAGGTTCCGCCGCGCCGCGCCTCGCCGGCCGCCAGGTCCCGCAGTTCCGGGCACTTGCGCGCGCGCACGTGGGTTGCAGGCCCGGGGGCCGGCTTCCAGGGCGCCGTTCAGGGCCCCGGACGAGGGAGGCGGCGATGGGCTGCGACAGGTGCAGGGCAGAGCACGCGGCGGCCAGCGCCTGCGTGGGCTCGCAGGAGCCCGTGACCGGCGAGGGGCTGGAGGGCACCCGCCTGGGCGCGCTCACCCTGCTGCGGCGGCTGGGCGCGGGGGCGGTGGGCACGGTGTACCTGGCCGAGGGCGGCGGCTCGCGCTTCGCCGTGCGCGTGCTGCACCCGCACCTCGCGGCCCACCCCGCGCTGCTCGCCCGCTTCTACGCCGAGGCGCGCGCGATGCAGGCGCTGCAGCACCCCAACCTGGTGCGCGTGCTGCACGCGGCGCGCACCGCCGCGGGCCACCACTGCCTGGTGATGGAGCACGTGGAGGGCGAGCTGCTCAAGGACCTGCGCCAGGTGCTCAGCCCGGGCGCGGCGGTGGACCTGCTCGGCCAGGCGCTCGAGGGGCTCGCCGCGGCGCACGCGCGCGGCCTCGTGCACCGCGACCTGCGCCCCGAGCAGCTGCTCTTGCAGCCGCGGGTGGGCGGCTGGCGGGTGAAGCTGCTGGACCTGGGCATGGCCGCGGTGCTCGCCGAGGCCTTCACGGCCGAGGAGCTCGCGGCCGGCACCGCCGGGGGCAACCCCGCCTACCTCGCGCCGGAGCAGGCCGCGCAGGGCCGCGCGGTGGACGCGCGGGCGGACCTCTATGCGCTGGGCGTCATCGGCTACCAGCTCGTCACCGGCCGCGCCCCCTTCTCGCCCTCGCAGGTGCGCTCGCGCGGCCGCGGGCTGCAGGCCCCGCCGCCGCACCTGCTCGACGCGCGCGTGCCCGAGGCCCTCTCGCAGGTGCTGCTGCGCGCGCTCGCGGCCTCGCCCGGCGACCGCTTCTCCAGCGCGTCCGAGTTCCGCGGCGCGCTCGGCGCCGCGCTGCGCACCGGGCTCGCCGCCGGGCTGCGCGCGGCCCCCGGGACGGGCTCCGCGTATGCGCCGCTCGCGGAGGCTCCCCCGCCGTCCCAGCCGGCCCCCGCGGGGCTCAGCGCCCGCGCGGCGCTGCGCGTGGGCTTCGCACCGGTGGACGTGCAGGTGCAGGACGTGACCCCCGCGGGGCTCTACGTGAAGCACGCGGGCGCGCTGCCCCCGCTCGCCTCTCGGCTCGCGCTGCAGCTGCGCGTGCACGGGCAGCTGCTCGGCACCTGGGCCCACGTGGTGCGCCACGTGTGCGCCGAGGAGGCCCGGGCCTGGGGCGTGGCCCCGGGCTTCTTCGTCCACTTCGACGACCCCGCGGGTGAGCTCGCGCTGCGGCTGCAGCAGGCGCTCGCAGCGGCGCCGCCCGCGCCGGCCGCGCAGGCCACGCAGCCCTTCGACCCGGAGCTCGCCTCGCTGCTCGCGCGCGCGGCCGGCGGGAGCACCGACCCGTACGCGCTGCTGGAGCTCGCACCCCATGCGGGCTTCGCCGAGGTGCAGCGGCGCGCGGACTCCGCCGTGAAGCGGCTCTCGGAGTCCCTCGCGCGGCCGCTGCCGACCCAGCAGGTGCAGGCGCTGCAGGCGGCGCTCGAGCGGGTGGAGCACGCGCGGCAGGCGCTCGGTGACCCCACGGCGCGCGCCGGGCTGGATGCGGTGCGCGGCAACGTGGCCGGCGTGGCGCGCTGCCTCGCGGCGGGCATCCCGCTGGACACGCTGGAGCGGCTGCGCCACGCCTTCCTCCAGGCGCGCCCCGGCGTGGAGGCGCGCGCCGCGGCCCTGTGGCGCGCGGGTGAGGCGCTCGAGCAGCAGGCCTCGCGTGGGGGCGGCCTCTACGACGCGGCGCTCGCGCGCTACGCGGAGGCGCTCGCGCTGGACCCGCTCAACGCGCAGCTGCAGCGCCACTACTGGGGCCTGCAGCGCCTCACGCGCGGCGTGGCCGGCAGCCCCGAGCGCCACTAGCAGGCCCGTCCCCTCTCCTTTCCAAGTTCCGGAGGGAGAGGGTCCGGGTGAGGGAAGTGCGCCCCCACCCGTGCACCCATGAAGCTCAGCGCGCGCGGACCTTCTTCGCTGCAGGCGCCGCACGCACCGTCTTCTTCGCGGGCGCCGGCAGGGACGTCACCTTCGTGCGCACGCCCTTGCGCGCGGGGGCCGCGGCCTTCTTCGCGTCGAGCTTCGCGGCGCGCTCGGCGGCGTGCCGCCGGCGTGCGAGCGCGCTCCCCGCGGCCTGGCCGGTGGCGGCGGAGGCGGGGATGGCTTGAGTCTGGCGGGAATCGTCCATGGTACCGGCGGTGACGCCGGAGGGCTGACGGGTGACCTTGGTCAAGGGTGCTCCTCCACGAGTGCGCGGGAAAATCGCGCGCAGCGGTGAAGCTAGGCACGGGTATACGCTCTGCCCATGCGCATCGTCGTCGGCTCCACGAATCCCGCGAAGACCTCTGCCGTGCGCGCCGTGTGCGTGCAGGCCTTTCTACAGTGCGAGCTGCTCGAGCGCGAGGTGCCCAGCGGCGTGCGGGCGCAGCCCATCGGCGAGGAGGAGACGGCGGCGGGGGCGCGCACCCGCGCGCGCGGCGCGCTCGCGGCGGTGGAGGGCGCGGCGCTCGGCGTGGGCCTGGAGGGAGGCGTGGACGCGCAGGGGCGGCTCATCAACTGCGTGGCGGTGCTGGGGGCGGACGGGCGCGAGAACCTCGCCTGGGGGGTGAGCTTCCCCCTGCCGCCGGGCGTGGCGCAGCGCGTGCTCGCGGGCGAGGAGCTGGGTCCGGTGATGGACGCCCTGACGGGACTTCAGCAGAGCAAGCGCACGCTGGGCGCGGTGGGCATCCTCACCGATGGCCTCTTCACCCGCGCGCAGATGTGGCAGGGGCCGCTCGCGTGCGCGCTCATCCCCTTCCTGCACCCCGAGCTCTATCCGCGCTGACGAGGGTCACCCCATGAGTACTTCGACGAGCCCTTCCGCCGTTGCGCTTCCCCGCCTCGTCACCATCCGCTTCAGCCACTTCTGCGAGAAGGCGCGCTGGGCGCTGGACCGCGCGGGCATCGCGTACCGGGAGGAGTCGCACGTGCCCATCTTCTCGTGGCGCGCGAGCCTGGGGTCGGGCGGCAAGCGCACCGTGCCCTGCCTGGTGACGTCCTCGGGCGTGGTGGCGGACTCCACGGACATCCTGCGCTGGGCGGATGCGCACGCGGCCGTCGCCGCGCCCCTCTTTCCTCCCGGCACGGCGGGCGAGGAGGTGACGGCGCTGGAGGAGGAGTTCGACCGGCGGCTGGGTCCGGCCACGCGGCGCCTCGCCTACTTCTACCTGCTGCAGCGCCCGGAGCTGGTGCGCCGCTTCCTCGCCTCGGCGGGGGAGGGCCTGGAGGCGCGGCTCGCGAGGCGCCTGTTCCCGCTGCTGCGCGCGATGATGGTGCGCGGCCTGCGCCTGGACGCTGCCGGAGCCGAGCGCTCGCGCACCGCGCTGGACGAGGTCTTCGGGCGCGTGGAGGCGCTGCTCGCCGACGGGCGCCGCTACCTCGCGGGCGAGCGCTTCAGCGCCGCGGACCTCACCTTCGCGTCGCTCGCCGCGCCGGTGCTGGTGCCCGACTGCATGAGCCGGGACTACCCGCCGCCCGAAGAGGTGCCCCCGGAGCTCGCTGCGCTCATTGCGCACTGCCGCGAGCGCCCTGCGGGCCGCTTCGCCCTGCGCCTCTTCGCCGAGGAACGCCCGGCGCGGCTCGGAGCGTAGCACTCAGCGCGCCGCATGCAGCGCGCCGCACTCAGCGCGTTGCGCGCAGCGCTTCGACGAAGCGCGCGGCAATGGGCACGGCCACCTTGCCGCCCACGCCGCCGCCCTCCACCAGCACCGCGAAGCCCACGCCCTCGTGCACGCCGATGAACCAGGCGTGCGTTTCGGGTGGCACGGCGTGGCCGAACTCCGCGGTGCCCGTCTTCCCGATGAGCCCCGGCACCCCGGCCGCCGCGCGCCCCGTGCCCTCCGTCACCACCGCGCGCATCAGCGTGCGCAGGGCGGAGGCCGTGCCGGAGGAGAGCTTCGCGTCCGGCACGTCGACGTCCGGGTCCTCGAGCAGGTGCGGCGCCCGCCAGCGCCCCGCCTGCACCGCGGCCGCCACCGAGGCCATGTGCAGGGGCGTGGCGAGCACGCGCCCCTGGCCGATGGCGGCGGCCGCGCGCTCCGCGTCGTCCTGGGGCGGCGGGAAGGTGGCGCCTGGCGAGGGCAGCCCCGCGTCGTAGGCCACCCCGAAGCCGAAGCGGGCCGCGGCGTCCTCGAGCGCGCGCGGGTCCAGGCGCGCCCCCAGCAGCACGAAGGCCGTGTTGCACGAGTGCGCGAAGGCCTCGCGCAGCGTGACGTCGCCCAGCACCTCGGCCTCGAAGTTGCGGAAGCGCTTGCCGCCGGCCACCGCCTCCGCCGGGCACTGCGCGGGGGCACCGGGCTGCATCCCCACCGCCAGCAGCGCCTCGGCCGTCACCACCTTGAAGGTGGAGCCGGGCGGGTAGCGCCCCGTGAGCGCGCGGTGCAGCGGGGCGCCCAGCGGCCGGCTCGCGATGGCCAGCACCGCGCCGCTGCCCGCGTCCACCGCCACCAGCGCGGCCGGCTGGGCCACGCCCTCCAGCGCCGCCTCCGCCGCCCCCTGCACCTCGCGCCGCAGCGTGGTGCGCACCGCCTCGCCCCCGCGCCCCTCGAAGCGCTGCAGCCGCACCCGCTCTCCCGAGGGGCGCACCAGCGCGAGCTCCCCGGAGGGCGCGCCCGCGAGCCTGCGCTCCTGCGCGCGCTCCAGCCCGCTCAAGCCCACCCGGTCCCCCGCCTGGTAGGGCGCACCGAGCGCCGCGAGCGCCTCCGCGGTCACCTCGCCCACGCGCCCCAGGGTGTGCACGGCGAAGCCCTCGGCGGGTGCGAGCCGGGCGCGGGCGCGGCGAAAGAAGATGCCCGGCACCGGCGCGAGCGCGGGGCGCACCTGCGCATAGCGCTCGGGGCGCACGTCGATGAGCGGGACGAAGCCGTCCGCCGTGCGCACCCCCAGCGCGCCCTGCACGCGCGCGGGCTCCACCCCGAGCTGCTCCTGCAGCGCGGCGGCCACCTGCGCGGGGTCCTGCACGCGGCGCGGGTCCACGCCGATGCGCACCACGTCCCCCTCCACCGTGAGCGGCTCGCCGCGGGCATCGAGCAGCGCCCCCCGCGGGCCCCACTCGCGCGTGCGCTGGAAGCGGTCTCCGGCCCGCGCCTCGGGGTGCAGCACCGCGGGGCTCCAGCGCAGCCGCCAGCTGCCGTCCGCCTGCTGCTCGAAGGGCAGGGTGCTCTCCACCTCCCAGTCGCCCAGGCCGCGCACGCTGTGCACCGCGCGCACGCGCACCCGCGCCTCGCCCGCGCGGGCTCCCCCCTCCAGGTCGCGCACCTCGAAGCGCGAGGCCCCGATGCCCAGCCCCTGCCGCCAGCGCTCCTGCTGCGCCGCGAAGTCCGCGGGTGGCGCCACCAGCAGCCGCGCCTGGGTGGCGAGGTCGCCTCGCGCCCACGCGTCCAGGTAGGCCTGCGCCGCCTCCTGCGGCCCGCCGGGAAGGGGCGAGAGCCCTGCGCGCGGAGCGCAGGCCGCGAGGAGCGAGAGGGTGGCGAGGAGGAGGGGCCGGGACCCCGCCCGGTTCAGGAGGCTGCAGCCGTGCACGGCGCGCACTGTGGCCCGCGCGGCCCGGGGCGTGCGAGCGCTTTCCCCCTCCGCCCCGCGTCCGCCGGGGTCCAGGGCAGGCGAGCAGGCTCCCGGGGGCGGCTTCTGGAGGCCTGCAGGGAGGGGAGCGCCGGGGCGGAGAAGGGGGCTGGCCTCCCGGAGGGCGGCGTGTACAGTGCCGCCCGCATGAACACCCATATCTTCCGCGAGTACGACATCCGGGGTCTCGTCGACAAGGACCTCACCATGGAGGTGGTGGAGTTGCTGGGCCAGGGGCTCGGCACCATCGTCGCCCGCAAGGGCGGGCGCTCCATCGTGGTGGGCCGCGACTGCCGCGAGTCCTCCACGCGCTTCCGTGACGCGCTCTGCAAGGGCCTCACCTCCACCGGCCTCAACGTGCTGGACGTGGGCGTGGTGCCCACGCCGCTGACCTACTTCGCGGCCAACACGCTCCCGGTGGACGGGCTCGCCATGATCACCGGCAGCCACAACCCGCCCGAGTACAACGGCTTCAAGATCGGCGCCGGCAAGACCACCTTCCACGGCCACGAGATCCAGGAGCTCAAGAAGCTCATCCTGGCGAAGGACTTCGTGAAGGGCGTGAAGCCCGGCACCGTCACCCCCTACGACATCGTCACGCCCTACAACCACTTCGTCCGCCAGACGGTGAAGGTGGGCCGCAAGGGGATGAAGATCGTCATCGACGCGGGCAACGGCACCGGCGGCGCGGTCGCCGTGCCGCTGTTCCAGAGCATGGGCTTCGACGTGGTGCCCCTCTTCTGCGAGATGGACGCCACCTTCCCCAACCACCACCCGGACCCCACCGTGGTGGAGAACCTCCAGGACCTCATCCAGGCGGTGAAGCGCGAGAAGGCCGAGGTCGGCATCGCGTACGACGGCGACACGGACCGCATCGGCGTCATCGACGACCAGGGCAACATCCTCTGGGGCGACCAGCTGATGATCCTCTTCAGCCGCTACGTGCTGAAGGAGAGCCCGGGCGCGGCCATCGTGGGCGAGGTCAAGTGCAGCTACACGCTGTACGACGACATCGCGAAGCACGGCGGCAAGCCGGTGATGTGGAAGGCGGGCCACTCGCTCATCAAGGCGAAGATGAAGGAGGAGCACGCGGAGCTGGCCGGCGAGATGAGCGGCCACATCTTCTTCAAGCAGCGCTACTTCGGCTTCGACGACGCGGTCTACTCCACCGCGCGCCTGCTGGAGATCCTCACCCACGAGAAGCAGAAGCTCTCCGGCCTGCTCTCGGACGTGCCCAAGACCTTCGCCAGCCCCGAGCTGCGCGTGGACACGGTGGAGGAGAAGAAGTTCGAGGTGGTGCGCCGCGCCACCGAGCTGCTGCGCCAGGCGGGCCACCAGATCGTGGACGTGGACGGCGTGCGCGTGACCCTGCCGGATGGCGCCTGGGGCCTCATCCGCTCCTCCAACACCCAGCCCATCCTCGTGGTGCGCTACGAGGCGAGCAGCGAGGCGCGCCTCAAGGAGGTGCAGGCGCTCATCGAGGCCACCGTCGCGCGCGCCCAGCGCGAGGCGGGCGTCTAGCCTGGCCACGCTGGGGATCGACCTGGGCGGCACCTTCGCCCGGGCCGCCGTGGTGGACGAGGCGGGGCGCATCCTCGCCGCGTCCCGCGCGGCGCTCGGCGAGCGCAGCCCCCCGGCGGTCGTGGAGTGCATCGGGCGCGCGGCCGAGGAGGCGCTGCGCCTGGCCGGCGTGCCCGTGCGCGCGGTGGGCGTGGGCGCCGCGGCGCAGATTCCCTCCGAGGGCCGCATCGCCGTGGCGCCCAACCTCGGCTGGCGCGACGTGCCCCTGGGCGCACTGCTGCAGGCGCGGCTCGGGCGCCCCGTGCGCCTGGTGAACGACCTGTCCGCCGCCGCCTGGGGCGAGCTGCGGGTGGGCGCGGGCCGCGGCGCGCAGGACCTCCTGGTGGTCTTCGTGGGCTCGGGCGTGGGCAGCGCCATCGTGGCCAACGGCCAGCTGCTGCAGGGCGCCAATGGCGTCGGCGCGGAGCTGGGCCACGTGAAGGCGGTGCCCGGAGGGCGCGCCTGCGGCTGCGGCGAGAAGGGCTGCCTCGAGGCCTACGCGGGCGGCCACCACCTCGTCGCCCAGGCGCGCGAGCTGCTGCAGCGGGGCGCCTCGCCCGCGCTCGCGCGGCTGTGCGCCGAAGATCCCGCGCGCCTCACCCCCGTGCACCTCGAGCAGGCCGCGCGCGAGGGGGACGCCGAGGCCACACGCGTGCACGCGCAGGCGGCCCACCTGCTCGCGCTCGCGGTGGCCAACCAGGTGACGGTGCTCAACCCCGCGCGGCTCATCCTCGGCGGCGGCGTGCTCACCCACTGCCCGGGCCTGCGCGAGCGCGTGCTGCAGGGCGTGCAGGACTGGAGCGGGCGCACCGCGCGCGAGGGGCTGCTGGTGCTCGACGCCGAGCTGGGTGACGACAGCGGACTCATCGGCGCGGCGCTGCTGGCCTGAGCCGACGCCTACCGGACGGTTGCCGTCCTCGCGTGCCCGCCGCTCTGTCCACCAGGCAGGCACCGGGCGCGCTCCCGCAACGCTCGCGGCCGCCGGGGGTTATCTCTCGTGAAGAGGGGAGTGAGGCGTCCGGGGCACGGCCGGGCGCCTGCGCGCACGACGCGCTGGAGGATGTGGCAATGAAGTCGATGTGGACGGGGTGGGCGGTGCTGGCGGCGGTGCTGTTCGGCGCTGCGGGTGCCCGCGCGCAGACCGAGCCGGTGCCCGCCGAGACGAGCGGCCCGCAGCAGCAGACCGACGCGAGCGCGGAGGACGCAGCGCCCGTCACCGCCCCCGAGGCGCCCCCGGCGCTTCCCCACGAGCAGCGCGGCCCCCCGCCCTTCGCGGGAGCCACCTGGACCTCGGGCAGCTGGTACTGGGACCACGGCACCTGGCGCTTCAAGCCGGGCGCGTGGATTGCCACCCTGCCGGGCTACCACTACGTGAACGGCTACTGGCACTTCGAGGGCGCGGCGCAGTGGCGCTGGGTGGAGGGCGGCTGGGCGCGCCCCGGCTCACTCGAGGTGGAGATTCCCGCCACGGCCGTGGCCGACGGCACGCTGCGCAGCCCCGAGCCCCCGCCGCCGGCCCAGGCCGAGACGCAGCCTCCCGCGCCGGCCCCGGACGCCGTGTGGGCCGCAGGCTACTGGTACTGGAGTGACCGCGGCTGGGCGTGGATTCCGGGCACCTGGCTCGCGCGGCCCGCCGTCGGCTGGGCATACGTGGGCCCCACCTGGTACGCGAGCGGCGGCGCCTGGTACTTCCGCAGCGGCGGCTGGGCCGTGGGCGTGGGGCTGCACGTGGCGGTGCCCATCTACCGCCACGCCTACGTGTCCGTGGGCTTCGGCAACCCCTACTACCCCGTGCACCTGTGGCACCGGCCCTGGTACGGCTACGGGTACGGGTATCGCTACGGCTACCCGCGCTACTACGGGCCGCGCTACTACGCGCCGCACGTCTACGCCCCGCGCTACGTCGGCCGCCCCTACGGGCACTCGCACGGGGCAGGGCACGGCGGTGGACACGGCCACCGCTGAGCGTCAGGCGCGCCCGGGCCGCTGCAGCGCACCGGGCGCCGTCCACGTGCACTCGTAGCTCACCTCGCCGAGGCCCCGCGGCTGCGCGCGCACCTCGCCGTCCACGTCCACCTCGAGCAGCAGCCGCTGCAGCAGCCCCAGGTAGAAGTCCGCGGGCAGCGGGTCCGCGCTGCAGCTGAGGCGACGGTGCCCGAGGCCGAGCGCGTGCATCCGGTGCTGCCCGAAGCCCAGCGCCCGGTCCAGCGTGGCCGGCAGCCGGTCCAGCAGGGCCACCGGGTCGCGCGCGGCCACCGCGCCCGCCAGCGGCCCGCTCAGCGCGCCGAAGTACACGCGCGCGCTCTCCGCGCCCAGGCACTGCAGCGCGAGCTCGCGCGAGCCCAGCATCTCCTCCAGGTAGTCCGCGCTCGCGGCGAGCAGCCGCAGGAAGTCCTGCGCGGGGTAGCGCTGCGCCGCGGCCCAGCCGCCGCCCGGGGGTTGCTGCGCGAGCCCCCGCACCGCGCCCTCACCGCCCCACGCGCGCACCACGCCCTGCAGCGCACAGAACAGCGCCCCCCAGGTGCGGTCCTCGGGTCCGAGCCAGGCGAGACTGCGCCGAAGCGCCTCGCGCTCCGCTGCCATCTGGACGTCCGGTGCGTTCACGTGGGGAGCCCCCCTCTCTCTCCTCTGCAGGTGGGCATCTGTGCCCCGAGGTGCAATGTCCCCAGGGTGCACCCCCGCTGGCCCGCCTGCCGGTGCACGCGCCTTTGCAACGTCCGAAAGCGGGCGGCGGCGGCGGCCTAGTCGAGCTGGAAGGTGTAGGTGTACTTGAGCTCGGTCGCCACCGGCTCGCCGCCCTTGGTGGCGGGGCGGAAGCGGAAGCGGCGCAGCGCGTCGCGCGCGGCCTCGTCCAGCCCGTAGCCCGGGCCGCTCAGCACCTTCACCGCCACCACGCGCCCGTCCGAGTCCACGGTGATGGAGAGCACCACCTGGCCCTCCACCTGCGCGCGCCGCGCCTCGGGCGGGTAGGGGGGCTTGTACTCGGAGAGCACCGCGGGCGCCGAGTCCACCTGGTACACCGGCACGTAGCGCGCCGCGGAGTAGGGCTTCACCGCGGCGGGGGCCTGCGCCTTGTCCGCCGTCTTGCCGTAGGCGGTGTTGCCCACCGGCGCGCTGAAGGTGCCCGCGGTGGTGGTGGAGGACATGGAGATGCCCACCACCAGCGGCGCCTTGGCGGGCTGCGGGGGCGGCGCGTCGTTCGGAGGCGGGGGCGCCTCGGGCTGTGGGGGCGGAGGCTTCGCCGCGGCGGCCACCTTCACCGGCGGCGGGCGCACCGGCCGGGGCGCGGGGCGAGGCGGCTCCTCCTTCTTGGGCTCTGCGGGTGGCGGCGGCGGGGGCGGCTTCTGCACCTCCACCATCACCAGCTCCACGGCCTTGTTCAGGGGCGCCGGCGCGCGCGCCTCCATCCGGCTCATCGCCACGAAGGCGGCCGCGTGCAGGCCCACCGAGACGAGCAGGAACAGCCACGGCGAGCGCCGCGCGCGGCCGCGATCCTTCTGCAGCAGCTCGGTCTCGTGGGCAGCAGCGGAGGGCATCGGTGCGGGCGCTACGGCGAGGCGGGGCGCGCCGAGGGCGCCACGTCCTTCTCGATGTTGAGGGCGAAGCGGGCGATGCCCTGGCCCTTCACCACGTCGATGAGGTGCATCACGCGGCCGTAGGGAAGCGACTGGTCCGCGCTGATGATGGCGCGCGTCTGCGGGTCCTTCTGCAGCTGCGCGGCCGCCTTCTGCTGCAGCTCGCCTTCCGTCACCGGCGCGCCGTCGAAGTAGAGCTGCCCCGCCTTGTCCAGCACCACGTTGACGAGCCCCTGCACCGTCTCGCCGCCGTTGGCCGCCTTGGGCAGGTCCACCTCCACCGTCTCCTTCACGATGAAGTTCGCCGTCACCATGAAGATGATGAGCAGCACCAGCGTGATGTCCACGAGCGGCGTCACGTTGATGCCGACGATCTCCTCGTCCGCGTCGCCCTGCTGAACCCCCGCCATGGCGCTACTTCCCCTCGCCCGTGCGCCGCTCGGCGCGCAGCGCACCCACCAGCGCGAAGCCCAGCGCGTTGGTGCGGCTGGTGAGCGTCTTGAGCTGGCGGTTGAAGAGGTTGAAGGCGACGACGGCGGGGATGGCGACCGCGAGGCCCACCGCCGTGGCCACGAGCGCCTCGGAGATGCCCGCCATCACCGTCTGCTGGATGGCTCCGCCCTTGGCGCCGCTGCGGCCCAGGTCGTTGAAGGCCTTGATGATGCCGAGCACCGTGCCGAAGAGGCCGATGAAGGGCGCGTTGTTGCCCAGCGTCCCCAGGAACGAGAGGAAGCGCTCGTACTGCGGGCGCTCGCGGGCGACGGTGGAGGCGATGACCTGCTCCACGGTGTCCGGGCCCTTGGAGATGCTCGCGAGCCCCTCGCGCACCACGGCCGCCTCCATGCCGGGGCGGTCGCCCACGGCGCTGCGCACCGCATCGAACTCGCCGCGCGCCAGCTGCAGCGCGAGCGCCTCCGAGTTGGGCAGGCGGTGGCGCGCGAAGTACACCGCACGCTCCAGCATCAGCGCGATGGACGCCACGGAGAGCGACACCAGCACCCACAGCACCCACTCGGCGCTGCCGAGCGTGACGCCCAGCAGCTTGTGGCTGAGCCAGCCCAGGTTCTCGTTGGGCAGCTGGGCGAGGAGAAGGGGGAAGTTCATGGGCAGCGGGGTCTCCAGAGCGAACGGCCCGTCCGTTCCGCCGCATCTGTTGCCGCCGGGCCCCGCAAAGTCAAACGAATCGGCGCACGGACGCTCCACTGCCCGGCTGCCGCTTCAGTAGTCCTTCGTCCAGATGATGTCCGCGCCGCCCGAGCCCGCGTCGCCGTAGCCGAGCTCGAAGCTCCAGGCGGGCAGGAACTGGTACTCGAAGCGCACCGCATTCGCGTTCTCACCGCGGGTGCGGTCCGCGTTGAACTGGCCGGTGTAGCCGATGTAGACCTTCGTCCCGATGTACTTGCCCACCTCGAGCGTCGCGAGGTCGAGGCCCTTGTCTCCCGCCTCGATGGAGAACACGTCGAGCGGCAGCTTGTCGCTGATCACCTTCTTGGCCTGCGAGGCGAGCAGCGAGCCCACGATCGAGGCCGCCTGCGCGCTGCCGCTGCTGGAAGCGCCCGAGCCGCGGCGCAGCGTGCGCCGCCCGGTGGCGAGCAGCGTGTAGATCTCGGTCTCCGGCAGCGGCGGCTGGCTGGTGGGCTTGAAGCTCACCTCGGTGCCCTGGCCGCGCACCGTCACGAACACCGTGATGGGCGGCGACTCCTGCTCCACCACGTGCTCCGCCGTCACGTTGAGGAAGGGCGTCGCGGCGGGGCCCGTGAAGCGCACCGTGCTGTCGCGCTGCACGTCGAAGCGGCGCCCCAGCACCGTCACCTGCCCGCGCAGCAGGCGCACCTCGCCATAGATGCGCGACTCGGTGGTGTACTCCACCCGGAAGTCCTCGCTCAGCCCCGCCTCGGCGTTCACGTCCGAGCCGTGCACCCAGAGGTTGCGCGGGGCGTTGATGGTGATCCAGATGCGGCGTGCCGGCGGGCCCTTCACCACCGCCTCCGCCGCCTCCTCGGGCATGGGCTTGAGCCCCTGCGCCTCGCGCAGCTGGCCCTGCAGGACTTTCAGCTTGCGCGCCTGCTCGCGGTTCACCGGCCGGCCGCGGCGCACCACCACCACGTCCTCGGGGCGCGCGAGCGGCTGCAGGTCCTTGCGCGCGAGCTCCGGCAGCGTGAGGTGCGCCTCGGGGATGGCGAGGTTGCGCAGGTTGATGAGGCGCTCGGTGGCCTCGCCCTCCAGCGTGAGGCGCGTGGAGAGCGTGCCCACCAGCTGGTCCTCGTACACGATGGGGAAGTCCTGCGCCTTGCCCTTGCCGGTGATGTCGAAGCGGCTGCCGCCCGTGCGCGTGGCGAGCGCGCTCAGCTGCACGCTGCCCGCGCCGCTGCGCGCGCTCAGGTCCTTCACCTCCACCCGCTCGTTGTTGCCCTGCAGCGCCAGGTGCAGCTCGCGCAGCGGGGTGTAGCCCTCGTACGCGAGCACGCCGCGGCTCAGCTCCAGCTGCCCCTGGAAGCCGGGGCTCGCCACCGTGCCGCTCGCCTTCGCGTCCGCCACCAGGATGCCCGCGAGCTCGGTCACCCCCGGCACGCCGCCGGAGAGGAAGGCGAGGTCGAAGTTCTGCGCCTTGAGGCTCGCGGTGAGCGGCGCGGCCCCCACCGTCATCGGCTTCTGCATCGCGGCCCACGAGAGGTCCAGCCCCAGCGTGCCCTGCAGCTGCAGGCTGCCGCCGCCCGGCGCCTGCAGGCGCGCATCCAGCGTGGAGCGCGCCTGCGCGTAGCGGTAGCTCACCGTGCCGCGGCCCAGCGCGAGCTTGCCCACGCCCAGCTTCTCCAGCGTCGCGTCCAGCGAGAGCTTCGGCGCCTGCAGCGTGCCCGTGAAGTGCAGCTCGCTGCCGAGCACCGCGCCCAGCGTCTTGTTCGCGAGCTCCGGGTCCACCGCCATCCCGGGCAGGTCGCGCAGCGCCACCGGCTCGGTGCGCGCCGCGAGCTCCAGCGGCACCTCGGGCAGGCGCTTCACGTCCATCAGCGCCGAGAGCGGCGCCTTCGCCCCGAAGGCCAGCGCCACCAGCGGCGCGTGCCCCTGCGTGCGGCGCACCCCCAGGTTCGCCTTCACGTCCTTCTCTCCCGCGATGACCGTGAGCAGCGCGTCGAGCGGCGGCTGCCTTCGCACCGTGGCCCCGTCGAGCATCACGTCCAGCCGGCCCACGGGCGCCGCCGGCGTGCCCGAGGCCTCGAGCCGCAGGGACGCGAGGCCGTCCGCGCGCGCGGTGGACGCGCCCGGCTGGGCGAAGAGCTTGAGCGGCAGCCCGATGAATTCCGACGCGAGCTTGATCGGCGTGCGCATCGCCGCCTCCACCGTGGGCGGCCGGGTGATGAGCCCGCTCACGGTGTAGGGCGTCTCCAGCTGCACGTAGCCCTTCTGCACCACGTTGAGCAGCGCGAGCCGCACGCCCAGCGCGCCGTCCTCCGCGCGGCTCTTCGCCGTGAGCTCCAGGTCCGCGGGCGGCAGCGTCGCGGCCGTGCCCTGGCGCAGGTTCAGCTGCAGTGCCCGGATGCGCGCGTCCAGCCGCGGGTCGCTCGCGAGCCCCTCCAGCAGCAGGCTCGCCTCGAGGCTGCCGGTGAGCGGCTCCGGGCGGCCCAGCGCTTTCATCGCGCGCGCCAGGTCCATGCGCTCGAGCTGCAGCTTCAGGTGCACCGGCTCGCGGCGGCGGCGCAGCAGCGCCTGCACCGGCACGTCGAAGTCACTCGCGAGCTGCGCGGGCGGCGCGCTCGCGCGCAGCGTGCCGCTCGCCCGGTCCTTCACGTAGCGCGCGTCCAGCTGCAGCCCCAGGTCCTGGTAGCGCTGGAAGCGCCCGCCCTCGAGCTTCACGCTCAGCTCCGCGTCGGGCCGCGGCAGGGCGCCCCTCGCGCGCAACCGCACGTCCAGCGTGCCCGCGAGCCCCAGCTCCGGCGGCACGAACACCTTGGGCAGCCGCGCGAGGTCCAGCGCCTCCACCTCCACGCGCCCGTCCACCCGCTGGCCCGCGAGCCGCGCCTCGAACAGCAGCCGCTGCGCGCCGCTCTTCAGCGTGAGCGGGGTGAGGGAGAAGAGCCCCGTGGGGAAGCGCAGCTGGCTCGTCCCCTGCGAGGTCCACGTCGCCTCGGGGTAGTGCACGCTGAGCTGCTGGATGGCGAGCCCCTGGCCGTCCGCGTCCACCAGGCCCGCGAGCTGCAGGCCCAGGTCCGCGGCTCCTTGCGCGCGCGCGGTGGCCTTGAGCTGGCGGCCCTGCGTGACGAGCGTCAGCGCCAGGTCCTTGAAGGTGCGCTCGCCGCTCTTGAGCTGGTTCACCACCAGCGCCGCGTCCGTCTCCAGCGGGCGCTGCACGTCCGGCAGCTGCGCGCGCAGGGTGAGCCCCTGCAGCTGCGTGGTGCCGTAGCCCAGGCTCGCGAAGCTGCCCTGGAGCTTCACCCCGGGGTGGCGCAGCGGCCCCTCCAGCGTGAAGTCCAGGCCGCCGCTGCCCTTGAGCGGCAGGGCGGGGTTGCCGGAGAGCCGCGCGAGCGCATCCGCGAAGAGCGCGAGGTTGCCCGCGTCCAGGTGCCCCTGGAAGCGGAAGCGCTCCTGCGTCCCGCGGCCCTCGCCGCCCAGGCTCACGCCCGGCATCAGCGCCCGCAGCTCGGAGACGCTGTAACGCCCGTCCTTCGCGCTCGCGTGCAGCTCCACCGGGCCCAGCGGCTGGCCGCGGAAGCGCGAGGGGCTCACCCGCAGGTCCACCGCGCCGTCCAGCGTGTCCAGGCGGGTGCCGCCGCCGTGGGCCTTGAGGTCCGCGAAGAGGCTCGTCACCGGGCCGTCCTCGATGAGCTCCTTCAGGTTCACGTTCTGCGCCGTGACATGCAGCGCGTCCGCACGCTGCGCGTCGATGTCCCCCGAGCCCTCCGCGCTCAGGCGCGCCGACGCCGCCTGCACCTGGAGCGAGAGCCTCGCCTTGCTCCCCTCGCGCGCGCCCGTGCCCTGCGCCGTCACCGGAACTTGCAGCGGCCAGGTGGGCAGGAAGGCGCGCACGGTGGCCGGCTCCGCCTCCAGCCGCTTCAGCTGCACGCTCAGGTGCAGCGGGTCCTGCATCGCGAGCTCCGCGTCCACGCCCGCCCCGGCCACCTGCAGTGAGAGAGCTCCTTGCGCGCCCTCGCCCTCGCCCGAGCCCTTCACGCTCAGCTTCACCGGCCCCTGCACGGGCAGGGTGAGGCGCGCGGCCGCCTCCAGCGCGGCCTCGTACGCAGGCTTCGCGGCGGCGTAGGCGGCGCTGCCCTTCGCGCCCAGGTCCTCGAGCCGCAGGTGCAACTCGTTTGCATCTGCGCTCTGCGGCTCCATCCGCAGGTCCACGTAGCCCTGCTCCAGCGTGAGGCCGCGCAGGGTGAGCTTGAGCTGGCTCTGCGTGGCCGGCTCCTCGGGCTTGGGCGTGCGCGGCGCCACGGCGCGCGCGAGGTTGAGGCCGCGCTCGTCCTGCAGCAGGTACAGGCGCGGGCGGAGGATCTGCACCCGCGTCAGGTCCACCGAGCGGCTCGCGAGCGCGCGCAAGCTGAGGTCCGCCTCCACGCGCTCGATCTCCGCGACCAGCTCGCCCTCGGGGTCGTAGAGCTTGAGCCCGTACACGGTGAGCCCGTTGCCGCGCAGGTCCAGGCGCTCGAAGTCCAGCCTTCCCGCGAGCGCGTCCCCTGCCGCGTTGAGCGCCACCTTCTTGAGCCAGCGCTCCCCCGGCGCGTGCGAGAGGAACACCAGCCCGCCGGCGACCAGGAGCAGCAGCAGCCCCACGAGCCCGAGCAGCCCGAGCCCGAGCCGCCGCAGCCACGGGTGGCGGCGCGCGGGGGGCGAGGCAGGGGGCGTGGACGCGGGCTCGCTCAAAACGCCTCTCCGATGGACAGGTGGAAGGAGCAGCGACCTTCAGGGGCACCGGGGTACTTCGTCCCCTTGTTGCCGAAGAGCCCGAAGCAGCTGGTGTCGTTGAGGTCCTCGACCAGCTGCTGCTCCGCTGGAGTGGTCGCGCCGGAGTAGACGCGCAGGGGTCCACCGAAGGGCGGCCGGTAGCCGATGTCCAGGCGGATGGGCCCGATGAGGGTGAGGTAGCGCAGGCCGATGCCCACCGCGTGCTGCAGCGTGTCTCGGTCACCGAAAGGCTCGGTGGGCAGGGGCACTCCAGCGTTGTCGCGCAGCGGCACCTTGGGCGCCGTCACCAGGCCCGTCTCGTAGAACGCGGCGAGCACCAGGCTCTGGGTAACCCGGTAGCGCGCCTCGAAGGAGGTCTCGAGGAGTCCCTCGCCTCCGATAGGCACCAACTCCGCCGAGGGCAGGTTGTCCTTCTTGTTCGGGTCGCACTCCTCCGGTGGCCGGTACACCGGGTTCCCGTTTTCGTCGAACTTGGTGATGCACTTGTTCGGGAGGATCTGCCCAAGCTGCGGCGAGAGCCTGCGGCTGTTGAAGCCGCGCATCAGGTCACCGCCCGAGAAGAAGCGGGTGATGATGGGGCTGTTCGGCTCGCCTCCGTTCTGGCCGATGGGAAACATCTTGCCCGCCCGCACGCGGGCCGAGAGGGTGAGCCGGCGCGCGTCGTCCACCGTCCTGTACACGCGCGCCTCGGGCAGCACGCGCAGGTAGGTGAAGTCCCCCTGCAGCACGCTGCCCGCCTCCTGCAGCCCCAGCGCCATGTAGTAGCCGCTGCGCGGCTCGGAGACGTCGTCGCGCCGATCCCAGGTGATGAGCTGCTCCAGGTAGCTCAGTGCGATGGTGCAGGAAGCGGAGAGCGTGTCGGCGCAGCCGAAGGCGAGCGCCGGTGCCGTTCCACCGAGGGTCGCGCGCTCGTCGCCGCTGAAGTGGTCGATCTCGATGCTGTACGCCGGCGCGATCGTGAGCGAGCGGTGCGGCTGCCAGGCCACGCCCGTGCGCAGGCGCGCCGTGTTGAATGCGTAGGCGGGCTCGAGGCCGCGCTCGAAGGTGAGCGAGGCCTGCCCGCGCACGTCGCGGAAGAGGAAGCGCGGCTGCTCGAACTCCGCCGTCGCATTGGCCACCGGGCCGCTGTCATCCGCATTGCCGCGCACCGCCGAGATCGCGCTGGGCAGGAACGCGTAGCCTACGCGCGCGCGCAGGGTGAGCTTGCGCAGGCCGCCGAAGAAGTTGCGGTCGGTGTACTCCGTCAGGAGGCGCACCTCCTGCCGCACGCTCTCCACGCCGACGCCGCCACCCGCGCGGATGGAGTGGAAGGGCGCCTCGCTCACGTCCACCACGATGGGCACCGTGCCCGCCTCGCGGTCCGGCGCGCCGCGGTTCACCTTCACGGCGCCGAACACGCCCATGCGGAACACGCGCGCCTGCGCCTCCACCAGCGCGCTCTCGCTGTACCACGCCCCCTTCTTCACCGCGCCCTGCGCCTGCTCGATGACGCGGCGGTGGTTCACCTTGGGGTTCGCGTCCGTGGCCACGAAGGTGTTGCCGAAGCGGTAGCGCTTGCCCGGGTCCGCCACCACCAGCACCTTCGCCTCCTGGGTGGCCACGTCCACCGTGGTGCTCCCGCTCACCTCGGCCTCGGCGTAGCCCAGCTCGCGCAGGCGCGCCTGGATGGTCGTCTTCACGCCCTCCCAGTCCAGCTCCTTGAACACGTCCCCCTTCACCAGCGGCAGGTCCGCGAGCGCGCGCTTGCGGTGGTCCTCGGGCAGCTTGTCGAAGCCGCGGAACTCGATGCTCGCGATGCGGGTCACGGGCCCCTCGCGCACCTGCACGCTCAGGTCCACCGCCTTGTCCCCGTGCGGCTTCACCTGGCTGCTCAGCACCTGGGCCTGGTAGTAGCCCTCCGCCTCGTAGAAGCGCTCGATGCGGCGCAGGTCCGCCTGCCACGCGTTCGCGTCGAAGTAGCGCGGCTCGTCGAAGGGCCAGAAGGGCTCGTACCAGGGCGTGGCCGTGGTGAGGATCTTCGCCTTGATGTCCCCCTCCTTCACCTCCTTCGACCCCTTCACCTCGAGGCTGTGCACCTTGGGGCCGGGGGGAGGGCGCGTGCTCGCGCAGCCCGCAGCGGCGGCCAGGACCAGGACGGCGAGCAGGGCCAGGGGGCGGGGGAGGGAGACGGCGTACACACGTCGTATTTACTTCCTGCGCGCGGGGTTGGCTTCCCTCTTGCGCGGCAGAATCGCGTGGGACTGTCCGGCAACGCACCGCCCGGGTGCGAAGGCGCGTGCAGCCGGGCCCGCGCCGCGTCAGAGTGGTGGCTGATATGGCACCTCTCCGCACGCGCTGTGCTGCCGTCGCCCTGGGCCTCGCCACCCTGCTGCTCTCGGCCTGCGGACCGGCCGAGGAGCTCGTCCTCAAGGAGGGGCAGACCATCAACGGCCTGCGCTACTGCGCCTACGGCTGTCCCCTGGACACCTTCTGCGCGGAGCTCTTCCTCAAGGACACGGGGCGCTCGCCGCCCATCTGCGTGCCCCTGGAGATCTGCGACCGCTTCACCTGCGACAACGGCGGGGAGTGCCGCATCTTCGACACCTTCCCCGCCGAGGTGCGCTGCTCCGGGTAGCTAGCGCCGGCTCGCCACGGAGAGGCGCGCGAGCCGCTCCGCCGCGCTGCGCGTCTCCGGCGTGGTGAGCAGCGCGTCCACGCTCTGGGAGATGCGGTACGCCCAGTTGCTGTCGCTCATGCTGCCCGGCAGGTTGATGCGCTCGCGCGTGCCCAGCACGTCCTGCCAGGGCAGCACGCACAGGTCGCTTCCGGACTGCAGCGCCGCCGCGAGCAGGGCCTGGTGGATGGCGGGCGTGCACTTCTGCTCCACCTTCACCCCCTCGAACTCGGGGAAGGCGCGCGCCATCTCGCGCCGCTCCTCGTCCGTGGCCGCCTCCCACCACTCCACCACCGGCTCGGTGTCGTGGGTGCCGGTGGTGGCCAGGGAGCTGGCGGGGTAGGCGTGCGGGTCGCGGTACTTGGCGCCATCGCGCTCCCAGCGCATCACCCGGTAGCCCGGCAGTCCGAGGCGCCCGAGCACCTCGCGCACGAAGGGCGGGATGACCCCCAGGTCCTCGGCCACGATCCCCGCGCCCTCGCTCAGCAGCCGGAAGTGGCGCTCGCCGTACGCGCGCTGCGTGGGCTCGTCCTCGGGCAGGAAGCGCCCCTTGGGCGTGCGCTCGTCGCGGATCCACTGCCGGAAGTAGCCCACCGCGTGGTCCACGCGCCGCAGGTCGTAGTAGCTCGCCGCCTTCGCCGCGCGCTTCTTCAGCCACGCGTAGTCGTCCTTCTGCATCCGGGCGAAGTCGAAGTAGGGCAGGCCCCAGTCCTGGCCCGTGGCGCTGAAGTCGTCCGGGGGCACGCCCAGGCGCGCGTCGCGCCGCAGGATGTCCGGGTGCGCCCACACGTCCGCGCTGTCCTGGCCGATGATGAAGGGCTCGTCGCCGCACAGGAGGATGCCGCGCGCGCGGGCCTGGGCGCGCGCCGCGTCCCACTGCAGCTCCGCCTCCCACTGCAGCCAGGCGTGGTAGCGCACCCGGCGCTCCAGGCGCCGCCCGGCCTCGGCGAGCGCCTCGGGCCGGCGCGCGCGCAGCGCCTCCGGCCACTCCCACCAGGCCCGCTGCTGCTGCTCCTCGCTGAGCGCGCTGAACAGCGCGTAGCTCGCGAGCCACTCGCCCTGCTCCGCGCGCCAGCGCTCGAAGGCGCGCGCGCGGAAGCTCTTCGTGCTCCACTCCTGCGCGTCGAAGTGCTCGAAGGCGCGCGCGAAGGCCCCGTTCTTGAGCGGGAACACCAGGTCGTAGCGCACGCGCGGCGCGCTGCGGGCCTCCTCCAGGCGCGCGCGCTCCGAGTCGTCCAGCGCCCGCTCGCCGCCGGTGGCGTGGAAGTCCGGCAGCTGCTCCAGGTCGATGAACAGCGCGTTGAGCCCGAAGGCCGAGCGCGTGGCGTAGGGGCTGGGGTCGCCGGGCGCCGTGGGCAGCAGGGGCAGCAGCATCAGGAGCCGCTGGCGACCCGCCTGCATCCAGCGGAACAGGCCGTCGAGCGCGCCGAAGTCGCCGATGCCGAAGTCGGTGCGGCTGCGGAGCGAGAACTGGGGGAGGAGCAGACCGGAGAGCCGGCCGAAGGAGGGCATGGGGCCAATCTGTACCAGCCCTGTGGAGCTGGGAACTGGGGGGGTGTGCGGCTGGACACTGCAGCGGGCCGGCAGGCGGGCGCCATTGCTCGGCCGGCCAGGGAGGGCAACGTTGAACAGGCCCCGTGTCCCCGCGCTCCTCCCAGAACGTCCTGCCCGAGTCCTTCTACGCGCGCGATGCGCTCACCGTGGCGCGCGAGCTGCTGGGCACGCACCTGGTCCTGGAGGGCTCCGGGTCCCCGGGCGCCCCGCGCAAGGTGGGGCGCATCGTGGAGACGGAGGCCTACGTGGGCGAGCATGACCTCGCCTGCCACGCCGCGAAGGGGCGCACGAAGCGAACCGAGGTCCTCTACGGCCCGCCCGGCCGCGCCTACGTCTACCTCATCTACGGCATGTACCACTGCTTCAACGCCGTCACGGGCCCCGAGGGCTACGCCGCCGCGGTGCTCGTGCGCGCGCTCGAGCCGCTCGAGGGCTTTGCTCCCGGCGCCCGCACGGACGGCCCCGGGCGCCTGTGCCGCAGCATGGGGCTGGACCTCTCCCACAACCGGCTCGGCCTGCTCGGCCCCCCGCTGTACCTGCTGAAGGGCGATCCCGTCCGAGAGTCCGGGGTCGAGCGGGGCCCTCGCGTGGGAGTGGACTATGCGGGCGCGTGGGCCGCCGAGCCGTACCGGCTCTGGATTCGCGGCAATGTTCACGTGAGCAAGGCGCCCTCCGGACGCCGCGCAAAGCGTCCTTGACGGCTCACACCGCGGCTGGGAGCTTGGACGCCAGATGTCCGACCTACACAAAGAGATGGGCGAGCTGCTCGCCCCGCCCGGCGCAGACGGGAATCCGGACGCAGACCCGGGGGCCGCCGACCGCCACCTGCTCGCGCGCGCCCAGGACGGCGACATGGCCGCCTTCGAGGCCCTGGTCGAGGGCCACAAGGACCGCGTCTTCGGCCTCGCCCTGCGCATGACGCGCTCGGAGGCGGACGCCGCCGAGATCACCCAGGAGACCTTCCTCTCCGCCTACCAGCACCTCAAGGACTTCCGGGGCGACGCCGCCTTCGGCTCCTGGGTGCACCGCATCGCGGCGAACCACGCCCTGATGCGCCTGCGCCACCGGCGCGTCGTCCAGGCCCACGAGGACGAGCTCAAGACCCCCGAGTTCACCGAGCGCGGCAGCCTCACCGGCTACCCCTCGAACGAGTGGAGCCGCGGCACCGAGGAGAAGGCCCTGGACGCCGAGCTGGGGCAGGCCATCCAGCAGGCGACCGACCACCTCCCCGAGGGCTACCGGGAGGTCTTCCTCTTGAAAGACGTGGAAGGGCTCAGCTACGAAGAAATTGCACAGGTGACCGGGAGCTCTATTCCCGCCATCAAGAGCCGGCTGCACCGCGCCCGGCTGGCCCTTCGGGAAGAGATCGACCGCTTCTACAGTGAGGCCTGAAAATATCGGGCTCGAAAGTGGCGCGTGCAGGACCCCGTGAAACGCTGAGGGGCTCGACGCATCAACCTGCACACACGGCAGACGGCAGCTGAGGTCTGGATGTACACCTGTAAAGACTCGATCAACTTGCTGCTCGACTACCTGGACGGCGAGATGCCGGCCGAGGAGGAGCGCCACCTCCAGGAGCACCTGTCCGGCTGCCCGCCCTGTGTGGACTTCCTGCGCAGCTACCGGGCCACCCCCGGGCTCTGCAAGAAGGCGCTCGCCCGCAAGATGCCTGCCGAGGTGTCGGCCAAGCTGACCGAGTTCCTGCGCGCCAAGTGCAAGCCGTCCGGGACCTCGGGCACCTCCGGAACCTGAGCCCGGAACCTGAGCGCGGGCGCTCCGGCGCCCCTGACGCGGCGGGCGCAAAGCCTGTAGAAGGCTCCCCGTGAGCCTCGCCCCCGCCGCCCCCCTCAACCTCAAGTCCCTCTCGCTGCCGGAGCTGGAGGCCGCGCTGCAGCCGCTCGCGCCCACGCGCACGGCGGTGGCCAAGGTCTTCGCCCGGGTGTTCGCCCACGGCGCCGCGGACGTGGAGGCGGTGGCCACCGCGCCCCAGGTGCCCAAGCGCGTGGCGGACCACCTGCGCGCCCACGCCGAGCTGCCCTCCTTGCGCATCGTGGAGCGCCGCCGCGCCGAGGACGGCTTCGTGAAGTACCTCTTCGAGAGCCCCCTGGGCGGGCGCGTGGAGGCGGTGCGCATCCCGCTCTTCGTGCCCGGGACGGAGGAGAAGTACGTGGTGTGCATCAGCAGCCAGGTGGGCTGCGCGCTCGCCTGCGACTTCTGCATGACGGGCAAGCTCGGCTTCCAGCGCAACCTGCGCACCTGGGAGATCGTGGACCAGGTGATGCAGGTGCGCGCCGAGGCGGACCGCCCCGTGCGCGGCGCGGTCTTCATGGGCATGGGCGAGCCCCTGCTCAACTACACCGAGACGCTGCGCGCGGCGCGCATCCTCTGCCACCCGGCGGGGCTCGCCATCAGCGGCAAGGCCATCACCTTCTCCACCGCCGGCGTGGTGCCCGCCATCCGCCGCTACACCCGCGAGGAGCAGCCCTTCCGCCTCGCCTTCAGCCTCACCAGCGCGATCCCGGAGAAGCGCGTGCAGGTGCTGCCCATCGAGCGCACCCATCCGCTGCCCGAGCTCATCGCCGCGATTCGCGAGTACGCGCTCGCCCGCAAGGAGCGCGCGATGGTGGCCTACGTGGCCATCCGCGGCTTCAACACGGGGCTCGAGGACGCGCTCGCGCTCAAGGCCGCCTTCGAGGGCATCCCCATCAAGCTGGACCTCATCGACGTGACCGACCCCACCGGCAAGTACCTGCCGCCCACGCCCGAGGAGCTCAGCCGCTTCCGCGACCACCTGCAGTGCCTCGGCGCGCCCATCGCGCGGCGCTACTCGGGCGGCAAGGACATCGGCGCGGCCTGCGGCACGCTCGAGGCGAGCCAGCGCGGCGGCACCCTGTTCGAGCCCGCGGCATGACCGACGTCCAGCTCGTCCTCGTCACCTGCCCGAACACGGACGTCGCCGCCTCGCTCGCGCGCACGCTCGTGGAAGAGGACCTCGCGGCCTGCGGCAACATCGTCCCCGGGCTGCGCTCCATCTACCGCTGGCAGGGGAGGGTGGAGGACGAGGCCGAAGTCCTGCTCCTCCTCAAGAGCACGCGCGAGCGCTTCGAGCGGCTGCGCGCGCGCGTCGTCGCGCTGCACCCGTACGAAGTCCCCGAGGTGCTCGCGCTCGCGGTGGAGGCGGGCCACGCGCCCTACCTCGCGTGGGTAGCGGGCGCGCGCTGAGGCGCACACGCGTGCCCACACGGGGAAGCGAAGTCGCTCGGGTGATGTGAATCCCGCGACCCTTTCTCCGTCTGAGAGGACATGCGCCCTCTCCTCCTGAAGAGCTCCCTCGTCGCCCTGATGTTCCTCTCCACCGCGGCCTCGGCCTCGCAGCCCCGCGAGCTGCCCCAGGACCGCCACGAGCTGCGCCAGGACGGGCGCGAGCTGCGCGACGACCGGCGCGACCGCGCCGAGGCCGCGACCCTGCTGCGCCGCTACGACGCCGCGCTCGCCCGCGGTGAGCGCGGCCAGCTCCTCTCGCTCGAGCGCGAGGCGCTGCGCCAGATGGACCGCGAGCTCGCCGAGGGCTTCCGCGAGCTGCGCGACGAGCGCCGGGAGGTCGTGCGCTCCGAGCGCGAGCTGCAGGGGGACCGCCGCGGCCTGCCTCCCGCGCGCGCCGAGTCCCGCCGGGATGATCGCCGCGACCTGCGCGACGACCAGCGCGACGCGCGCGTGGAGAGCGCGGACCTGCGCCGCGTGCGCGCCCTCCGCCAGGACTTCGCCGCGCTGAGCGGGCGCCTGGGCCGCGGCGCGCTGCGCGAGAAGCGCTCGCTGCTCGCGGACTTCTCCGCCCGCGCCCACTGGGAGGTCGCCCAGAGCCTGCGCGAGCGGCGCGAGGACGGGCGCGAGCGCCGCGAGGACCTGCGCCAGGCGCACCGCTAGTCCACTGCTGGTCAGGTGGGCTTGTGGCCGGGCCCACCCGCCCCCACCTTCGCCCACGGGCGCACGCCGCGCCCGCGGGCGAAGAGCTTCTTCAGGGTGGGTTCGATGGAACGCGAAGTGTGGCCGGGCAAGCCGTTTCCCCGGGGGGCGACGTACGACGGCATGGGGGTGAACTTCGCCGTCTTCTCGCAGGTGGCCTCCAAAATCGAGGTCTGCCTCTTCGACCCCCAGGATCCCACCCGGGAGCTCGAGCGCATCGCCCTGCCCGAGGTGACCGACTTCGTGTGGCACGGCTACGTGCCGGGCCTCGCCCCGGGCCAGCTCTACGGCCTGCGCGTGCACGGCCCCTACGAGCCGCAGAATGGCCACCGCTGCAACCCCCACAAGCTGCTGGTGGACCCCTACGCCAAGGCCCTGCACGGCGAGCCGGACTGGAAGCAGCCCGTGTTCGGCTACACCCTGGGGCACAAGGACCAGGACCTCGCCCGCGACGAGCAGGACAGCGCGGCGGGCGTGCCCAAGAGCGTGGTGGTGAGTGACTTCTTCGACTGGGGCAACGACCGCCGCCCGGACGTGCCCTGGCGCAAGAGCGTCATCTACGAGATGCACGTGAAGGGCTTCACCAAGCTGCACCCCGCCGTGCCCGAGGCGCTGCGCGGCACCTACGCGGGGCTCGCCCACCCGGCCGCGCTCGAGCACCTCAAGAGCCTGGGCGTCACCGCCGTGGAGCTGCTGCCCGTGCACGAGAGCGCGGACGACTCCTTCCTCGGGGACAAGGGGCTGCAGAACTACTGGGGCTACAGCACCCTGGGCTACTTCGCCCCCGAGCAGCGCTACGCGAGCAACCGCACCCCGGGCGCGCAGGTGAACGAGTTCAAGTTCATGGTGAAGGCCCTGCACGCGGCCGGCATCGAGGTCATCCTCGACGTGGTCTACAACCACACCTGCGAGGGCAACCACCTGGGGCCCACGCTCTGCCTCAAGGGCGTGGACAACGCGAGCTACTACTGGCTCATGCCCGAGAAGCGCCACTACCTGGACTTCACCGGCTGCGGCAACAGCCTCAACGCGAGCAAGCCCGAGGCCGCGCGCCTCATCGTGGACAGCCTGCGCTACTGGGTGCAGGAGATGCACGTGGACGGCTTCCGCTTCGACCTCGCCACCACCCTGGGCCGCACGGGGGAGGGCGGCTTCGACCGCAGCGCCGCCTTCTTCCAGGTCATCGCCCAGGACCCGGTGCTCAGCCGCGTGAAGCTCATCGCCGAGCCCTGGGACGTGGGCCTCGGCGGCTACCAGGTGGGCGCCTTCCCCGCGCCCTGGCGCGAGTGGAACGGCAAGTACCGCGACGCCATCCGCAAGTACTGGAAGGGGGACGAGAACCAGGCCGCCGAGATGGGCTACCGCCTCACCGGCAACGCGGACCTCTACGAGGGCGCGCGCCGCCGCGTGCAGGCCAGCATCAACTTCGTCACCGCGCACGACGGCTTCACCCTGCACGACCTCGTCACCTACAGCCACAAGCACAACGAGGCCAACGGCGAGCACAACCGCGACGGCGCGGACGACAACCAGGCCTGGAACTGCGGCGTGGAGGGCGAGACGGACGACGCCAACGTCGTCGCCCTGCGCGAGCGCCAGAAGCGCAACCTCCTCACCACGCTGCTGGTGAGCCAGGGCGTGCCCATGCTCGTCGCCGGCGACGAGATGGGCCGCACCCAGGGCGGCAACAACAACGCCTACTGCCAGGACAACGAGATCTCCTGGGTGGACTGGAACCTGGACGAGCGCCGCCAGGCGCTGCTGGACTTCACCCGCCGCCTCATCCGCCTGCGCGACGGGCAGCCCGTGCTGCAGCGCCGCCGCTTCTTCAAGGGCGCGCACCTGTGGGACAGCGAGTACAAGGACCTCGAGTGGTTCCGTCCGGACGGCACCCAGATGGCCCCCGAGGACTGGCAGAAGCCCTTCGTCCGCTCGCTCTCGTTCCTGCTCGGCGGTGACGCCATCCCCACCGCGGACGAGCGCGGCCAGCGCGTGAAGGGCGATGCGCTGCTCGTGCTGCTCAACGCCCACCACGAACCGGTGCGCTTCGCCCTGCCGCCCCCCGCCGAGGGCGAGCAGTGGGTGCTGGAGATCGACACCGCGGACGACCGCAAGAGCGGCGAGCCCATCGCGGGCGCCCTCGAGCTCACCGGCCGCAGCATGGCGGTGCTGCGCGGCGCGCGCCTGTAGCCCGAACGTGTCCTCCCTCTCCCCCTGGGAGAGGGAAGGGCGCGATGCCGTGCATCTGTCGCGCGGTCGCAAGCCCTGACACAGGACCCTTGCTCCGCGACCCCGCGCTCCCGGAGGCTCCGCACATGAAGATGGTGAAGGAGTTCCGCGAGTTCGCGGTGAAGGGCAACGCGCTGCAGCTCGCAGTGGCGGTGGTCATCGGCAACGCCTTCACGCGCATCGTGACGGCAGTGGTGGACGACCTGCTCATGCCGCTGCTCAACGCCGTGCTGCCTGGCGGCGAGTGGCGCGCGTGGACGGTGTCCCCGCTCAAGCTGCAGCTCGGGCACCTGCTCGGCGCCATCGTGGACTTCCTGCTCATCGCGCTGGTGCTCTTCCTGCTGGTGAAGAAGGTGCTCGAGCGCTTCGCGCGCGCGGAGCCCGCGCCTGTGGCCGTCCCCTCCACGCGCGCCTGTCCCGAGTGCCTCGAGCCGGTGCCGCTCGCCGCCCGCCGCTGCCGCGCCTGCACCAGCCCCCTGCCTACGGTATGAGGCGTACTCGCTCCCCATGATCGAGCAACTCGACCACTTCATGTCCTCGGTGGGCCCCTTCGCCTACCTCGTGCTCGCCCTCGCCGCGATGCTCGAGTACGTGGTGCCCCCCTTCCCGGGCGACTCGGTGGTGCTGCTGGGCGGCGTGTACGCGGTGCGCGGGGACCACCCCTGGTGGGGCGTGTTCCTCGCGGTGCTCGCCGGCAGCGCGCTGGGCCTGCTGTGCAACTACCGCATCGGCATCTGGCTCGCGCGCCGCTTCGACCGCGACCGCAGCCGCGCCTTCTTCGGCCTCACCCACGCGCAGCTCGAGTCCCTGCAGGACCGCATGCGGCTGCGCGGCGGCTGGCTGCTGCTGATCAACCGCTTCCTGCCCGGCATCCGGGGCGCGGTGTTCATCGCCGCGGGCGCCTCGCGCATGCCCATCCGGCGCTGCCTCGTGCTCGGCCTGCTCAGCGCCACCGCCCACACCGGCCTCGTGCTCTGGGCGGGCTATGCGGTGGGCGGCAACCTCGAGCGCCTCACCGCGCTCTTCAACCGCTACCAGCACTGGGTGCTCATCGCGGTGGCCGGGGTCGCGGTGTTCTTCGTCGCGCGCGCGCTCGTGCGCCGCAGCCGCGCCCGGCGGCAGGCCTCGTAGCCGCGGCCAGAGCAGGGGGACTGGAGCGGGACGGGGAGCGGGACTGCAGACAGCGGCGACCCCACGCTCCGGTTGCAAGGCAGCGCGGAAGCTCCCGAGAATCGCGGCGCCATGTTCCGCCTCGAGTCAGAGCAGCAGCTGCTGCAGGCCTTCCGCCCCCGCGACCGCCGCCACCTGGAGCCGCCGCGCGGCGTGAGCTACCCGCTCTACGTGCCGGACTACTTCGCGTGGACCGAGCGCTCCGGCTTCCACGTGAACCTCGTCTTCGCCCGGCCCGGCAGCCGGGAGCCCGTGGGCGTCGCGTTCAGCCGCGACAACCAGGCGGACAAGGGGCTCGCCACGCGCGTGTGCGACTGGTGCCACGCCTACGGCTCGTCCATGGACATCGGGATGCTCTGCGTGGACGTGAGCAGCAAGCACCGCGTGGGCGTGCTGCTCTGCCTGGACCTGCGCTGCAAGGAGAAGCTGGAGACCAGCGCGAACCTCGCGGGCAAGAGCCCCGTGCAGCTCTCGCACGCGCTGCTCGAGCGCATGCACCGCTTCGCCCGCGAGGCGCTGGGGCTGGGCGCCGCCTAGCCCAGGCGCGCCCAGAGCGCGTCGGGCGCCTCGGTGAAGCGCACGGCGGTGCGCCCGCGCAGGCTCAGGCGCGCATTGCCTGCGCGCGCCCAGCTCACCTGCCCGGCGAAGGGGAAGCGCTCGCCGTCCACCTCCAGCGTGCCGCTCAGCGGCGTGCCCTCGGCGAGCGCCGCGCTGCTCTCGAACGAGAGCCCGGCGGCGCTCACCTCCGCGGGGGCAGCAGGGAATCCGTCGAAACACACGGTGAGGCAGCGGCGCTGGCGGGGGGTGAAGTGCATGCGCGCCACAGTGACAGGCCTGTAGCACCGCGCCAGTTTCCGGCCGGGCGAGCGGGGTGCGACCTCAGGGGCAGCTCACCTCCTGCAGGTCGTGGCGGAACTGGGCCTGCACTCCTGGCTGGAGCGTCGCCTGTCCCTTATTGGGGCCCCCCAGCGCCTGCATCACGGCTCCCTGCACCTCGGAGATGGGGTTGCCCACCACGACGATCCGCACCGCCCCCGGGCCGCGGCTCGTGGCCAGCCGCAGGTGGCTGCCGTAGTAGTTCGTCCCGTCGTTGCGCTTCTTCTCGTACTTCCAGTCGGTGACGAAGACCTTCGTCTGTCCGGGCTGCAGCGAGATCGTCTCCGTGCCGAGGGCTCCATCCGGCCGGCCGATGGCGGCCCACATGGTGTCGGCGCGCTGGTACTCGAGCACGCAAGGGGCGGGGCCGGAGGGGGCCGCGGTCTTCTGCGCGAGCGCGCGGGGGAGCAGGGCGAGCGTGAGGGCAGCGGCGAGGACGAGGGGCAAGCGACGCATGGGAGGCGCTCCATCGGACCCCGCTTGCGCCCGGGCATCAGGCACGCGCGCGCGGGGCCCGGCGCTCCCGTGGCACCCGCGCCCGGAGCCCGCCATCGGCCTGCAGGGCACGCCCCACGGCCGTCCTGCTCGCCCTCCCGGCGACCTGGCGCACCCGATTGTCCCGCACCTATGCTCGCGCCCCATGCGCCACGCGATGCAGCGCCTGTGGGACGACGGCTTCCTCCTGCTCCTGCTCCTTCCGCTCCTCGGCCTGCTCGGGGGCGCGGCGGCGCTCGGGCTCGAGCTGCCCCTGCTGCGCCACACGGGGCTGTGGGTGCTGCTCCACGCGCCGGGCACCTGCGCCCTCGTCGCGCTCGTGGACCTCGGCCTGCTCGCCGCACTCGCGCTCGCGCAGCGCCGCGGCGAGCGCGCCGTGCGCGCCTTCGCGTGGGGGCTCTTCCTCGTGGGCGTGCTCGGCTACGTGCTCGTCACGCCGGCGCTCGCCTTCACCTGCTGCGTGGCGGCCGCCCACCTGCTGCGCCGGGGCCGTGCCGCGCGCAGTGCCTCGCCCGCCTCGCCCTAGTCCACCTCGGGGTCCAGCCACAGGCTCTCGAAGCGCACCTGCGGCGGCGTCTGGTGCAGGCGCAGGCCCTGGGTGGCCGCGGTGGCGAGCGCGTAGAGGCGCTCGTGGTACAGCGGCACCACGGGGCAGTCCTGGTGCAGGAGCTTCTCGGCGCGCCGGTACAGCTGGTAGCGCAGCTCCGGGTCCACGGACACGCGCGCCTCGCTCAGCAGCGCGTCCAGCTCCGCGTTGCGGTAGCCGAGCGGGTACACGGTCTGCGCGCTCGAGTGCAGCAGGAAGTAGAGGAAGGAGTCCGCGTCCAGGTAGTCGGCGATCCACCCGGCGCGCCACAGCCCGAGCCGCCCGCTGCGCTCGCGCTGGCGGTACTCCTCCGCGGGCAGCTCCACGTGGTCCAGCTCCACGAGCCGCGCCTCCACCAGCGGCGCGAACAGCACCGCGTCCTCGGCCCGCGTGTCGCGCCCCGCGGGGTAGTGCAGGGTCAGCTTGAGCGTGCGCACGCCCGCCTCGCGCAGCAGCCGCTCGCTCTGCGCCACGTCCGGGCGCGGCGATGCCGCGAGCCCCGTCTCACCCAGCAGCTGGGGCGGGGTGAGCGTGCGCGCGGTGCGCGCGCCGGAGTGGAAGCGCTCCACCGCTGCCTGCAGGTCCAGCCCCGCGCGCAGCGCCTGGCGCACGCGCGGGTCCTGGAAGCTCGGGTCCTTCAGGTTGAAGGCGAGGAACCAGGTGGAGGGCGCGGTGCTCGCCACCACCTGGTGGCCCTCGAGCCCGGGCGCCTCCACGTGCTCCGCGTACAGGTACGTCACCACGTCCAGGCGGCCGGCGCGCAGCGCGTCGATCGCCGCGGCGCGCGTGGGCAGCAGCTGCATCTGCACCCTGTCCACCAGCGGCAGGCCCGGCTCGTAGTACGTCGGGTTGCGCTCCAGCTCGATGCCGTCCGCCCCCAGGCGCACGAGCCGGAAGGGGCCGGTGCCCAGCAGCTGGCCGCGGCCGTCCAGCTTCGCCACCGCCATGGCCGGCAGCGTCACCAGGTGCAGGAAGAAGGCCTTGGGGGTCTCGAGGCGCACCTCGAGCGTGCTCTCGTCCAGCACCTCGAGGCCGCTCACCTCGCGCGCTTGCCCTGAGCTGAAGGCCGCCGCGCCCTCCACCTCCTTGAGGATCCACGCGTCCGGGCTGTGCACGGCCGGGTCCAGCAGGCGCTCGAAGTGGCGCTTCACGTCGCGCGCGGTGAGGGGACTGCCGTCGGTGAAGCTCACCCCGCGCCGCAGGTGGAAGCGGTAGCGGCGCGCCGTGGGGTCCGCCTCCCAGCGCTCGGCCAGGTCCGGCGCGAGGATGCCGTCCTCCAGCCGCAGGAGCGTGCCGTAGAGGCACGCGGCCACCTCCACCAGCTGGTTGGCCACCGTGAAGAGCGGGTCCAGCCCGTGCACCGCGTCCAGCTCCGCCGCCTGGTGGATGCCCGCGCGCAGCGTGCCGCCCACCCGCGCCGTGGGCAGCTGGAAGCGGAACACCTCCTCCTCCAGGCTCTCCGCCTCGTGCCCCAGCTGCTCCACCGTGCGGCTCAGCCCGTCGCCCACCACCAGCACCCGGCGCGCGTCCTCGCGCACCTGCGCCACCTCCTCGCCGATGCTCGCGTCGCCCTGGGTGAGCACGCCGTGCGCGCCGCGGATCTCATCGATGGCGGCGGTGAGCCGCAGCACCGAGTCCGAGAGGTCGCGGCCCGTGCGCGCCTGGCCCTCCGCCTTCTGGCTCGCGCTCTGCGCGAGCCGCGCCATCTCCTGCGTCTGGCGCACCAGCTCGCGCGCGTGCCCCGCCTGCTCCACCGCCGAGCGCGTCACGTCCGAGACCTGGCGCGCCACGCGCCGGCTCGCCTCGGACACCCCCGAGCCCTGCTCGTCCAGCCGCTGCGTCTCCGCCACCGTCGCCTCCACCGCGGCGAAGGTGCGCCGGGTGATGGTGCGGATCTCCTTCAGCGCACCGGCCGCGCGGTCTCCCAGCTGCACGCCCACCGTGGCCATCTCGCGCCCGTCGCTCACCAGCGCCACGGCCGTGTCCACCGCCTCGCGCACGCCGGTGACCATGCTGCCGATCTCGCGCGTGGAGCGCGCCGTCCTCTCGGCCAGGCCGCGGATCTCGTCCGCCACCACGCCGAAGGCCCGCCCGTGCTCGCCCGCCTGCGCCGCGATGATGGCGGCGTTGAGCGCGAGCAGGTTCGTCTGGTCCGCAATCTCCTGGATGACGTCCACGATGCGGCCGATCTCCGTGGAGCGCGTGCCCAGCGAGTCCACCAGCTCCGCCGCGCGGCGCACCGTCTCCTCCACGCGGTACATGCCCTGCACCGCGTCGCCCACCAGCGCCTCGCCGCGCTCGGCCGTCTCGGTCACGGCGACCGCCAGCTCGTTCGTCTCGGTCGCGCGGCGGCGCACGCTCTCGATGCCGCCCTCCACCGCGGCCACGTAGTCCTCGGCCTCCGAGGCGAAGCGCGCCAGCGCATCGCCCGAGGCCGCGATGTGCCCCACGCGCTCGGACATCAGCTGCACCAGGTCGCTCGTGCGGTGCGCGAAGCCGTCCAGCGTGCCCAGCGCGCTCGCCACCTGCTCGATGCGCTCGGTCATCTCCGCGAGCGCCGTCGTCGTGTCCTGCGCGAAGGTCTCCAGCTGCCCCACGCGCTTGCCCGCCGCCTGCAGGCTGTTGCCCATGTGGCCCACGCTCGAGAGCGTGCGGTCCACCGCGCCGCCCTGCCGCCGCGCCGCCTCCAGCAGCTGGCGCGCCTGCTCGCCCACCGCGTTGCAGGTGCGGTGCACGTTGCCCGTCACCCGCTGCACCTGCCCCAGAGCGCGCCGCAGGCTGAGGATGAGCCGGCGCACCTCCGCCTGGCCCTCGAAGTCGCCGCGCGCCGTCGTCGCCAGGTCTCCCTGCGCGAGCCGCGCCAGCACCCGCGCGCGGCTGCGCGAGCGCCGGCTGCTCCATCGGTACCAGAAGAAGTAGCCCGCGCTCAGGAAGAGCACGGGCGTGGCGAGCAGCATCGTGGCCCAGCCGCTGCCGGTGAGGGGCTGGCCGTTGAGCGCGTGGACCAGACCGCCGAGCAGCAGGCCCGCGACGAGCCCTCCGCCGAGGCCGAAGGCGAAGAGGTAGCCTTTGGTGTTCATGAACGTGCGGCCCACGCTAGCCGCATTTTCGCGCCGCGCCCAAGAAGCCGGCACACTGCCGCTCCGCCCCCCGTGCTCGCGCTCCTGCCCACCCTCCTGCTCCTCACCGCGGTTCCCCCGCCCGCCGAGGCCCGCTTCCTCTTCAGCTGGCGCGGCGTGCCGGTGGGCACCGTGACCCTCTCCCTGGAGCAGGGCGGGCGCACCTTCCGCTACCGCTCCGTGCACCTGCACACGCGCGGGGACGAGGTCGGCGCGCGCACGCAGCAGGAGGTGCTGGCGGTGGACGCGCAGGGCCTCCTCGCACCGGGCGGCGTGCACCCGCAGGCGCTCTGGCTGTGGCACGGCCCGCCCGCCCCCGGCTGCATCCAGGCGCGCGAGGAGCTCACCGGCCGGGTGGGGCCCCACTGCGCGCGAGCGCGGGGGCCCCACGCCGTCGCGGGCACGCTGCTGGGCGAGCCCTTCGAGGCGCAGTACGCAGCGGACGGCGAGCTGCAGGCGCTGCAGGTGGGCACGGCGCAGTTCCAGCGCGTGGGCGCGCGCCTGCGGCTGCAGCCCCCGCCGGACCTCTTCTCGCGCGGCCTGCCCATCGCGGGCGGCGCCACCGGCGCACTCGCCTTCTCGCCGCCGTGGCCCCCGCCCACCGAGCCCGCCCCACCGCTCAGTGCCTGGCGCGAGGGCCCTGCGCGCGCGCTCGCCCGCGAGGTCCACGCCGCGCTGCCCGACAAGCGTCCCTCGGCCGCGGACTTCGACCCCGCCGCGGACGAGGGGGGCGCGGGGGGCTGCCTCGCCCACGCGCTGCGCTTCGCGCGCCTCGCGGCGGCCCGGGGGCAGCGGGTGGCGCTCGTGCACGGGCTGCTCGCCCTGGAGGACGGGCGCGCCTACCCGCACGCCTGGGTGCGCGTGGGGCTCGGAGGCGGCGCCACCCTGGACCTGGACCCCACCTCGCTCGACGAGGTCACGCCGGACACCCACCTGCCCCTCGCGCTGGCCACCCCCGGGGCCCCCGCGCGCCTCGCCGGCGAGCGCTGGCTCGCCCTGCTCGCAGGCGCGCACCGCATCACGCGCCGCCCGGGGGACCGATAAGGAGCGCCACCCGGGCTGTGTGACGCCCGTGTGACAAGTGCAGGGGGCGGCCCGAGGGGGCGGGTTTTCTTGTCACAACGGCGCAACGCCGCTGTAGAACGCGCCCGGCTTTGACGCTGCCCCGGGGCACCCCCGGAGCAGCCGCCAGGGAGGCCGCATGCTCGAGAAGCTGATGCCCAAGTCGGACGAGTTCTTCGACGACTTCGATGCCCAGTGCGCGGTCACGGTGGAGGGGGCGCGGCTGCTGCACGCGCTGCTGCAGGACTTCACGGGTCTCGCCGAGCGGGTGAAGGCGATCAAGGAGGTGGAGCACAAGGGGGACTCGGTCACCCACGTGGCCTACAACCGCCTCCACAAGCAGTTCATCACCCCCTTCGACCGCGCCGAGATCCACCGCCTCCTCGGCCGCATCGACGACGTGCTGGACCTCACGGACGCGGTCGCCGCGCGGCTCAACTACTACGAGCTGCCCGCGCCCCGGGAGGACGCGATCGAGCTCGCCCGCCTGCTCATCATCGCCTGCGAGAAGGTGCAGGCCGCGGTGCGCGAGCTGCGCCACATCAAGAAGCCGGACCAGATCCTCGCCGGCTGCCGCGAGATCAAGAAGGTGGAGAGCCAGGCGGACGAGGTGCTGCGCGCCGGCATGGCCCGCCTCTTCCAGAGCGGCCTGGACGCGCTCACGGTCATCAAGTGGAAGGAGGTCTACGACCTGCTCGAGACCGCCACGGACCGCTGCCAGGACGTGGCGAACATCATCGAGGGCGTGGTCCTGGAGCACAGCTGATGCTGCTCGCCGCCGTCATCACCATCGTCGCCGTTGCGCTGCTCTTCGACTTCATCAACGGCTTCCATGACGCGGCCAACGCCATCGCCACGGTGGTGTCCACCCGCGTGCTCTCCCCGCGCATCGCGGTCGCCTGGGCGGCCTTCTTCAACTTCGTCGCGGCCTTCGGCGGCGAGGTGAAGGTCGCCAACACCATGGGCAAGGGCGTGCTCGACTTCGAGCTGCTCAAGGCCCAGGGCTCCACCGCGGTCCTCACCGTCATCTTTGCCGCGCTGATGGGCGCCATCGTCTGGAACCTGCTCACCTGGTGGTGGGGCCTGCCCTCCAGCAGCAGCCACGCGCTCGCGGGCGGGATGATCGGCGCCGCGCTCCCGGCCGTCGGCGTGCCCGGGCTCGTGCTCTCGGGCATCGGCAAGATCGCGATGTTCATCGTCCTCTCGCCGCTCATCGGCATGGTGCTCGGCACCGTGATGATGATCCTGTCCACCTGGGCCGTGCGCAAGAGCACCCCCATGCGCGTGGACAAGTGGTTCCGCCGCCTGCAGCTCGTCTCCAGCGCCATCTTCTCCTACAGCCACGGCACCAACGACGCGCAGAAGGTCATGGGCATCATCGCCGTGGTGCTCTTCGGCACCATCTGGAAGGACAAGCCCTTCCACATCGACTGGTGGATCATCGTCTCCTGCCACCTGGCCATCGGCCTGGGCACCTACTTCGGCGGCTGGCGCATCGTGAAGACCATGGGCCACAGCCTCACCAAGCTGCAGCCCATCGGCGGCTTCTGCGCGGAGACCGGCGGCGGCGTCACCATCCTCGCGCTCGCCAAGCTGGGCATCCCCGTCTCCACCACCCACACCGTCACCGGCGCCATCGTCGGCGTGGGCTCCACCCGCGGCGCGCGCGCCGTGCAGTGGGGCGTGGCCGGCCGCATCGTGTGGGCCTGGATCTTCACCATCCCGGCCGCCGCCCTCATGGGCTTCGGCGTCTACTGGGCCACGCGCGCCCTGGAGTCCCTCATCTCGGGCTAGGCCCCGCGGGCCGCACGCCCTATCTTCCCTCGCACCCACCCCCACCCGGAGGCACCCGCGGATGTCGTCGAGCGAGCCCGAAGCCAAGCGGCCCCGTCGTCACTTCTCGATGATCCGCACCTTCGCGCTCGCGGACTTCGTCACGCTGGGCAACGCCTTCGCCGGCACCGCGGCCATCTTCGCCCTGATGCAGTACCTCGTCAGCGGGCACATGGGGCCGCTGTGGACCGCCTTCGCGCTCTTGCCCGTGGCCTTCGTGCTGGACGCCCTGGACGGGCGCATCGCGCGCTGGCGCTACAAGAGCAGCCCCCTGGGCGCGGACCTGGACAGCCTCGCGGACGTCATCTCCTTCGGCGTCGCCCCCGCGGCGCTCGCCTTCGCCGTGGGCCTGCGCGGCGAGCTGGACGTGGCCGCGCTGCTCTACTTCGTCGGCTGCGGCGTGAGCCGCCTCGCGCGCTTCAACATCACCGCCGAGCAGCTGAGCGCCGGCACCGGCAAGGTGAAGTACTTCGAGGGCACCCCCATCCCCACCAGCCTCGCGCTGGTGGCGGTGCTCGCGGTGTGCGCCTGGAAGGGGCGGCTCGGGGACGCGCTGCCCGGCGGCGTGTGGAGCCTCGGCTCGCTCGAGCTGCACCCGCTCACGCTGCTCTACGTGGCGAGCGGCAGCGCCATGATCAGCAAGACGCTGCGCATCCCCAAGCCCTGAGCACTACTCGAAGGGGATGACGCTGAGCTTCGCGCCGGGCTCCGCGCCCAGCGCCTGCTTCGCCTTCGCCGGCAGGTAGATGGCCTGGTTGTCCAGGCGCGCGCTGCAGCGCACGCTGCGGAAGCGGTTGCGCCCGCTGTCGTGCTCGAAGGCCACCATCACGTCGTCGCCCTCCAGCTCGAAGTCCTCCTCCGCGAGCTTCAGCGTGCGGTAGCGGCGGATGAGCGTCACGTCGGAGGTGTTCGCCTCGAAGTGCGGCCCGCCGTCGAAGGGGTCGATGCGCTCCACGTAGCGGAAGCCCACCCGCTCGAGCATGCGCTGCACGCCCTTGGTGTTCGGGCCCACCTCGCCCAGCACCTTCTGCACCCGCTCGGGGAAGAGGCTCGTGTACACGTCCGAGGACGGGAACAGCTCCTTGATGAACTCCTTGTTCTGCCGGCTGAGCCGGTCCGCCTCGTGGTAGGTGAGGCCGGTGAACTTCTTGCCGCACGCCTCCCACAAGAGGCTGCGCCCGTCCGGGAGCAGCGGCGGCAGCAGCTCCGCGAGCACCTTGGGGCGGAACAGCCGCCGGTGCATCGCGATGAAGAGGAAGCGCACGTAGGACAGCTGCTTGCCCGGCTTGTCCGGCGTCGCGCGGTAGGGCGGGTCCACCACCAGGCCGCCGATCTCCGTGGGGCCCTCGTAGTTGTACCCGATGGAGAGCACCTTGTGCCGGAAGTGCCGGTCGATGCTCGCCGAGTAGTGCTCGCGCTCGCTCACCTCGTAGTAGATGTGCGGCGCCTCGTAGGTGCCGTGCTGCGCGATGATCATCGACGTGCCGATGAGCAGCCCGTTGCGCACGTCCTCGAGCACGAAGAGGTACTCGCGCTCGAAGGGGTTCTTCACCTTCCCCGCGAAGCTCTTCACCGACTTGTCGATGATCGCCTCGAGCGTCTCCTCGTTGTTGGGCAGGTTGACGGTGTTGAGCACGGCAGCCAGGCGCTTGAGGCCCGGCAGATCGGTCTTCTGGACGTCGCGCAGGACGAGCATGGGTGCACCGGGGGCGCCGCCAGCAGAGGGGGGCCCGGAAGGGGTCGCACCATACACCACCCCCCCTCCACGTCATCCAGAAGCGCGAGGCGCGCCTGGCGCAGTGCGGCATAAGCCACGCCGCGCCCATCTGCCGCTCGCCGGGCGGGGTGGGGGAGCGCTATGGGACAGGACATGTCCGACGCCCCGTCCCCGCCCCCGCACCTGACCCCCGAGGAGTTCCGCGCGCTCGGCCACCGGATGGTGGACTTCGTCGCAGACTACTGGCGCCGCCTCGAGTCCTTCCCGGTGCGCGCCCAGGTGGCCCCCGGCGAGACGGCCGCGAAGCTCCCGCTGCACGCGCCGCAGCAGGGCCTCGGCGGCCCCGAGGGCTGGGAGGCCGTGTTCAGGGACCTCGAGCAGGTGGTGCTGCCGGGGCTCACCCACTGGCAGAGCCCCTCCTTCTTCGCCTACTTCCCGGCGAACGCCTCGGGGCCCGCGGTGCTCGGCGAGCTGCTCGCGGCGGGGCTCGGGGTGCAGGGCATGCTCTGGAGCACCAGCCCCGCGGCCACCGAGCTGGAGACGCGCGTGCTGGACTGGCTCGCCGAGCTGCTCGGCCTGCCCGCCTCCTTCCGCTCCACCGCCCCCACGGGCGGCGGCGTCATCCAGGGCACCGCGAGCGAAGCGGCGCTCGTGGCGATGGTGGCCGCGCGCCGCCGCGTCGCCGTGCGCGGGGGCGGCATGAAGGGCCCCCTCGTGGCGTACGCGAGCACCCAGGCGCACTCCTCCATCCTCAAGGCGGCGCTCCTGTGCGGCGTGGCGCAGGACGCACAGGACCCGGTGCACGTGCGCCAGGTGGCCACGGACGCAGGGCACGCGCTGGACCCCGAGGCGCTCGAGCGGGAGATCCGCAGCGACCAGGCGGCAGGCCGCGTGCCCTTCTTCGTCTGCGCCACGCTGGGCACCACGTCGTCGGGCGCCTTCGACCCGCTGCTGCAGGTGGCGCAGGTGCTCGAGCGCACGGGGGTGGCGGCGCGCGGCGCCTGGCTGCACGTGGACGCGGCCTGGGCGGGCGCCGCGCTGGTGTGCCCCGAGCAGCGCGGCTGGCTCAGCGGCGTGGAGCGCGCGGACTCCTTCGCCTTCAACCCGCACAAGTGGCTGCTCACGAACTTCGACTGTGACGCCTTCTTCACCCGCGACCGCCAGGCGCTGCTGGACGCGCTGAGCGTGACGCCCGAGTACCTGCGCAACGCTGCGAGCGCGAGCGGCCAGGTCATCGACTACCGGGACTGGCAGGTGCCGCTGGGGCGGCGCTTCCGCGCGCTGAAGCTCTGGTTCGTGCTGCGCCACTACGGGGTGGAAGGCCTGCAGGCCCACATCTGCGAGCACCTGCGCCTGGGCGAGCTCTTCGAGTCGCTGGTGCGCGCGGACGCCCGTTTCGAGCTCGCCGCGCCGCGCGCGCTCTCGCTCGTCTGCTTCCGGCTCGCCCCGCGAGACGGTGAGTCCGCTGCGGAGTGCGACGCGCGCAACCGCCACCTGCTCGAGCAGCTCAACGCCGGCGGCCGCGCCTTCCTCACCCACACGGTGCTGCCGGGCACGCCGCCGCGCTACGTGCTGCGCATGGCCATCGGCGCCACCACCACCCAGGAGCGCCACGTGCGCGCAGCCTGGGACGAACTCCAGCGCTTGGCCTGACCGCGTCCTCCGTCTCCCTCTGGGAGAGGGTCGGGGTGAGGGTGCCGGACTCCCACCCGCGTCACCCCGCCTCCACCCCATCCGCCGCCACCTGCCGCAACAGCCACGCGCGGAACGCCGCCACCTTCGGCTGCTTCAGCGCCCGCGCCGTGGCCAGCAGCACATAGCTGCGCCCGTCCGCGCTCTCCCCGGCAAAGGGCCGCACGAGCCGCCCGCGCCGCAGCTCGTTGCGCACCAGTGAGGTGCGCGCAATCGCAATCCCCTGTCCCGCCTCCGCCGCGGCGAGCACGGCGCTCAGCTCGCTGAAGCGCGGCCCGCGCCGCGCATCCACCCCGCGCGCCCCCACGGTGCGCAGCCAGTTCTCCCAGTCCGGGGTGTCGGTGAAGTGCAGCAGCGTGTGGCGCTGCAGGTCCGTGAGCTCCCGCAGCGGCCGCGCTCCGTGCAGCAGCGCGGGCGCGCACACGGGGAACAGGCGCTCGGTGCCGAGCGGATCCGCCTGGACGCCGGGCCAGGGCCCCTCGCCGAAACGGATGCTCACGTCGGCCTCGCCGCGGCCGAGGTCCGCCTCGTCGCGCGAGCTGTCCAGGCGCAGCTCGATCCACGGATGCGCATCCCAGAAGTCGCCGAGGCGCGGCGCGAGCCAGCGGGCGCTGAAGGCCCGGGGCGCGCCCACGCGCAGCACCGTGGGCGTGGGGTGGGAGGACACGCGCTCCACGGCCACCGCCAGCTCCTCGAAGATGCGGGTGGCGCGCTCGTACAGCTCGCGCCCGGCCTCGGTGAGCTCGAGCCCGCGGCCTGCGCGCGCGAACACCCGCACGCCCAGGTGCGCCTCCAGGTTCTTCACCTGCCGGCTCACCGCGCCGTGGGTGACATGCAGCTCCTGGGCGGCGCGGCCGAGGTGCCGGTGGCGGGCGGCGGCCTCGAAGGTGCGCAGGGCATTGAGCGGGGGCAGGGAGGACATGGGCTCACTCCTGTGAGAAAAGCTCACCGATGCCGGGCACCTTACTCGATTGTCCCGACGAGGCCCGGCTCGCATTCTTCCCCTCGCCCTCGCGACGCGTGAGCTTCTCTCCGCTTCGGGGCAGGGCAGGGGAGAAGCACCGTGGCCGCCATCACCTTCCAGCTACCGGCGAGAGACCTCTGGCGCGAGCGCGCGTGGCGGCGCTGGGTGGCGCTCGCGCTGCTCTCGCGGCTGCCGGGGACCATGGCTGCCTTCGCGCTGCTGCTGGTGGGACACGCCTGCACCGGCTCGTACGCGAAGGGCGCGTGGATGGCGAGCGTGTACGCGGGAGGTCTCGCGGTGGCAGCGCCGTGGCGCGGCCGGCGCCTGGACCGCGCGCCGCTGCAGCAGGGGGTGCGCGAGGGGCTGCACTGGCTCGCGCTCGGAGCGCTCGGCCTCGCGGCGCTCGCCGCACTGCGCGCCCCGCTGCCGCTGCTGCTCGCCGCGTCGCTGCTGCTCGGGGTGCTGCCGGCGGGCGTGCCGGGCGGGGTGCGCGCGCTGCTCTCGGCCACCCTGCCCGAGGCCCAGCGCCCGGGTGCCTTCGCGCTCGACGCCGTCCTCACCGAGCTGCAGTGGGTGCTGGGGCCGCTCGCCGTGGGAGCGGTGGCAGCCGCCGGCTCGCCGCTGCTCGCGCTGGGGCTGATGGCCGGCTGCGCGCTCGCCGGGAGCCTGCTCTGCCCGGGCTTCGAGTCCGAAGCTCCGCGGGCCGAGCCGGCGCCGCGCGCGGGCGCGGCGCTGTGGCGGCTGCCCGGCGTGCCGCGCGTGCTCGCGCTCTCGCTGGTGCTGGGGGCGAGCTGGGGCGCAGTGGACGCAGGGCTGCCGCCGCGGCTCGAGGAGGTGGGCGCGCGCGCGGCGGCCTGGGGCGTGCTCGCGGCGCTGCTCGCCGCGGCCAGCGCCGTGGGTGGGCTCGCGGCAGCGGCCAGCACGCGGGAGCCGGGCGCCGCGGCAGCCGCACGCCGCGCCCTCGGGCTGCTCGCGCTCTGGGGAGCGGCGCTGCTGCCGCTGGTGGGCGCGGGCTCCCTGGCCTCGCTCGCCCTGTGGCTCACCCTGGCGGGGCTCTTCCTCGCGCCCCTCTCCGGCACGCTCACCTTCCTGCTGCAGAGCGCGCTGCCCCGGACGCGCCAGGCCGAGGGCTTCTCGCTCTACAGCGCCTGCTGGGCGCTGGGCATGGCGCTGGGCAACGGGGCCGCGGGCGCGCTGCTGGGGCGCTGGGGAGCGCGCCCCGTGCTCGGCCTCGCCGCGCTGCTGCCGCTCGGCGTCGCGCTCGCGCTCGCCCTGCCGCGCCCCGCGGCGGCGCCCGCAGCCCCGGACAGCCGGTGAGCCCGGTCAACGCGGCCCGCACCCGCTCGCACCGTGTGCGAGAGGTGCGCGCCGCACGCCCCCTCGCTGGGGACCCGGGCCGGTGGGGGGGATTCGGTCGCGCGGCGGCCTCCGCTACACTGGCCCGGACGTGCCCCCTCCCCGCTCCTCCACTGCCCTGGTCCGCGGGCTCGCCGCCAGCCTGCTCCTCCTGCTCGGTGGCAGCGGCTGTGACCCGGCCGCGCGCGGGGTGGACCACCTCAGCTACGCGGGCTCCGGGACGCTGAGCGACACGGTGCTGCCGCCGCTCAGCGAGAGCTTCGTGCGTCGCGGCGGCGTGCCACTCACCTACGACGGCTACGTGGGCTCCAGCGCGGGCTTCGCCGCGGCGATGAAGGGCCAGGTGATGCTCTCCGGCGTGGCGCGCGCGCTCAAGAGCTCGGAGAAGGCGCAGCACCCCTACTACGTCATCATCGGCTACGACGCGCTCGCCATCTTCGTGCACCCGGACAACCCGGTGGCCTCGCTCAGCCGCGCGCAGCTCAAGGAGCTCTTCACCGGCAAGGCGCGCAGCTGGAAGGACGTGGGCGGCGCGGATGTGCCCGTGGAGCGGGTCACCACCAAGCTCGCGACCGGCTCGGGCACGGCGGACTTCTTCCGGGAGAAGGTCCTCGAGGGCGCCGCCTTCGCCCCCGCCCACGAGATCGCGGACGTGCGCGAGATGGTGGCCTACGTCGCCGCGCACCCGCGCGCCATCGCCTTCGGCTCGCTCTCCGTTCCGCCGCAGGGCGTGCGCGCGGTGCAGGTGGAGGGCGTCGCGCCCACCGCGGACTCGGTGCGCACGGCGGACTACCTGCTCTCGCGCCCGCTCGTGCTCGCCACGCGCGAGGTGCCCGAGGGGCCCCTGCAGGCCTTCCTCGACCACGTCATGTCTCCCGAGGGGCAGGCCATCGTCGCGCGCTCCTTCGTCCCCGTGCACGTGAGCCCATGACCCTCCTGCGCCAGCTCAACATGCGCCGCAAGCTCACGGTGCTCACCGGGGTCATCCTGCTCGCCTTCGCCGGCAGCCACGCCGTGCAGGTGCGCACGCTGCAGGAGTTCCGCGTGGGAGGCCCGCGGCACCGGCAGCTCAAGGACGAGGCCGCCACCTACGACACCCTCCAGTCCCTGCTCGGCGAGCTCAACGCCTCGCGCGCCGTGCTGCACCTGATGCTCGCCCCCACCACCGCGGACGGCGCGCGCCTCTTGCGCGGCGAGTGGGAGGAGGTGGCGGCCGGCGTGGACGCCCGCTTCGAGCGCGCGCTCTCGGTCGCCAACGCGCCGGACGCCCACCTCTACGTGCAGGACGCCCGCGAGGCCTGGGGCCAGTACGCGCGCGCGGTGCGCACCCAGGTGTTCGCTGTGCCGGACGCCGAGCGGCCCCAGGCCCTCGCGCGCTTCGTGAGCGGTTCCTCCACGCGCCGCCTCGAGCGCCTCTCGGAGCTCATCGAGGCGGCCGCCAACACGCTGCGCCTGCGCGCCGCGCGCCTCGAGGCCGGAGTGGAGGAGGCGCTGTGGCGCACCCGCCTCGCGCTCGCCGCCGCGGGGCTCGCGCTCGCGCTCTTCCTCTGGGTGTTCCTCACCGCCGTGGGCCGCTCCATCACCCGCCCGCTGCGCGCGCTCGTCGCGCTCGCGCGCCAGGTGGAGGAGGGGGACCTCTCGGTGCGCATGGAGAGCCCGCACCCGGACGAGCTGGGCCAGCTCACCCGCAGCCTCGGCGCCATGGTGGGCAACCTGCGCGGGCTGCTGCAGGCGGTGCGCGAGGCGGGGCTCGGCATCGCCCAGGCCGTGGAGCGCCTCGCCGCCGCCGCGGACGAGCAGGCGCTGAGCATCGAGCGCCAGGCCGCCGCCCTCTCGCAGACCAGCGCCACGGCGCAGGAGATCAGCCAGACCTCCGCGCTCGCCGCCCGCCAGGCCGCGGACGTGCTCGGCTCCGCGCGCCGCGCGGATGAAGTAGGGCGCTCCGGCATGGAGGCGCTCACCGCGAGCCTGCGCGGCATCCAGGACATCCGCGGGCAGATCGACGAGATCGCCCACCGCGTGGTGGACCTCGCCGAGAGCAGCGTGAAGGCCTCGGCCATCACCGACACCGTGCGCGACCTCGCCGGCCAGAGCCACATGCTCGCGCTCAACGCGGCCATCGAGGCGGCGCGCGCCGGCGAGCAGGGCCAGGGCTTCAAGGTGGTGGCGAGCGAGATCCGCAGCCTCGCGGACCAGTCGGTGCAGGCCACGCTCGAGGTGCGCAAGCAGATGCAGCTCACGGCGGGCGCCATCCGCAACACCGTGAGCATCACCGAGCAGGGCCGCGCCCGCGTGCAGTCCGGGCTCGAGCAGGTGCGCACCGGCGGCGCGCGCCTCGAGGAGCTCGCCGCGCTGCTCGAGGAGAGCAGCAGCGGCCTCAAGCGCATCGCCGCCGTCGTCGAGCAGCAGCACCAGGGCGTGGGGCAGATCTTCGGCGCGGTGAGCGAGCTGTCGCGCACCACCGACGAGGCGGCCGCCGCCGTCACCACCATGCACACCTCGGCCGCCCAGCTGCGCACCGTCACCGCGCAGCTCACCGAGTCCCTCACCCGCTTCCGCCTCTGAGTCCTCCCGAAGTGAAACGGCGGCCCGGGCACGAGACCCGGACCGCCGCGTGCACTTCAGGAGCGCGCGCCGCCTAGAACTGGTGCGCCTCGGTGCTCTCGGTGAGCGCGAGCGTGCTGGCCTGGCCGCCGGAGATGACCTCGGCGACCTGGTCGAAGTAGCCGGTGCCCACCTCGCGCTGGTGGCGCGTGGCGGTGTAGCCGTCCTTCTCGGAGCCGAACTCGGCCTGCTGCAGCTTGCTGTAGGCGGCCATGCCGCCGTCCTTGTAGCCGCGGGCGAGCTCGAACATGGAGTAGTTGAGCGAGTGGAAGCCGGCCAGGGTGACGAACTGGAACTTGTAGCCCATGGCGCCCAGCTCGCGCTGGAACTTGGCGATGGTGGCGTCGTCCAGGTTCTTCTTCCAGTTGAAGGACGGGCTGCAGTTGTAGGCGAGCAGCTTGCCCGGGTACTTCGCGCGGAGGGCCTCGGCGAACTTCTTGGCCTGGTCCAGGTCCGGGGTGCTGGTCTCGCACCACACCAGGTCCGCGTACGGCGCGTACGCGAGGCCGCGCGCGATGGCGCACTCGAGCCCGCCCTTGATGCGGTAGAAGCCCTCCGCCGTGCGGCTGCCCTTCTCGATGAAGGCGTGGTCGCGCTCGTCCGCGTCGCTCATCAGCAGCTTGGCGCTGTCCGCGTCCGTGCGGGCCACCACCAGCGTGGGCACGCCCATCACGTCCGCCGCGAGCCGCGCCGCCGTCAGGGTGCGGATGAAGTGGCTGGTGGGCACCAGCACCTTGCCGCCCATGTGGCCGCACTTCTTCTCGCTCGCCAGCTGGTCCTCGAAGTGCACGCCCGCGGCGCCCGCCTCGATCATCGCCTTCATCAGCTCGTACGCGTTGAGCGGGCCGCCGAAGCCGGCCTCCGCGTCCGCGATGATCGGCGCAAACCAGTAGCGCTCACCGTCCTTGCCCTCGGCGTGGTCGATCTGGTCCGCGCGGCGCAGCGACGCGTTGATCTTGCGCACCACGTTCGGCACCGAGTCCACCGGGTACAGGCTCTGGTCCGGGTACATCTGGCCCGCGGTGTTCGCGTCCGCCGCCACCTGCCAGCCGGACAGGTAGATGGCCTTCAGGCCCGCGCGCACCATCTGCACGGCCTGGCCGCCGGAGAGCGCGCCGAGCGCGTTGATGTAGTCCTCCGTGTGCAGCAGCTCCCACAGCTTGCGCGCGCCCATCTCCGCGAGCGTGTACTGGATGCGCACCGAGCCGCGCAGCTTCTCCACGTCCTTCTGCGAGTAGGTGCGGGTGATGCCCTCGAAGCGCTTCGCGTGCAGCTTCGCGTGGGGGGAGTTGTCAGGGGTCGTGGGGACGGCGTCGTACATGGCTTCTCCTCGCGGTTGCTGCGGTTGATGCGGTGAAGGTTCGGAAACTCGGACGGCGAAGGTGGTCAGGCCGCCTGCGCGGCGCAAACTCCGTCCCTCAGGACAGGGTCAGCAGCGCCTCGTAGGCGGGCAGGGTGAGGAAGGTCTCGAAGGTGGGCAGCGTGGACAGCCGCTCGAAGAGCGCGCGCGCCTGCTCCAGGCGCTCCTCGCCGTAGCGCTCGCCGGCGCCCTCCTGGCGGATGCGCGCCATCTCCTCGCCGAGCACCTCGCGGAAGCGCTCCGGCGTGAGCACCTGGCCGCCCTCGAGCGGGGCGCGGTGCTTCATCCACTGCCACACCTGCGCGCGGCTGATCTCCGCCGTCGCCGCGTCCTCCATCAGGTTGTAGAGCGGCACGCAGCCCAGGCCCCCCAGCCACGCGGCGAGGTACTGCACGCCCACGCGGATGTTGTGGCGCAGTCCCTCCTCGGTGCGGCTGCCGCTGGGCACCTGCAGCAGGTCCGCCTCGCCCACGCGCACGTCCTCGCGGGCGTTGGAGATCTGGTTCGGCCCCGGCATCCGCGCGTCGAACACCGCGCGCGCCACCGGCACCAGCGCGGGGTGCGCCACCCAGGTGCCGTCGTGGCCGTTGCCCGCCTCGCGCTCCTTGTCCGCGCGCACCTTCGCGAGCGCCGCCTGGTTCGCCGCCTCGTCGCCCTTGATGGGGATGAAGGCCGCCATCCCGCCCATCGCGTGCACGCCGCGCCGGTGGCAGATCTGGATGAGCCGCTGCGAGTAGGCCGCGAGGAAGCCCTTGTCCATCGTGACCTGGCTGCGGTCCGGCAGCACCTTCGCGGGGTCCGCCTGCAGCTTCTTGATGAAGCTGAAGATGTAGTCCCAGCGCCCGCAGTTGAGCCCCGCCGAGTGCTCGCGCAGCTCGTACAGGATCTCGTCCATCTCGAAGGCCGCCGGCAGCGTCTCGATGAGCACCGTCGCCTTGATGCTGCCCTTGGCGATCCCCAGCTCCGCCTGGGCCAGGTGGAACACGTCGTTCCACAGCCGCGCCTCCAGGTGGCTCTCCATCTTCGGCAGGTAGAAGTAGGGGCCGGTGCCCTTCTGCAGCTGGGCGCGCGCGTTGTGGAAGAAGAAGAGCCCGAAGTCGAAGAGGCTGCCGCTCATCGGCTCGCCGTCCACCTCCACGTGCCGCTCGAGCAGGTGCCAGCCGCGCGGCCGCACGAAGAGCACCGCCGTCTTCTCGTGCAGCGCATAGCGCTTGCCGCCCTCGGCCGTGAACTCGATGGTCCCCGCCACCGCGTCCTTCAGGTTCTGCTGGCCGCGCACCACGTTGTCCCAGGTGGGGCTCGTCGCGTCCTCGAAGTCCGCCATGTACACGTTGGCGCCCGAGTTCAGCCCGTTGATGACCATCTTGCGGTCGACCGGGCCGGTGATCTCCACGCGCCGGTCCAGCAGGTCCTGGGGCAGGGGCGCCACCTTCCAGTCGCCCTCGCGCACGCTGCGCGTCTCCTCCAGGAAGCGCAGCGGCTCGCCCGCGTCCAGCCGCGCCTGCACCGCCCGGCGCCGCTCCAGCAGGCTCACCCGCCGCGCGTTGAAGGTGCGCTGCAGGCGCGCCACGAACTCCAGCGCCTCCGCCGTCAGCACCCCCGCGTAGTCCGCGAGCATCGGCCCCTTCAGCACCACGCCGGCCACCTGCGGCGCCGGGACAGAGCCACCGGTGGCTCCAATGGAGGGAGAGGTGAGTACGGGGGCGGCTGCGCTCATCCTGGGCTCCTGACGTGTTGCGTTGTAAATCGCTCTTCCAGCGGCAAACTGCGGCACGACGCCGGCAGATGGAAGCCTGAGTTAATGCATCTCGTCAATTTGTGTAAGCCCGTCAACAGGACAATCTATAAATCTGTAAAGCACCGGGAGGGCAGGCGGGCAGGCAGGCGCTGGTGATCCCCGGGCCCTAGGCAATGGGCACGGCGGCAGCGCGTAACAAGGGCAGGGGCCCCTCTCACCGACCCACCCTGTCTGGGCCCTGACGGAGCGATGCGATGGAGACGACGAAGCGCTGTTCGGCCTGTGCCCTGGATCTGGAGCCGGAGGCCACGACGTGCCCGCACTGCCACGCGGTGCAGGGTCAGACGGCGGGTCTCCACCGCGGCGGCGGGCGCACCCTCGCCGGCGTGTGCACCGCGCTCGCGCGCCAGTTCGGCCTGGACGCCGCCCTGGTGCAGATCGCCTTCGTGGTCGGGCTCGCCTTCTCCGGCGGCCTCTTCCTCTCGATCTACTTCCTGCTCTGGGTGCTCACCCCGCCCAACGCCACCGGCAGGGCCCCCGCCAAGCGGCTGATGGACTGGCTGGGGAACCTCACCCGCGTCGGCCCCGCGGTCGCGGAGCCGCAGGGCCCCACCCGGCTCTGAGGTCTGCAGGAGCGCAAGCCCGGAGCGGCCGCAGCGCCGCTTCGGGGGTAAGCCCCGGAGCAGCGCCGGCGCCGCCACGGCATGCATCGGCCGCCGCGGCCCCGAGAGGAATCCGGGGACGGCGGCGGCCGGAGCGACCCCGCGCACGGGGTCAGGCGCAGCGGTGAAGTGAGGCCCTCGCGGGCGGGGCCAGGGCAGCGCGGCCCGCGCGGGCGATGCGGCGGCCGCGCGCGAGCCCTCGCCGGGGTGGCCTAGTTGATCACCGTCACGCAGACGCCCGCTTCGTTGCAGGCGAGCCCGGCGCAGCAGTGGGCCGTGTCCGAGCAGGCCGCCTCGGCCGCCTGGCACTGGTCGCCACCGCCGCCGCCGTTGCCCCCGCCGTCCGGGGTGTTGCCGCCGCCCCCCCCCGGGGTGGAGCACTCGCCCAGCGAGTCGCCGTGGCGCAGGTGCGCCGCCACCGCGGGCGCGCCCACCACGATGGTGTGCGCGTTGGCGGGGTTGCCGGGCGGGATGTGGCACACGACGACCTTGCCGGAGCTTCCGCCGTCGGCGCCGGTGAGCAGGTCGCCCTGACCCTCGATTACGGCGCTCTGGGTGGACGCGGGCGCGCTGTCGGGGCCGCAGGCCACTGCACCGAGCAGGGCGATGGAAACGACGCAGGAGCGAAGCAGGTGACGCATGGATTCCTCCAGGGGTGGAGCTCCGTAGGAGACCCGGTCTTCCCCGCGGCGGCCACCCCATTCGCTGCCGCGGGAAAGCGTCAGCGCCGCTGGATGCCCAGCGGCGCATGCAGGTGCCTGTGGGGCTACTGGCCCGGGTCCTCGTCGTTGCTGAAGAGGAAGACGTCGAACGCGGGGTTCGCGGCGTTCTGGATGCGCTCCTTGTTCTTCTCCAGCAGCGAGGTGTTCGCGGCGAGCGCCTCGCGCGACTTCTCGCTGGGGGGCGCCTGCTCGGCGACCATCTGGTCCGCCGCGTCCAGCTGCTGCTGGATCGCATCGCGCTGGGCCTGCAGCCCGGTGCGCGTCTCGTCGTCCAGCTTCTCGTCCTCGAGCTTCGTGTCGAGCGCCTCGAGCTCCTTCTCCAGCGTGCCGCGCTGCGCCGCCGTCGCCGCCTGCAGGCCCTGCATCGCCCCGGCCACGTAGGTCGAGTAGAGCGTGCGGGTGATGGCGTGGAACTCGCGCGGGGACATCGCGTGCTTCTCGAGGCTCGAGATGTAGGAGGCGCGCATGTCCGCCACGAGCCCGCCCAGGATCTTCATCGCCTCCATGCTCGCGCCGAGGTCCACGTGCTCGGAGTCCGCCTTCCCGTGCTTCTTCTCGAAGGCCTTGCTCTTCTCCTCGTAGGACTTGAACACCGGCAGCGCCTCCTCGCGGATGGCGAAGTAGGCCTCGAGCCGCTTCTCGTCGAGCTTGAGCAGCTCGTCCTCGCCGGGGTCCTTGAAGGGGAAGCGCTTGTCGAGCGCGGCGAGCGACGCCTGCTGCTCGTTCACGCGCGAGAGCCCCGCCGTGGTGTCCTCGACCTTGTGCTTCACGTACAGGCCGCCAGCCACCACCACGCCCACGATGAGCAGCAGCACCACGCCACAGCCCACGCCTACGCCAATCAGGACCTTCTTCTGCATTGCCTCTCCCCCCTCGGGAATCCGGAAACGGGGGCGCCAGGATGCGCCGCCGTCCCGCGTTGCTAGCGGATCTTCCCCTCCCGGGGCAATGGGGCAGGGCGCCCGGGCCCTTCGCGTCAGGGCAGCTTGGGGACGATGGGCCGCGGCGCGTCCGGGTTGACGTCGAGCAAGAGCACGGCTCCCAGCACCGCGCGCGCGTGCTGGTCGCGCCGGCCCCAGCTCTCCTGGAGGAGGCCGGGCCGCAGCGCATCGAGCTTCCAGCAGGGCACGCACGGCTCGCTCAGCTCCACGCGCACCTCGGGCCCCAGCGCGAGCCGCTGCCCCGGCGGCAGCGCCTGCAGCGCGAGCCCCGCCACGACCACGTTCTCCTTGAGCTGCCCCACCTCGAGCCCCAGCTGCGCGAGCGACGCCTCGTCCAACAGCAGCAGCTGGCGCTTGTGCCCGAGCGCGCGGCGCGTGTGGCGGCAGCCCGCGAAGCCCTGCCCGGCGAGCGCGAGCGCCTCGGGCACGCGGCGCATCGGGGTGCCGCGCTCCTGGGCCAGCAGCAGCGCGCGGACGCGGGGGAGGTCGGGGGCAGGGGAGCTCATCGCTTCGCGCGAGGCTAGCGCACGGGCCGCGGGCGCAGCCTGCCTGCCCGGCGCGGGTGCGGCGGGCCGCCAGCCGCGATGAGTTCTGCTCATGCCCCGAGCGTTCGGCGCAGGCACCCGGCGCGCCAGAGGGACCGCCCGGGCCGGGAGCGGCGTGTTATGGCGCCAGGCGTCCAATACCTTTTCAGGGAGGCTCCCACCGTGAGCACCAAGAACGTTCGCATCGAGAAGGACACCTTCGGCCCCATCGAGGTCCCCGCCGACCGCCTCTGGGGCGCGCAGACGCAGCGCAGCCGCCAGAACTTCGACATCTCCTCCGAGCGCATGCCCCTGGCGCTCATCCGCGCGCTCGTGCTGGTGAAGAAGGCGGCGGCGATCGTGAACGTGGAGAACGGCACGCTCGCCAAGGAGCGCGGCGAGGCCATCGTGAAGGCGGCGGACGAGGTGCTCGCCGGCAAGCACGACGAGGAGTTCCCCCTCATCGTCTGGCAGACGGGCAGCGGCACCCAGACGAACATGAACGTGAACGAGGTGCTGGCCAACCGCGCCTCCGAGCTGCTGGGCGGCGAGCGCGGCGAGTCGCGCAAGGTGCACCCCAACGACGACGTCAACAAGGGCCAGAGCTCCAACGACGTGTTCCCCACCGCGATGAGCGTCGCGGCGGTGGAGGCGGTGGTGCGCGGCGTGGTGCCCCAGGTGAAGGCGCTGCGCGAGACGCTCGCGCAAAAGGCGAAGGCCTTCGAGAGCGTGGTGAAGATCGGCCGCACCCACCTGCAGGACGCGACCCCGCTCACCCTCGGCCAGGAGTTCAGCGGCTACGTCGCGCAGATCGACCAGGCGCTGCGCCACCTGGAGCGCGTGCTGCCGCACCTGTGCGAGCTCGCCCTGGGCGGCACCGCCGTGGGCACCGGCCTCAACGCCCCCAAGGGCTATGCCGAGCGCGTGGCGAAGGAGATCGCCCAGCTCACCGGCCTGCCCTTCGTCACCGCCCCCAACAAGTTCGAGGCGCTCGCCGCCAACGACGCCGTGGTGCAGGCGCACGGCGCGCTCAAGGGGCTCGCGGCCGCCTTCTTCAAGATCGCCAACGACATCCGCTGGCTCTCGAGCGGCCCCCGCTCGGGCCTGGGCGAGATCACCATCCCGGAGAACGAGCCGGGCAGCTCCATCATGCCGGGCAAGGTGAACCCCACCCAGTGCGAGGCGATGACCATGCTCTGCGCGCAGGTGATGGGCAACGACGTGGCCATCAGCCTCGGCGGCGCCTCGGGCAACTTCGAGCTCAACGTCTACAAGCCGCTGATGATCCACAACTTCCTGCAGAGCTGCCGGCTGCTCGGAGACGGGGCGCGCAGCTTCCGCGACAACTGCGCCGTGGGCATCGAGCCGAACATGCCGCGCATCAAGGAGAACCTCGAGCGCTCGCTCATGCTCGTCACCGCGCTCAACCCGCACATCGGCTACGACAACGCGGCGAAGATCGCGAAGACCGCCCACAAGCAGGGCAAGACCCTCAAGGAGGTCGCGGTCGAGCTCGGGCTGCTCACTGCCGAGCAGTTCGACCAGTGGGTGCGCCCGGAGAAGATGACCGGCAACCTCTAGCAGCCGAGCGGGCAGGGGGGCGGGCCAAGCGTGGTCCAGCGCACGGCCCGGCCCCACTGCTGCACAACGGGCGCGCATCCGGCGCGGGGGACGGTTAGCGTAGGGGAGCCATGAACATCCCCTACGTCATCGAGAACACCCACCGCGGCGAGCGGGCCTACGATCTCTACAGCCGGCTCCTCAAGGACCGCATCGTGATGCTGGGCACCCCGGTGAACGATGACGTGGCCAACGTCATCGTCTCGCAGCTCCTCTTCCTGGAGAGCGAGGACCCCGAGAAGCCCATCAGCCTCTACATCAACAGCCCGGGCGGCAGCGTGACCGCGGGGCTCGCGATCTACGACACCATGCAGTACGTGCGCCCGCCGGTGGCCACCATCTGCGTGGGCCAGGCCGCCTCCATGGGCGCGCTGCTGCTGCTGGCCGGGGCGAAGGGCAAACGCTACGCGCTGCCCAACGCGCGCATCATGATCCACCAGCCCCTCGGCGGTGCGCAGGGCCAGGCCACGGACATCGACATCCAGGCGAAGGAGATCCTGCGCCTGCGCTCGTACCTCAACGGCCTCATCGTGAAGCACACGGGCCACGCCATCGAGCGCGTCGAGAAGGACACCGAGCGCGACTACTTCATGAGCGCAGCGGACGCGCGCCAGTACGGCATCATCGACGAGGTGGTCGAGCGCCAGCCCTTCGCGCCGCCCACCCCCACCGAGTCCCGCTGACCCGGCCGTTGCGCTGGCTCTACCACCTGCTGCCCAGCGCAGCCGCTGCAGGGCTGGAGCAGGAGAGCGGGGCGCCCTATGCCCCGCCCTCGCTCGCCCGCGAAGGCTTCATCCACGCCTCCTACGGACCCGCGCTCCTCGAGAGCGCGCGCCTGTACTTCGCTCCCGGCACGCCCCTCACCGCGCTGCAGGTGGACCCGCGCCGGCTCGACGTCCGCGTGGAGGAGGCTCTCACCCCGCGCGGCCCCATGCCTCACATCCACGGGCCCCTCCCGCGCGACGCCATCCGCGCGCGGCTCGCTCCGGAGGTGGCTGCGGCAGGGCCTGACCGCGTCACCGGGACCCGCTTCGCGCTCGTCGCCTTCGAGGGGATGACGCTGCTGGACCTGGTCGCGGTGCTCGACCCGCTCTCCCGCATCCGCTCGATGGGCATCGACCCCTCGGCGAGCTGCGAGGTGGTGGGCTACACGGGGCCCGTCGTCTGGGCCCAGAGCGGCGCGCGCGTCGAGGTGGAGCGCGTCCGCCCGCCCCTCCACGCGTACGACGTCGTGGTGGTTCCGGGGGGCCCCGGGACCCGAGCCCTCGTGGAGGACGCTCCGCTCCGGGAGTGGCTCGCAGAGGTTCCGGACAACCGCCTGCTCGCCAGCGTGTGCACGGGGTCGCTCCTGCTCGCCGCGGCGGGGAAGCTGCGGGGACACCGTGCGACGACCCATGCCCGCGCGCTCGAGGAGCTGCGGGCCCTGGGCGTGGAGGCGGTCGAGGCGCGACTCGTCGACTCCGGCCAGCGGGTGACGGGAGGGGGGGGGACCTGCGGCCTGGACGTGGGCCTGCACCTGGTCGAGCGGCTCGAGGGCGCCGAGGCAGCGCGCACGATTGCCAAGCAAATGGCCCTCCCATCCGGATGGGGCGGGGGCACCTGAGGCGCGGAGCGGGAGCGAGGGGAGGCGCCGCTCGACGGCACCCCGTGCCCGCGAGCGCGTCCGGGCGCTCCGCTCACCAGGGCGTCGCGGGTCACAGCGCCGGAAGGCATGGCCTCCCGCCTCGCACGCCCGCCCGGCGCATGACGCTTCGGATACGGACGGAGCCCACGTCCGGGGACAGCGGGCCACGCGGAGGCGAGCGCTCTCGAGACCCGCTCCTCGCCGCCGCCCCCGTGCTCCAGGCGGTATCGGCCCCAGCTGCGACTCGCGTTTCCCGCTGGGTGCCCCGGACAGTGGCCGGCGCCAGGAGAGCTTCGCCCTGAGCGGTCATGCGCCTCGCGGAGGCGCTCTCCCGACGATGGGCCTTCTTCGGGATGCCGCTGTCGAGCACCCTCAGGCGCAGAACACCCCCGATTCCTCCCGGGACTGCGACGACCCATCGGGGAAGGCACCGCGCCACCTCCCACGGCGCCCGCTGCCGTCCACCCCGATCAGGCGCTCCCGGAGGTGTCGGCGATCAGCGCTACCGCCCTGGGCCCTCCCGGAAGGTGCTCAGCCAGGAGCATTCTCCGAGGAGCGAGAGGCGGATCAGGCCGCCCCCTCCGGCGGCGCCCAGGGCGGCCTGACGCTCCCCGGATCAGATCCTGGAAAAAGAATTGTTGACCCCCCGCGAGGCCGAGCGTAGAAGCCGCCCACCTTCTCGCGGAGGTCTCTCGGGCGACAGCGCCGGGGAGCGTTCCTTGACAGTCTGAATCGAGCTGAAGCAGCGACCGCGGCATCCGGGAAACCGGCGGCCCCTCCGGCGGAAACGACGGATGGAAAAGCGGTTGACGAAGACCGGACGGGAAGTTAGATCCCGCCCACTGCGCAGCGGACCGAGGGCAGCACGGCGGTCCGAAGCGAGAGAGTCGACCCCGAAAAAGGCGGTTGACGAAGAGGCCGGCAGGAAGTTAGAAGCCGCGCCCCGCCCCGAGAAAAGTCGAGCCGCAGAGAAGCGCGGCGGACGGAATGAAGAGCGGAAACGAAGCGGTTGACAGGAGGCACGGCGAGGAAGTAGAAGCCGCGCCCCGCCCAAAAGAAGCTGGACGCCGAAAGGCGCAGCGGAAATAAAGGCGGCGAAGTAGAGGTTGACACAAGACGCGGCAACGAAGCAGAAGCCGCGCCCCGCCGCAGAGTGCACGAAGGTGCGACGCAGAGCGGGAAGTTGACTGCGAAACGAAGCGGTTGACGAAGAAGGGCGCGCTGAAGTAGAAGCCGCGCCCCGCCCGAAAGCGGGCGGCAGGGACGGGCGGGCAGGACGGGCGGAGTGGTTGACAGGCGAAAGCGCCAGGGTTAGAAGCATCGCCCCCCTCGCACTGGCGA
>NZ_VJZZ01000021.1 GCF_009659535.1 Aggregicoccus sp. 17bor-14
TCGAGGGCGTGGACGTTTTGCGCCCACGCCTCTGCGCACCCCTTCGACATAAAACCCAGCCCCGCTCCCGTCCTCCCTCGGGACTCCTCCTCACTCCCTCGGGCTGAAACGGCGAAACACGAGTCTGGGAGAGGGACGGGGTGAGGGATGATGGGCTTCACCCTGCGCTAAAAGGAGCACGCATGAGCGGAGCCTTCACCCAGTACGACCTGCGCACGACGGACCCGGAGGCGGCGGCGGCCTTCTACGCGGAGGTCGTGGGCCTGCAGCAGCGCAGCGCAGGTGACGCCCGCGAGCTCTACTGGCGCGAGCAGCGCGTGGGCGCACTCACGCTGCTGCCCGAGCGCGCACGGGCGCAGGGCGCACCGGCGCACTGGCTCGGGCACATCGGCGTCGCGGACGTGGAGGCAGCGGTGCGCGACGTGCTCGGGCTGGGAGGCCAGCAGCTCGGCCCCACGCAGCGCACGAGCGACGGGCGCGTACTCGCCGCGCTGAAGGATGCCCAGGGCGTGCCCTTCGCGCTGAGCACCCCGCGCCCTGAGCCGCGCGCGGAGGTGGTGGTGTGGCACGAGCTCTACGCGACGGACTGGGAAGCAGAGTGGGCGGGCTACTCGGGGCTGTTCGGGTGGCAGAAGGCGGAGGCGCTGGAGCTCGGCCCGCCGGTGGGCACCTACCAGCTGTTCATCTTGCCGGGCGCGCCGCAGCCGCTGGGCGCGATGTCGAACTCGGCGCGCATCCCGGGCGTGCACCCGCAGTGGCTCTACTACTTCACGGTGCCGAACCTGGACGTAGCGCTCGCGAAGGTGCGGCAGCTCGGCGGGCTCGTGGCGAACGGCCCCATGGAGGTGCCGGGCGGCGCACGCGTAGCGCAGTGCGAGGACCCGCAGGGCGGAGCCTTCGCGCTGCACCACCACCCGCGAGGCGGCTGAGCGTGAAGCTGCGGCGCTCCATCCTCGCTGTATGCGGCGGAGGCTTGTTGGTTCTTGCAGCCAGCTCCCTTTACCGCCAGCGGCGAGCGGCCCGCATTGAGACCTTTTGTGGCTCGGTTCGTTACGGCGAGGAAGCTCGGCACGTAGCGGACCGCGCGCAGCAAGTGGGCCTCGCGATCTCGGGATGGGAATGGCGTGAACCGGGACGACAGCAAGCGTTCCGGCTCGAGGTGGGAATGTCCCCTTTCAAGACGCTCCTGGCCTATTGCTGCGTGAGCGGCCATGGCACCCGCGTCGATGACCACGGAATGTGCTCGAGCGGGTAACAGCAGCGCCGGCACCCTGAAAATTCTCCCGAAAAACCCCCGACATTTCAGAACAGGTGCGGAGAGCACTGCGACCGGAGGGGGTAGGTGCTCGCGCGTGAAACGGACGTTTCGTTCCGCACGCCGCGTCACCCCGGAGCGTCACGCAGGGCAGCGCCCGCGCGCGCTCGGCTCTCGCGCGCGGGACCCAGCCATCCGTCTTCCCCACCGGCCGACGCAGCGTACAGGGACGCTGCAAGCCCGAGTCGCTACGTGCGAAGCCCGATGGGGCAGGTCACGCCGGTGCCGCCGAGGCCGCAGTAGCCGCCCGGGTTCTTGTGCAGGTACTGCGGGTGGTAGTCCTCGGCGAAGTAGAAGGGCGGCGCGTCGAGGATCTCGGCGGAGGGCGCGATGGGCGTGAGGCAACAGGGGCTTGCGAGGCTCGTGGATGCGGGGCGCGGACTGGGCACGGGCCTGCTCGGCGCGGGCGTGGGCGCAGGGCGCAGCCTCGGCGCGGCGCTCGGGCACCTGGGACACGCGGTCGTCCGGCTCGCGCGGGGCGAGGGGCGCGCGGGGCTGGGGCACGTGGGGCACGCGCTGGTGCGGGTGGCGCAGACACCGGTGGATGCGCCGCTGCTGCTGGGCGGAAGGCTGCTCGCGGCGCTGCAGGTGCTCACGGGGCTGGAGCCTCCGGGGCGCCGGCTGACCGAGCGCGAGCGCACGCTGCTCGAGGGCGTGTTCGGCAGCGGAGTGGACCTGGACCGGGTGCGCATCAAGGAGGGGCGCGTGGGGGTGCTCGGGGTGAGCGGGCGCGCCTTCGCACTGGGCAGCACGGTGTACGTGCCGCGCGGGCGGGGGCCCTTGAGTCCAGGACTCCTCGTCCACGAGCTCACGCACGTGTGGCAGTACCAGCACGGCGGCACGCGCTACCTCAGCGCGGCGCTGTGGGCGCAGTTCCTCGGGGACGGCTACGACTGGCGCAAGGGGCTCGCGGAGGGGCGGCCCTGGGAGGCGCTCAACCCGGAGCAGCAGGCGGCGCTGCTCGAGCACGCGTTCGAGGCGGGGGCCCTGGGAGGCGGCCCGGGCGCGGTGCGGGGCTGGACGGCAGAGCAGCTCGCGTACGTGCGCCGGGTGCAGGCGGGGCTGCCGCACGGGGTGGGGGCCGCGGGCGCGACCGTTGCGAAACGGGGCTGAAACGTGCGGGCCGCGCGCTCCGGGATTATCTCTGGAGACGGGGCGTTCCGGACCTTCAGCCAGCCCCAGGAGAAGACCGCCCATGCGCATCCGAGCACTCGTCGTCACGGCCCTCCTCGCCGCCGCACCGGCTCTCGCCGAGGGACCGCGCGGAGAGGTGTTCTCGCAGCAGGGCAGCGCCTCGTTCGACTCGACGAACGTGCGCGGCACGGACGTGAACATGAGCCGCCAGCCCGACGGGCGGTGGGCCGGCTGGCTGAACGGCAGCTTCGTGACCGTGTCGGTGGACGGCAACACGGTGCGCGGGCCCAACGTGTCGCTCACCTACGAGCGCACGAAGAAGGAGACGCGGGTGCACGGCCTGCTGGGCACGGGCACCATCGCCATCACGGTGCCCAACGAGCCCAAGGGCGCCGCGTGGCACAACTTCCGGCTCGAGGGCTCGGCGGCGGACCAGGACCCGCCCGTGCCGCAGATGATCTTCGCGCTCATCGCGGCGCTCTGAGCGCACGCCCCTGCGACGGATCCGGCCGCGGCGTGGCCTTCGTGCTCGGAGGCAGCTGCGGCGGCGTGACGAGCAGCTGGGGCAGCTCGCCGGTGAGGCTCTCGAGGAACGCGACGAGGTCCCTCACCTCGGCGTCGCTCAGGTTCCGGCCGAGCTGGTAGCGGCCCATGCGGCGCACGGCCTCGGGGAGCTCGCGGACGCTGCCGTCGTGGAAGTAGGGCGCCGTGCGGGCGACGTTGCGCAGGGTGGGGACGCGGAACTTCATCCGGTCCTCCGCGTCCTTCGTCACCTCGAAGCGGCCCGTGTCGTGCGCGTCCGGGTAGGGCTCCACGAGCCCGAGCCGCTGGAACGAGGTCCCTCCGAGCGCAGGCCCGTTGTGGCAGGTGGTGCAGCCGGCGGTGAGGAAGGTGCTCAGCCCGCGCAGCTCCGCGCCGCTGAGTGCGGCCTTGTCGCCGGCGAGGTAGCGGTCGAAGCGCGAGCGCGTGGTGAGCGTGCGCTCGAAGGCGGCGATGGCGCGCGCGGCGGTGTCCAGGCGCACCGGGTGGCGCTCCTTGGGGAAGGCCTCGCGGAAGAGGGCGCGGTACTCGGGGATGGAGGCGAGCGTGCGCGCGACGCGGGCCTCGTCCGGCATGGCCATCTCCACCGGGTTGAGCACGGGCACGGAGGCCTGCGCCTCGAGCGTGGGCGCGCGGCCGTCCCAGAACTGCGCGACGTGGCCGGCGGCGTGGAACACGGTGGGCGAGTTGCGGGTGCCGTGCTGGCCGCGGTGCCCGTTGCTCACGGCCTTGCCGTCCACGCCGTAGGCGCTCAGCACGTGGCAGGTGTTGCAGGAGACGTCGTGGTTCTTCGAGAGGCGCGGGTCGAAGAAGAGCAGCCGCCCCAGCGCCACCTGCGGCGCGGTGTCCTTCGGCGCGGGCGTGCCGCCGGGCGGCGGGGCGAAGAGCGCGAGCTGCTTCGCGGGGATGTCGATGGGCGCGTCGGGCACGGGCGCCGACGTCACCGCCGCAGCGGGCGCCGCGGCGCGCTCGGCGGGCTCCTGCGCGCAGCCGCCGCCCAGCAGCAGCGCGAGGCCGAGCAGGAGGGGGCGGGGCGAGGGGGCAGGGGCGGCGGACATGGCGGCGCCAACCTAACAGCGAGCGCCGCCGGGGGCTTCCTCCGCGCCGCGGGTGTGGACAGCAAGAGGCGTACCGACGCGCCTGCGCGCGCGCCGGGGCCCGACGAATCGGCTCCGGAGACGACGCGCTTGAAACCGGCACTGAACATGTGAGCAGATCCGCGGCCCCACCCCGGAGGCCTACGCCATGTTCGACGTGACCGAGAACGACCCCATCTCCCCCGCGCTGCACTCGCTGCTGGAGCTCTTCGCGAGCGACCTGAAGGCGGTGAAGTTCCCCGACATGGACGCGGGCGTGCTGCAGGAGGCCGCGGTGCGGGTGCGCGAGCGGGCGGAGGCCCTGGCGAAGGCGCAGGCGGCGATGGAGGCGGCGCGGCTCGCGCTGCACGAGAGCCAGGAGGCGCTGCTGCAGCGTGGCCAGCGCGCGCTCGCGTACGTGCGGGTGTTCGCGGAGGAGAACGCGGAGCTGAGCGCGAAGCTGGACGGCATCAGCCTGCCGCGCGCGGCGCGCAAGAGCATGCGCACGGACGCGCCGGTGGAGGCGCAGCAGGCGGCGGCGAACGAGGAGAGCGCGCCGAAGCGCCGCGGCCGTCCGCCAAAGGCGCGCCCCACGGCCGCCGCCTCCCTCTTCGCCGAGGGTGGTGAGGCCCCTGCCGCGGCGGAGCTCGAGGTCGAGGCGATCGAGTCCGCCGCCTAGTCCTCCCCCGCGCGCCACCAACCCAGGGCGCGCTGCACCCCCGGGAGCCAGCGCAGCCGCGCGGCGTGCAGGGCGCGCCCGCGGCGGCTCGCGCGAAACACCAGCAGCCGGCTGTGGGAGCACAGCCGGTCCGCCCAGGGCTGCGCGTCCGGAGCGTCGGGCCCCAGCAGCTCGCACTCCTCGAAGCCCTGCTCCACGAGGTGCTCGAGCAGCGCCGCGCTGAGCAGGTGCTCGGGGCCGAAGGCGCGGTAGGCCTCGTCGCAGGCGCTCCCGAGGCGCACGAGGCGCCGGCCGTCGCGCAGCGCGAAGTCGAAGGCGACGGGGTAGCCGCGGCAGCGCAGCAGGTGCAGCGAGAGGAAGCCGCCCTCCGCCGCCGCGAGCGCCACGTCCGTGTAGAAGCCGAGCGCGCGCACGTCCTGGGCCACGGCAGCTCCCCGCCGCCCGCGCGCGCCGCACGTGTCCAGCGCGAGCCCCTCGGCCAGCCGCTCGACGAGCCGCGCCCCGCCCGTCACCTGCTCCAGCTCCACCGGCCCCTGGTCCTCGAGTCGCTTCCTGCGCCGGCGCAGGCTCCGGCTCCAGCGCGCGTGCAGTGCGTCCACGCTGCAGGGCAGCCGCAGCGCGGGCGACGTGCGCGTGGGCTCGCTGCCACAGGGCAGCCCTGCGTCCTCGGCCGCGTGCTGCAGGCTCCAGGCCCCTCCCCCGTGCGGCACGTCCTCGAGCCGCAGCAGGTCCCAGTTGGGGTCCTCCTGCAGGTGGCGCAGGAAGTGGCTCGCGGCGGCCGGTGCGTCCTCGGCCAGCAGGTCGAAGCGGCCGAGGTGGGCGCTGCCCGGGCTGCTCAGCTCGCGCACGGGCAGCCCCGCCCACCGGGCGTGACGCTGCAGCAGGGGCAGCACGGCGCTGAGCGCTCCGCCCGGTGCGCGCGCGGTGAGCACGCGCAATGAGATGGTGGGGGCGAAGTTCTCGAGCCACGCCCAGAGCAGCTCGTGGCGCGAGAGCACGGAGGCGCCCGTGCGCGCGAGGAGCCGGTTCCACTCGGGGCGCAGCGCGAGCAGCGCCTCGCGGGTGCACACCTCCTCCACCTGCAGCGGCTGCGGCAGGTCGAAGAGGCGGTGCGCGGGGTGCACGCTCGCGAGCGCGTTGCGCGGCGTGGCCGGCGGCGTGCGCGCGTCGACTGAGCTCCTCGAGGGCGGCGCCGCGCCGGGGCCCTGCCCCGTGCGCCCCGTGTCCGCGTCTTCGGCATCCCGGATGCCCATCGGCCCTCCTCGCCCGGAGGCAGCGTCGAAGGTCGGGCAGGGCCGCGCCCGCGGCCATTGCCCCCGGGCGCGCCCGCGCTGTCCGCGGCGTGACTCAGAGCCCGGAGGCCTCGAGCAGCCGCAGCCACACCTCGCTCACCGTGGGGAAGGCGGGCACCGCGTGCCAGAGCGTCTCCAGGGGGAGCTCGCCCGCCACCGCCACCGTGGCCGCGTGCAGGAGCTCTCCCACGCCCGGCCCCACCAGCGTGACGCCGAGCAGCACGCGCCGCTCCTCGTCCACCACCCACTTCGCGTGGCCGTGCGCGCCCTCGCCCAGCAGCCCCGTGCCGGCGGCCGACTCCAGCGCCACCTCGGCGCAGCGCACCCGGTGCCCCGCCTTGCGCGCGGCCGCCTCGGTGAGCCCCACGCTGGCCACCTCCGGATGGGTGAAGAGGACCTGCGGCACCGCCCGCGCGTCCGCCCACGCGCGCGCCGGCCGCCCCTGCAGCACCTCGCCCAGCACGTGCGCCTGGTACTTGCCCATGTGCGTGAGCAGCGTGCGCCCGTTCACGTCGCCGCAGGCGTAGAGCCAGCCGCCCGCGACGCCCCTCGCGCGCAGCGAGTCGTCCACCTCCACCGGCTTGCCCGGGGTGAGCCCCACGCTCTCGAGGCCCAGGTCCTGCGTCGCGGGCTCGCGGCCCAGCGCGAGCAGCAGCTCGTCCGCGCGCACTTCGAAGCCGTCGTCGAGCCGCGCCACCACCTCACCGCTGCCCTCGCGCCGCACCTCCTTCAGCGTGCAGCCCAGGTGCAGCCGCACGCCTTCGTCCGTGAGCGCGCGCGCCACCGCGCGGGAGGCGAAGGGCTCCAGGCGCTCGAGCAGGTGCGCGCCGCGGTGCACCAGGCGCACCTCGCTGCCGAGGCAGCGCCACGCCTGCGCGAGCTCCACCCCCACCGCGCCGCCGCCCACCACCAGCAGCCGTCGCGGCACGCGCTTGGCCGCGGTGGCCTCGCGGTTGGTCCAGGGGCGCGCATCGCGCAGGCCGGGCACCTCCGGCACCCGCGCGCGCGAGCCGGTGGCGAGCACCACCGCACGCTGCGCTTCCAGCAGCTGCGTGCCCTCCGGGCCCTCCACCTGCACCCGGCGCTCGCCCGCGAGCCGCCCGCGCCCGCGCACCACGCTCACCTTCGCCCCCTCTGCCCACTCGAGCTGGCCCGCGTCGTCCCAATGGCTCGCCTTCTGGTCGCGCCAGGCGAGCACCGCCTCCGCACGCACGCCGCCGGGGGCGAGCAGCTCGCGCACCCCGGGCATCGCGCGCGCGAGCCGGTGCACCTCCGAGGGGCGCAGCAGCGCCTTGGACGGCATGCAGGCCCAGTACGAGCACTCGCCGCCCAGCAGCTCCTTCTCCACCAGCGCCGTGGACAGCCCCCCGGCCGCCGCGCGCTGCGCCACGATCTCGCCTGCGGGGCCTGCGCCCACCACCACCACGTCGAAGCGCTTCGACACGCGTGCCTCCTCGGGCGCCAGTGCCCAGAGGCACACGGTGGGAGGGGGCCCGGCCCGCGGAAAGGTCTCGGCCAGGCAGCCAAGCCCCCACTCCCTCCGGGAGAGGGCGGGGGCGAAGAGGCAGAGAGCCCCGGGCCTCTACTCCTCCGGGTCGTCCTCTGCGCTCCCGTCGACGACCCGCTTCGCGGTGGCGAAGGAGAAGCCCGCGCGCGCGAGTGCCGCGAGGTCCTTCATGCGCGCGTCCTTGCGCGTGGAGAGGTCGCGCCGGAAGGGGCCGAGGCGCTTCTTGCGCGCCCAGATGCGCGCGGCCGCGTCCTCGGAGACCTCCTCGCTGGCCTGCGCGAGCTTCTGCGCCGCGAGCTCCGGGGCCACGCCCTTGAGGCGCAGCTTCTGGGAGATGACGCGCGCGCTGCGGCCCGAGGCGCGCAGCGCGTGGGCGCGCGTCTCCGCGTACGCGGTGTCGTTCACCAGCCCGTTGCGCACGAGCTTCTGCAGCAGCGCCTCGAGCCAGGCCACCGCCTGCGCCCGGTCTCCGCCGTGCTCCTTCAGCGAGCGGTTCACCCGGCGCATCATCACCCGGCGCACCCCGTCCACCGTGGCGGAGTAGCGCTTGAGGTAGTGCAGCGCGGAGTTCTCCAGGTAGCGCTCGGAGAGCTTGCGCGGCTTCTTGCGCTCGCGCGGCGTCGCGGGCCGTCTGTCGTCGTGCTCGTCCACGGGAAGGGTCTTTGTAGCACCCGGGTCCGACCCGAGAGCGCGTGGCGCGCGTGCGTGATGCTCGGCTGCATGGCGGCCGAGAGCGCTGCGCGGATTACTCGCGCGTCCGCGTGCGCGAACCGCCTGGCCCCGACTCCGGCGGCGGCTCGGAGATGGGCTGCAGGTCCCCGCGGTGCACGCCCTCCAGGGCATCCGCGACCGCGTCCACCTCGTCGCCCAGCTTCTCGAGGCTCGCGCGCAGCTCACCCGCGCTGCTCTCCGCCGCGAGCGCATCCGCAGAGCGCGCGCGCAGCACCTGCGCGTGCAGGTTCTCGAGCGTGTAGTAGAGCCGCGTGTACTCGGCCTCGAGCCGGTCCGCCGCCGTGCCCAGCTCGCGCCGCTGCTCGCGCTGCTGGTCCAGCAGCGCGAGCGCCGCCGCGAGCCGCTCGCGCGCCACCGCGTCCGGCGCCCCCTCCACCCGCGCCGCGAGCGCCACCCGCTCCGCGTCCAGCCGCTGCACCTCCTCTGCGGACTGCAGCGCGCGCAGCTCCGCCTCGCGGCGCAGCAGCTCGTGGCAGCCGCGCCGCAGCGCCTCCACCGTGCGCTCCGGGTTCTGCACCACCTCCTGCAGCACCGCGGGGCCGCTCTTGAAGCTCTGCAGCAGCCGCTCGCACAGCGCGTCCACCCGCTTCGGACGCTCGTCCTCCGCGGGGGGCGGCGGGGGCGCGGGCGCACGCTGCTTCATGGGCGCGGGCACGGCCTCCGCTTCCACCTCGTCGACGTCCTCGAGCCCTTCGAGCCCATCCGTCCCGGCCGTGCCGGTCAGGTGGTAGGCGGCCTTCTTCCCCAGGCCGAGCACGATGAAGAGCATCCACCAGAACTGCGGCAGGCGCGTGAGGGCGAAGAGCGCGAGCAGCACCGCCACCACCAGGTACACCACGCCCTGGCCGCGGTCGCGCACCCCGCGCTCCCGCCGCCGCCTCCGCTCGCGCCGCCGGTGCCGCGCGTTGTGCCGCTCGGCATGCCGCGTCCACTGCTCCACCACCCGCGCCTGGCGCTGCTCGCCCTCGTCCAGCGCCTGCAGGAGGCGCTCGAGGCGGTGCTGCAGGCGCGGGTCGTTCGGAGGCATCGGAGGGACCTCGGGGAGGAGGTAGGAGGGAGCGACTAGCTACCGGCGCAGACGAGCTCCGGCTTGCACTGGTTCGCCACGGTGAGGAACTCGCCCAGGCCGTCCCCGCAGATGGTCACGTCGATCGCCCCGAGGCACAGGTCCAGGTCGTCCTGCTTCACGTGGTCGTCGCAGGCCTCCTTCGGCCAGCGCGAGTTCCAGAACGCCTCCGCCTTCACCTCGCAGTCGTCGCGGTCCACGAAGGTCTTGCCCGCGCCGACCTGGCCGCACTTCTCCGCGCGGTCGCAGGTGTGCTCGGTGGCCTGCTCGCGCGCATCCTGCTGGTCGAGGTTGCCGCCGCCGCAGCCGGCGAGGAGGGAGAGGGTGAAGAGGGTGGTCAGCGCGCGCTTCATGGGGAGAAGACTCCTGGGAGAGGGCCCCCGAACGGCCGGGGGACGGCCGCGGAGGCTACCACGCGCATTGCGCGCTGCGTCGCCCGCGGCGTCGCCGCCGCTCAGGGCTTCAGCGGCTGGTGGGGCAGCAGCTCCACGCCCACCCGCACCGCTTCCGCGCACCAGCCGCCCGAGCGCGCGCAGGGGAAGTCCGTGCCCTCGCCCAGCGCCAGCGTGCGCTCGAGCAGCAGCGCCCCGGCGGCCGTCCACAGCCGCAGCCGCACGTGGCCCGCGTCCAGCCGCTCCGCCTGCGCGCTCAGGGAGACGCCGGGCGCATCCTGGCGCGGCTCGAGCGGCGTGCGCCGGCCGGGCTCGAGCGGGTGCGCGTAGGTGAAGCTCTGCCCGCGGAAGGCGACGCGCAGCGGCCGCGCGAGCTCGGCGCGCGGGTCCACCTGCAGCGCCTGCTCCCCGGTCGCCGAGAGCTGCAGCTGCTGCAGCGCCGCGAGGCTCGCGCTCGCCAGGCCCGGCCGCGGGGTGAGCGCGAGCGGCGCCGGCGCGCGGCCCTTGCGCGGGCGCGGCCCCTCCACGTCCGCCACCACCCGCTCGCCCTCGCGCACGTTGCCCGTGCAGCGGCCTCCCGCGCACGCCACCCGCAGGCCCCAGCGGCCCCCGGCGCCGGGGCAATCTGCCGGCACCTGCAGCTGCGCCTCTGCCTCCGGCAGCAGCACCAGCGGCGCGAGCGTGCGCCGCGCGCAGACGAACTCCGCGTCCACCAGCAGCGCGGTCACGGTGTGGGGCTTCGGGGACGCAGAGGCCGGCGCGGCGGCGGCGAGCAGCAGGAGCAGGGCGGGCAGCACGGGGCGGCAGTCTAGGGCGCCGCGGCACCCGGGCCAGAATCCAGCGAGGGACCCCCCAAAAGGCTGCGGCGCGCGTCCCCTGGGCCCTTGGAGGGGACCGCCCGGAAGACGCGCGCCGCGAAGTTGGACTGCGTGACTTGGACTGCTCAGGTTGGACTGCTTGGGTTGAACGCGGAGGCGGGTGAGGCACCGGAGCCCTTGGAGGGACCGCTCCGGGGCGTCACCGGGCCCGCGCGGTTGCTACAGAAAGAGGCTGAAGAACACCGAGGCGCAGGCCACGTAGGCGACCATCACGGCCCCACACGCAGCGAGCTCCGGCTCGACGTCCTGGATCAGCGCTTCGACTTCACTCATCACGGCATTCACGACGGACTACCCCCTGCCCAATCCGGCCCCACAGGTGCTGCAGGTGCTTCGGTTGATGCGGGGCGCTAGGTAGGGCACCGGCGGGCGGGAAGCAAATGCAAGCCCCCGGAATCCATGAGAGTCCTGCTGCGTCATCCTGTAGAGAAACTACTTGGCGTTCCTGTGACAATTAGCCCCAAGGCCTGCGGGGCGAAAGGTGCGCCCCGGGCGGAATTCCAGGGAAGCCAGGGTGGCCGGGAGAGCGCCCGCTCAACGCGAGGGTTTTCGAGGGCGGGGCCATGCCTTAGACTGCGCCACACATCAGCAACCGTGCGGACTTCCTGGGGCGTCGTCTAAGGGCAGGACGTCAGACTTTGAATCTGATCATCAAGGTTCGAATCCTTGCGCCCCAGCCATTCCGCCTCCGGCCTGCTGGGGTGCAATAGACCTTCGCTCAAGGTGGGTGGGCCGATGCCGCAGAAGGTGCTCCTGTTGGTCGCCGTGGGCAGCCCCCCGCCGCAGCTGCTCAAGGACGTGGAGGAGCCGATCCTGCAGCAGCTGGGGGTGCAGGTGGTCCCCAGCCGCCTCACGCTGCAGCGGCCGAGCTACGCGTTCAACAAGGACCGCGGCCAGTACCACTCGAACGCGATCATGCGCCGGCTCGCGCCGCTGCTCGAGCCCTCGCACAGCTTCGTGCTCGGGCTCACGGACGTGGACCTCTTCGTGCCGGACAGCCCCTTCGTCTTCGGCGAGGCGGACCGCGAGAGCCGCAGCGCCGTGGTGAGCACCGCACGCCTGGTGCCGGGCGCCGAGATGGGCACCGGCCAGCTGCGCCGCCGCATGCAGGTGGAGGCGCTGCACCAGGCCGGCCACCTGGTGGGCCTGAGCTACTGCGAGGACTCGCGCTGCGCCATGTTCCTCTCCCAGAGCCCCCAGGAGACGGACAAGAAGCAGCCGGCGCTCTGCAACCTCTGCCGCAACGAGCTGCAGAAGCTGCTGCGCTGAAGGCCCCCCTCTCACAGAGACGCACGCGTGAATGCGCGCGGGGCAATTGACGTCCCAGCGCTCGCGGCCCGTAGAGTGCGGGTTCCGGCGTGAAGGCCCCGGGTGCGCGACTCCCGCACACCTCGAGGGCCCGCAACAGCGGAGGGGAGTCCCAGCGATGAAGCGCACGTGGAAGGTGGCAGCGGTGGCGGTGGTCGCCGCGCTCGGAGTGTTCGGCGCGGCCTGCGAGCCGCTCGACGAGGGCGGTGGCGCCGGCGTGGACGGGCCACTCACCTTCGACAGCGGGTACGTGTTCGTGCGCGGCAGCGCGAACGACGTGTACCTCGTCAACGCGAGCGAGCCCAACGTGGCCCAGCAGCTCACCACCACCGGCAGCGCGCGCCACCCGGCGCTCTCGCGTGACGGGCGCAGCGTGGTGTACGCGCGCTTCGCAGGCACCGCGAGCGAGCTCGTCATCCAGAGCACCACCCAGGGCTCCACCCCGCGCGTGCTCCTCACCGCCTCGGGCATCCAGGCCACGCGCCTGGGCAACCCCATCTTCAACCCCACCGCCACCCAGGTGGTCTTCGTCTACACCCAGGGCACCGGCGCCAGCACCGTGAGCCTGCTCGGCCTCGTGAACGCCGACGGCACCAACTTCCGCCGCCTCGCGGGTGGCGCCACCATTTCCTACGGCGCCCCCACCTTCCTGCGCGACGGCAGCGCCGTCATCGCCCCGGTCGGAAGCTCGCCCAACGAGCTGGACGGCCTGGACGAGGTGTTCGTCTCGCAGGTGTCCACGCTGCCCATCACCAACAACCTGCAGAGCAACCAGACGCAGCTCATCGTGGCCAACCGCGTGGCGCTGTCTCCGGACGGCACCCACCTCGCGTTCGACGCGCAGCCGGTGTCCGGCGGCGCCACCCGCATCTACGTGGCGGCCTTCAGCGGCACCGTGGTGGACACCGCCGCGCGGCTCTCCAACAGCAACGAGGGCCAGGAGTCCTTCCCCACCTGGACCAACGCCTCCTCGGTGGCCTTCAGCTCCAGCGCGGGTGGCGGCAGCGACAACGTGTACACCGTGAACGTGAACTCCATCCCGGGCTCACTCGTCTTCGCGGCCCCCTCCGCGCGCGAGCCCTGGTTCGGGCCGCTCTAGCCGCCATGCCGGACGCGCCCCCCAGCCCCCTCTTCGACGCCGTCGCCGCCGGCGACGTGAAGGCGGCGCTCGCGCTGCTGGACGGGGGCGAGGACCCCAACCCCTTCGACGCCGCGGGCCTCACCCCGCTGATGCACGCGGCGATGGAGGGCAGCGAGCCGCTGGTGCTCGCACTGCTGGACGGGGGCGCGGACCCGGACCTCGCCGACCCGCTCGGCGAGACCGCCTTCCTCAAGGCCGCGGCGCACGGCCAGCGCGGCGTCTGCGCGCAGCTGGGCCGCTTCGCGGGCCGGGAGCAGCGCGAGCTCGCGGAGGCGCTGCTGCGCACGGGACCCGAGCGCCTCGCGGCCGGGCCTCCGGAGGAGGAGGGCGAGGCGCCCGGCGCGCTGCAGCGCGGGCTCGCGGCCCTCGGCGCGGGCGTAGCGGATGCGCTCGGCGACTCCGCGCCTCAGGAGAGACTCGACCGCGCGCGCCGCGCCCGCGAAGGAAAGAAGGGGTCCTGAGCTCATTGTCCCCGCTCCCCCTGCGAGAGGGTCGGGGTGAGGGACGGGCCCACCACACACTGCGCCCCTCACGCATCGGCTCTGTGGGAAGCCAGGACGGGACGGGTGCCTATCGCATGCGCCGAGCGCGCACGGGCGCCGCCCTGCGCGATGCTCCGGGGATGCGCGACTGAGGGAGGGGTGTCGGGCTCGGCTCGGGAGATTTCAAAACCCCCGAGGTTTGTAGACAGCAGCTCACCGAAGTGCGGCCGGGAGGGGTACCCCTCGGGGCGCGGAGTCGCGCGCACCTGTTCTGAGATGTCGGGGGTTTTCCGGTACGTCTTACAGGCCCGAGTCCTCACCCCCGGAGCGCAGCGCAGGCCAACGCCCCGCCGCGCTGGGCTTTCACGCGTCTCGTCCGTCCGGCCCGGCTCCCTCCGAGCCGAGCCCGGTCCTGCCTCACTCCTGCTGGCCCTGAAGCACCACGGTGCCGGTGGGCGATGCCTCGGTGGAGTCGGGCTCGGCCGTCACCTGCGCGTCGAACTTGGGGAACGGGGTGACCACGTCGATGTGCGCCTGGCGGTCGTCGTTGAGCTTCAGCGCGCCCATGTTCTTCCAGTCCTGGCTCCCCGAGGGCCGGAACCACAGCACGTAGGTCTTGAAGCGCCCGTCGATGTCGCTGGGCTTGGGCAGGTGCTCCACCTTCAGCTGCACCCGCTGGTTCCCGTTCTCGCCGGTCTCGACCTTCATCTGGCCCGAGGCCCCCGAGGTGTGCTCCACCGGCTTCAGCGTGTACGAATGGGCGCCACCGCAGCCTGCCAGCGCGAGCCCCAGCACCCCTGCCACCACCCAGCGTCCTGCCTTGCTCATACGCATCGATCTCCTGAAGAGGAGGAGGGCCCGACAGCCGGGCCCTCCTCCAGGGAAGATGCGCACGGACGCCGAGCCGTGCAGCCGCCTCAGTGCGCGGGCGCGGCGATGCGCCGGCAGCGCGCGACCACCAGCTGGTACACCGCGTAGGCCACGAGCCCCACCGCGACGGCGCCCAGCAGCACGTCCCCCCACGGCTGGCGGGAGAGCGCCGAGAGCGCCTGGCCCAGCCCCTTCGCCTCGCGGGCGTTCGCGTGCAGCGCCGCGCGCACGAGGAAGACGCCCACGGTGAAGAACACCACCCCGCGCGCCGCGAGCCCGATGCGGCTCACCTGCACCGCGAGGTGGCGGCGCGAGGCGGCGAGGCGCCCGAGGTCCAGCTGGCGCAGGAACTTCTGCTTCCACGCCGAGTGCACCTGCTGCACGGCGAAGGCGATGATGCCCACGCCCACCAGCCCCACCAGCACCTGCCCGAAGGGCTGCGCGAGCAGGCGCGCCGTCCAGCTCTGGGTATGGTCCGCACCCGCGCTGTGCGCCCGGCCCGCCAGGAGCTTCACGGCATTGAGCGCGAGGCCCGCGTAGACGAGCCCGCTGCCCAGGTACATGGCCCGCCGCGCGAGCCCCTTCGCGTCGTGGCCCTTTCCCTCCGGGTCCATGAAGGCCTGCACGAAGCGCCAGACGACGAAGCCCACCAACCCGAGGCTGAGCAGGGCGAGCAGCACCGCGCCGAAGGGCTGCGCCGCGAGCTCGGTGAGGGCCCCCTTGCTGTTGGTGGTTCGCCCGCCCTCGTGCAGCGCCACCTTCACCGCGAGCACCCCGATGATGGCGTACACCGCGCCGCGCGCCGCGTAGCCCACGCGCGCGCAGCGCTCCACCGCGCGCCCGTGCGCCACCTCGTGCGCGAGCCGCTCCACCTGGGGTCCCCGCACCATCCGTGCCGTCGTCATCCCCGCGTCCTCCCTTCGTCCCCCGAAAGGTGTGCACGCCCGGCGCGCGTACGGGGCAGGCGCCTGCTCGCCTGCTCGCTGAGGGGAAGTCCGCCGCGGCGGCCGGCGCAGACCCCGGCAGAACGCCCCGGACGCAGGCCGCGCTGCCATCCGCCCGACGCTGCGCTGCGACCCTGCGACAGGCGCAGAGCGCCGGGCGGATGCGCAAGCTGCGCTGTCGGCTCGGGCCTCCTCTGGAGCAGGGCCCGGCGTCACGCGCGCCGCACCTCGTGCATCCGGGCCGTGGCCGATGGGGAGGGCCGGGACTCACTCCGGCAGAACCCCACCCGGGAGCTTGCCCATGTGGATGACGCGCTCGAAGAAGTCGCCGTGGCTGCTCGCCTTCGCGCTGCTCGCCGCGCCGGCCGCGCTCGCGGCGGTGCAGCGGGTGGGGGACGCGAGCGCCACCTTCACCGGCAAGGGCCCCGGGGGCTTCAAGCTGGAGGGCCACACCGGCGAGCTGCGGCTGGAGGACGCGGGCGCGCAGCTGCGCATCGTCGTGCCGCTCGCGCACCTGGAGACCGGCATCGACCTGCGCGACCGGCACATGCGCGAGAAGTACCTCGAGGTGCAGAAGTACCCGGACGCCGTGCTCGAGGTGCCCTGGAGCGCGCTGAAGCTGCCCGAGGACGGCAAGGCGAGCACCGGTGAGGCGCGCGGCAAGCTCACCCTGCACGGGAGGACGAAGGAGGTGCCCTTCCAGTACACCGTGCAGCGCACCGGAGCGGCCTACCAGGTCAGCGGGAGCATGCCCGTGAACCTCAAGGACTTCGGCATCGAGGTCCCCAGCTACATGGGCGTGACGGTGAAGCCCGACATCCAGACCGCCGTCCGCTTCGGCGCGACGAAGTCCTGAAGGCCCGGCGAGGTCCCCGTGCGCATCGCGCTGCTCCTGTCCACCCTGCTGCTGCTCCTGCTGCCCGGCCGCGCCGAGGCCTACCCGTGGATGATTCGCCACGGCTACGCGAGCTGCGCCACCTGCCACGTGGACCCCTCCGGAGGCGGGCTCGTCACGAAGTACGGGCGCGCCCAGTCCGAGCTGCTGCTGGCGACGCAGTGGCGCAAGCGTCCAGAAGGCGAGCAGGCCGGAGAGGTGAGCCGCAGCACGGGCTTCCTCTTCGGGTTCGCGCCGCTGCCGGAGTGGCTGGACCTGGGCATCTCGCTGCGCGGCGCGCGCCTGTCCACGCGCGCAGGGGAGGCGCGCGACTCGCGCTGGCTGCAGATGGTGACGGACCTGCGCGGCGGGCTGAACGCGGGGCCGGTGCGCGCGGGCGCCTCCATCGGCTACCTGCACCAGCGCGGCCTGCCCACGGCGATCACCTCGCGGGACAAGGACAACCTCGTCTCGCGCGAGCACTGGCTGGGGCTGCAGTTCCTGGACGACACGGTGCTCGTGCGCGCGGGGCGCATGAACCTGCCCTACGGCCTGCGCAACGTGGAGCACACCTCGTGGGTGCGCGACGCCACGCGCACGGACATCAACGAGGACCAGCAGCACGGGCTCGCGGTCGCGTACATGGGAGAGCGGGTGCGCGCGGAGCTGATGGGCATCGCGGGCAACTTCCAGCTGCACCCCTCGGACTACCGGGAGCACGGCTACTCGGGCTACGCGGAGCTCGCGCTCGCCGAGCACGCGGCGGTGGGGCTGAGCAGCCTGGTGACGCACGCCGCCTGGGACGTGGCCACCCTGCAGCCCTCGAGCACGCGCCAGGCGCACGGGCTGTTCGGGCGCTGGGCGCTCTTCAAGCCCCTGGTCCTGCTCGCCGAGGCGGACCTGCTGCTGCAGCACCCGCAGGGCGGCCCCACGAGCAGCGGCTACACGGGGCTCCTCCAGGCGGACTACGAGCTTATCCAGGGCGTGCACGCGATGGTCGCGGGCGAAGCACTGCGGCAGACGGACACCACCAGCATCGGCGCCTGGCTCACGCTGGACTGGTTCATCGGCCCGCACGCGGAGCTGCGCCTGGACGCGAACCCGCGCCGCTTCGGAGCGCCGCCGGGCGGCCAGTCCCAGGACGTGCTCACGCTGCTCGCGCAGCTGCACCTGACGATTTGAATCACTCCCGGAGGGGGAGAAGCGCCATGTCCGTCCGCCGCCGCCGCGCGCTGCTGCCGCTGCTGTTGCTGTCGCTGGGGGCGTCCGCCGGGGCGGCGCACGCGACCCAGAACTTCCCGGGCGCCATCCGCCGCGAGCTGGGGCTCTCGTACACGCCGGACTGCAGCCTCTGCCACGTGGGCGCGCAGCGGGTGGGCACGGTGAAGACGCCCTTCGGCACGTCGATGCGGGCGCGCGGGCTCGTCTTCTACGACGAGAGCTCGCTGCGCACGGCCCTCTCCGCGCTGCGCGCCGAGCGCACCGACAGCGATGGCGATGGGGTGGGGGACATCGACGAGCTCATCGCGGGCACCGACCCCAACCACGCGCCCGGCGCGACGTCCGGAGGCGAGGAGCCTCCGCCGCCGCCCACCTACGGCTGCAGCGCCGCGGGGGCGGCTGCTCCCCTCGCGCTGTTGGCACTGCTGCGCCTGCTGCGCCGCAGGTGAAAGAACCGAGGCCCGGGCCTTCCCCTCGCGCGTGGGCGGGGAGAAGGAACCGGGCCTCCGGGAGAGGCAGGAGCGGAGGAGCGCCCCTGCCTCACTGCAACTGAATTGCAGGAACTACTCGGGCTTCGCGCTCACCACCGCGCTGGGCGTGACGCTGGCCGCGCCCGTGCGCGTCTCCACCAGCGCGTCGGCCACCAGCTCGGTGATGTCCTTCACGCGGATGTTCTCCTCGCGGCCGGTGTCGTTGACCGCGTCCTTGAGCATGGTCGAGCAGAAGGGGCAGGCCACGGCGACGGTGCCGGTGCCACCCTTCTCCTTGTACTCGCCCACCTTGCCCGGCTTGTCCTTCGCGGTCGCGCTGGGGAACGGCGTGGAGGGGTCCTCGGCGTGCTTCAGGGTGAGGGCCACCTCGTTCACGCGGTTGTGGTTGATGCGCGTGCCGATGTGCTCCTCCATCCACATGCGGCCGCCGCCGGCGCCGCAGCAGAAGCCCTCGCGCTTGCTGCGCTGCATCTCCACCACCTCGAGGCCCGGGATGGCGGCGAGCACCTCGCGGGGCGCGTCGTACACGCCGTTGTGGCGGCCCAGGTAGCAGGGGTCGTGGTAGGTGAGCTTCTGGTTCATCACCTGGCTCAGCCTGATGCGCTTGGTCTTGATCAGCTCGTTGATCAGCTCGGTGTGGCTGATGACGCGGTACTCACCGCCGAACTCCGGGTACTCGTTCTTGATGGTGTTGAAGCAGTGCGGGCACTGGGTGATGACCGCCTTCACGCCCAGGGCGTTCCAGCCCTCGACGTTCATCTTCGCCATCGTCTGGTACAGGTACTCGTTGCCCGCGCGGCGCGCCGTCTCGCCGTTGCACATCTCCTGCTTGGAGAGCGTGGCGAAGGAGATGCCCGCCTCGCGGAGGATCTTCACCAGCGAGCGGCTGACCTTCTTCTGCTTGTCGTCGTAGCTGCCCGCGCAGCCCACGAAGAAGAGGTACTCGTAGGGGCCGCCGCCGTCGCCGTAGGTGGGCAGCGCGAGGTCGCTCGCCCACTCGTCGCGCGACTCCTGCGCGATGCCCCAGGGGTTGCCCTGGCGCTCGATGCCCTCGAACACGCGCTGCAGCTCGGGCGGGAACTCGCTCTTCACCTGCACCTGGTAGCGGCGCATGTCGATGAGGCGCGGGATGTTCTCGATGAACACGGGGCAGGCCTGCTCGCACCAGCCGCAGCTGGTGCAGGCCCACACGGTCTCCGCCTGCAGCGCGCTGCCCACGATCTCGGGCAGCGGCTCCTTGCGGCCGGAGGGGCCGTAGCCCTCCTCGATCCACTGCTCGTGGCCCCACATCCAGCTCTTGATGTCCTGGTTCACGCCCTTGTGCGTGAGCGGCTTGCCGGTGATGTACGTGGGGCAGTGCGTCTGGCAGCGGCCGCACTCGGTGCAGCTGTACACGTCCAGGCCCTGCTTCCAGGTCAGGTCCTTCACCGTCGCCGTGCCGAACTGCTCCTTCTCCAGGTTCGGCGTGGGCAGGCGGCCGCTGGGGCCGGAGCGCTGGAAGAAGACGTTGGGCAGGCCGGTGATGACGTGGAAGTGCTTCCCGTGCGGCAGGAAGTTCAAGAACGTGAGGATGATGGCCAGGTGGATCCAGAAGCCGGCCACCCCCAGCCAGTGGCTGCCGGTGACGCCCAGCGGGCGCATCAGCAGCGCGAACACGCTGGTCACCGGCTCCCAGGGGGCCACCGCCCACCCGGTGCTCTGCGCCACCATGTGGCTGCCGCCGAACATGAACTCGGTGATCATCAGCAGGCCGATGAAGCCCAGGATGAGCACCGCCTCGCTCGAGCGGGTCATGCGGTCCGGCTTCACCTTGCCGCGCAGGTAGAAGAAGTAGAGCACGCCGGCCACCGCGAGCGCCGCCACCACGTCCTTCACCAGCAGGTAGGCCTTGTAGAGCGCCGCGAGCCCGGCCTTGTCCGCCCAGAACGGGTGGGTGAAGTCGGTGAGCACCTCGAGCGCCGTGGCGCTGAAGCCCATGCTGAAGAGCATGATGGTGCGCAGCGCCAGCACCATGAAGGCGCCGAAGATGAACACGTGCATCAGGCCCGGCGTGAACTCCTCCGGGTCCACCATGCGCTTCTGGCCCAGCCCGAACAGCAGCAGCCGTTTGGCGCGCCACACCGGGCGGTCCAGCCGGTTGTCCTGCTTGCTCATCGCGAGCAGCACGCCGATGCGGCCCGCCATCGTCATGACGAACACGGACACACCGACGGCGAGCATCAAGCCTGTGATGATGGGACTCATGGTGCTTGCTTTGACCTCGGGGCCACCCGGGGGAGGGCAGCCAGCCTGCCGCAATGCGGCAAAGGTGGAACCCACCGAGGGTAACAGGGTTGACACCCGTATCAAGCGCACAGCGCGCGCCGCCCGCCCCGGGCTGTCCGCCGCCCACCACCTGCGGGCCGCCCCCCGCGCTGCGAGGGCAGGCAGGCAGGCGCAGGGCCGGGGCCGGTCAAAGCCCTGGACTGGAGGGCGGTAAAAGGTTTCAACGCCAACGACTGCGGGCAACGGTCGGGCCACTGCCGGACGGTCCAGAGGACAAAAGCGTCCGGTGAGCGACTGGGCAGGCGCGCTGCGTCAAGGTGGGCTTTACGCCGACCTCCGAAGTGGTCACTATGCGCGGTAAATCGGTCAATCGCTTCGACGGCACCGCATGGGGCGGGCGATACGAAAGCGAGCCCGAGGAGGCAGCGCGATGGGTCCTTACGAGGAGAAGTACACGCTGTTTTCGGATGACGAGCCGACCGGCTGGGTGGACCTGGGCGCGGACGGCGAGTCGGGCTCCGTGTCGGAGGTGGGACACGATGGCGGGCGCCGCTGGGGCTATGACTCGGACGAGGGCTGGGGTCCGGGCTACTCCGACGTGACCGAGTAGCGGTTCGGGCCGGCGCCCCGCCTGTCTGGAGGCGCCGGCACGTGAGCGAAGGGCGCACATCCCCGCTGCCCTCTGCCCGTCGAGCGCTCCCCGCCCTGGGGATGCAGGCTCCGGGTGCAGTTCTCCTCCCCTGACACGTCCGGTCTGAAACTCCGCGCCTGCTCGCCGCACAGGTGGCCGGAAATGGCATCCCCCTGCGTGCTGTTGCCGCGCGCCACCCTCCTGCGTTCTAGCGCGGGGTGGAAAGAGGGGCGAAGACCGGTTACGGGGAGGCCCATGCACGGGCAGCGCAGGTCGCAGCAGCAGCAGAGGCGGGTGGTGAGCAGCGGGCGCGCGGCGCTCGCGCTGGCGATGCTCGTGTGCCTGGGAGCGGGCGGGGCGCAGGCGGCGCCGGTGGCTGCCGGGGCCACGGCCGAGGGCGCGAAGGATCGCGGCACCTACCGCGTCGCGGCGGAGCTGCTCACGGACGTGTCCCAGGTGCGCGCCGGGGACACCTTCCGCGTGGGCGTGCGCTTCCGGCTCTCCCCGGGCTGGCACATGTACTGGAAGAACCCGGGCGACAGCGGGCTCGCCACCGAGGTGGCCTGGGACACGCCGGGCACCACGGTGGACGCGCTGCAGTGGCCCTTCCCGTCCACCTTCCGCACCCCGGACGGCTTCATCACCACCTACGGCTATGCGGACGAGGTGCTCCTGTGGGCGAGCGCGCGCGCGAGCGAGCAGGCGCAGGGCGGCCTCACCTTGAGCGCCGCGGTGGACGCGCTGGTGTGCGAGGTGCAGTGTCTGCCCGCCCAGCTGCTGCTCACCCGCACGCTGCCGGTGGGCCCCGCGAGCGCGAAGGACGCGCAGGCCTCGGCCCTCTTCGACGCCGCGGCCCTCGGCGTGCCGCGGCCCGCCGCGCCCGCGGGCTTCAGTGTGCAGGTGGCGCTCGAGCAGAAGGAGCTCACCGCGGGCAAGCCCTTCAGCGGCACCGTGACGCTCGCCGGCCCCGCGCTGCCGCGCGCGGCGGACGCCTTCGCCAAGGACTTCTTCGTGCCCGAGCGCATCCCGGGCGTGGCGAAGCTCGCGCTCGCGCCCACCGGCACGCGCGGCACCTTCCGCCTCACCGGCGAGGCGGAGCCGGACGCGCCGAAGCAGGCCCCGCGGCTGCGCGGCGTGCTGCGCCTCGGCGATGCGCGCGCGCCCTCGCTCGAGCTGGATGCGCCGCTCGCGCCGGTGGCTGCGGCCGCTGCGGGTGAGGCCGCTGCCCAGGCGCCCGCGCCGGTGCGCGAGGTGCCCCTCAAGGTGCGCCCCGTGCTGCCCGCGGGCTCCGCGGGGGTCGCGCCGGGCGGCGCGCCCCTCTCGCTGCCGCTGGTGCTGCTCTTCGCCTTCCTCGGCGGCGCGCTGCTCAACCTGATGCCCTGCGTGTTCCCGGTGCTCGCGCTCAAGGCCTACGGCTTCAGCCGCATGGTGCAGGAGGAGCGGGGCCGCGTCGGGCTGCACGCGGGCGCGTACGCGGGCGGCATCCTCGCCGCGATGCTCGCGCTCGCGCTCGCGGTGCTCGGCGTGCGCGCCGCAGGGCGCAGCGTGGGCTGGGGCTTCCAGTTCCAGGAGCCGCTCTTCGTCGCGGCGGTGGCGGCGGTGCTCGTCGCCTTCGCGCTCAACCTCTTCGGCGTCTTCCACGTGGGCGGCGCGGGGGGCGGGCTCGCCGAGAAGGTGGACGCGAGCCACGGCCTCGCGCGCAGCGCGGGCGAGGGCGTGCTCGCGGTGGTGCTCGCCACCCCGTGCTCCGCGCCCCTGCTGGGCAGCGCGGTGGGCTTCGCGCTCGCGGCCGGGCCCTTCACGGTGCTCACGGTGTTCCTCACCCTGGGGCTGGGCCTCGCCTTGCCCTTCTGCGTGCTGGTGCTGGTGCCGGGGCTCGCGAAGCTGCTGCCGCGGCCGGGCGCGTGGATGGAGCGCGCGAAGCAGCTGCTGGGCTTCGCGCTGCTGGCCACCACGGTGTGGCTGCTGTGGGTGATGGGAGGCCTCGCGGGCGTGGACGGCATGGCGCGGCTCGCGGCCTTCCTCACCGCGGTGGGGCTCGCCGCGTGGCTGTACGGGCTCGCGCAAGGGGCGAGCGGCCGGCGCCGGCTCGCGGGGCTGCTCGCCAGCGCGCTCGTGGTGGTGAGCGTGGGCGCGCTCTCGCTGCGCTTCGCCGAGGGCGGCGAGCGGCGCGGCGCGGGCAGCGCGGAGGGCGTCGCCGGGCGCGCGGCCGCCTGGGACGAGGGCGCGGTGGCGAAGGCGCTCGAGAGCGGGCGCCCGGTGTTCGTGGACTTCACCGCCGACTGGTGCCTCACCTGCAAGTTCAACGAGCGCACCGTGCTGCAGCGCGAGGACGTGCAGGCCGCCTTCGCGCGCCACAAGGTCGCGCTCTTCGTGGCGGACTGGACGCGGCGCGACGCCACCATCGGCCAGAAGCTCGCGGCCCACGGGCGCGCCGGCGTGCCCATGTACCTGGTGCTCAGCCCCCGCGCCCCGCACGCCCCCGAGGTGCTGCCCGAGCTGCTCACCGCCGACACCGTGCTCGAGGCGCTCGCGCGCGCGGCCGGCCCCACCGCTCCCGGCGCCGGCTGCGCCGGACCCGAGAAGTGCTGACCCACACCCGCTGAAGGAGCCGTCATGAAGCTTCTCTCCGCAGTCGCCGTGGTCCTCTTCGCCGCTGCCCCCGCTCTTGCTGCGGAGGCCCCGGGTGAAGCCAAGGTGGGCGAGGCCGCCCCCGCCTTCACCCTCAAGGACGAGAGCGGCAAGGCGCACAGCCTCTCCGAGTACAAGGGCAAGGTGGTGGTGCTCGAGTGGACCAACCCCGAGTGCCCCTTCGTGCAGCGCCACTACGAAGCCAAGACGATGGTGAAGACGCAGGGCGCGCTGGACCCCTCGAAGGTGGTGTGGCTCGCGGTGGACTCCACCAGCACCCACTCCGCGAGCAGCGCGAAGGCGTGGAAGGCAGAGCAGGGCCTCAAGTACCCCGTGCTGCTGGACACCGAGGGCACCGTCGGCCACGCCTACGGCGCGAAGCACACGCCGCAGATGTACGTCATCGACGCGAAGGGCGTGCTGCGCTACGCGGGCGCCATCGACGACGACCCGCGCGGCCGCAACACCGCGAACGCCAAGAACTACGTGAAGACCGCGGTGGACGCGGTGCTCAGCGGCAAGCCCGTGCCCTCGAGCACCACCGAGGCCTACGGCTGCAGCGTGAAGTACAAGCAGAGCTAGCGCTTCCGCAGCAGCAGCACTCGCGCGGCCGGGCCGCTAGCCCAGCAGCTCGGCCGCGTGCGCCTCGAAGAGCGCGTTGGACTGCCGCAGCAGCTCCACCAGCCCGGTCGCCGCGTAGCGGATGGCGTCCGGCTCGTGCTGGTAGCTGAGCACCTGGCCGTAGTGGCCGCCGGGGGCCGGGTCCGCGTCGAAGAGCAGCAGCGCGTTGCCGTTGCCGAAGTCCGCGAAGGGCAGCCAGCGCGTGTGTTGATCGTAGCGCCGCGCGCGCGGGTCCCACGCCACGCCTCCGTTGTTGCGCGCCGCATCCACGTGCGTGCGCTGCCAGCCGTGCAGCGTGCACACCTCGTCCAGCGGGCAGAGCCGGAAGGGCTCGAGCTGGTCGGTGTGCACCGCGAACCAGGCCTCCTCGTACTCGCTGCCGTTGCTGAAGCGGTAGAGCGCGCGCAGGTCCTCGTCCATGCGGATGCCGGTGCGCCGCTCCGCCCGCGCGATGTCCAGGTCGCTCGCACCCGTGCGCCGCGTGAAGGGCGCGCCGTGTCGGCGCAGCAGCCGCTCGAGCCGCTCCAGCTCCGCCTGCAGCTCCGGGCGCATGCCGCTCATGGCGCCGGCTCCGCGAGCGCGTCATAGCCGCGCCCCTTCAGCTGCAGGAGGCAGAAGCCGTGGCCGAAGGGGTCCGCCAGGTTCGCCATCCTCCCCCACGCCTGCTCCTGCACCGCGCCCTCCTGCCGCGCGCCCGCGGCCCAGGCGCTGCCCAGCCGCCGGCCCACCCGCAGCCTGAACGCCGCCGTGTAGAAGGCGATGCCCCGCTCGAGCTCGTCCACGTCGATGCAGATGCGCAGCTCAGGCCCGGACCCCATACGCCCTGCATGCTCCCGGCAGCGGCCGCTCGCCGTCAATTCGACGTGGCGACCAGGCCCCGGCCCCACCGGGCGCAGGGGAGGGGAGCGCGCGCCGGCATTCCGCCCTGTGGGAGCGCGCCCTCCTGCGCCCGCGCAGCAGGCGGGCCTGCCTGCCGCGCCTTGCCGCACCCCGCCCGCGCCCCGAGCTTTTCCTGTCGGAACGCAGCCCCCAACCCCTTCAAAAGGCACTCCCCCATGACGAAGAAGAGCGACGCGACCGAGAAGCACGGCATGCACGGCCAGAAGGACATGAACAGCGGCGAGCTGAAGAAGGACGTGGAGCGCATGCACGCGGACATGGCCCACCGCGATGAGGGCGGGCGCGCCAGCGTCTCCGACGAGGAGAGCGGCGAGGCGGGCATCGGCCGCAAGGCGGTGGATGCCGCGGACGCCGGCGACGACGTCATCGACCGCAACACCCGCCGCGCCCCTCCGCTCAGCGACAACGGCAACCGCCGCGAGTAACACCGCACCGCCGCCGCCCGCCCCGGCGGGGTGAGCCCGCGCCCGAGCCCCGGGCGCCGGGGCTCTCCCGCGTAGGGAGAGGGCCTACAGGGTGGAAAAGTCCCATCGTACGGGATTTCCCTCATGGCCAACCGGGGCGTTCTGCGCCAAAACGGTCGCTGGAGTTTCCGGGCCTGGGGGGGAGCCCTGGTTTTACCTCAGCGTCCCGGTTTGGCCGGGTCCCACCCTCCCGCGTGCGCGCCGTACCCTATGCCCCGACTGTCGAGCCGTGACCTCTCGCTCCTGCACGCGCTGACGCAGCAGCTGAACACCTGGGTGGAGGGCGCGCCGCCGGTGCTCGAGGCGCTGCTGCCCGGCGTGCAGACGCTGCTGGGCGCCGACGCCGTGGTCGCCTACGGGGTGCGCGTCGAGGGCGAGCGGGTGCACCTGGACTTCCTGCACACCGTGGGGCTGCGGCCCGAGGCGCCCCGCCTCGTCGCCGAGTTCTTCGAGGGCGCACCGGTGCGCTTCGGCCACTTCGATGCGCTCGCCCCCGAGCCCTGGCAGCGCAACGTGCCGCGCACGCTCGCGGAGCTGCATGCCCACGGGCGCCCCACGCCGCCGCCCCTGCACGCGCTCTACACGCGCCTGGGCATCGCGGAGCTGGACCAGCTGCGCGTGCTGGTGTGCGAGGGCAGCGCGCTGCGCTGCTGGCTCGGCGCCCTGCGCGCCCGCCCCTTCGGCGCCCGCGAGCGCCAGCTGATGGGCCGCCTCGCCCCCGTGCTGCGCGACCGGCTGGTGCGCGAGCGCGCGCTGCGGCTCGAGCGGCTCAAGGCCAGCGCCTTCGAGGTGGCGCTCGAGGCGCTGCCCGCCGCGAGCTACCTCGTCACCGGCGCCGCCGAGGTCCTGCACGCCAACGCCGCGGGCGAGGCCGCACTCGCGCGCGACGGCGAGCAGGTGCGCGAGGCGCTGCGGCGCGCGCTCGCCCAGCCCTCCGCGCCGGACGCGGGCTTCCGGCTCACCCGCGTGAGCCTGCCCGAGCAGCCCGCGGCCTACATGGCCGTGCGCGAGGCCGCCGAGGCCCAGGTGCCCGCCCGCGTGGACCAGATGGCGCAGCGCTGGAAGCTCACCGCCCGCCAGCGCGAGGTGCTCGCGGGGCTCGCCCGCGGCCATACCAACCGCGCCCTCGCCCAGGCGCTCGGGTGCGCGGAGAAGACCGTGGAGGTGCACGTGTCCGCGGTGCTCGAGAAGAGCGGGGTGCCCAGCCGCGCCGCGCTCCTCGCGAGGCTGTGGAGTCCCTGAGCGGTCAGGGTGAGGGAGGAAGGTTCCCCCACCGTGCCCCTCAAGCCGCCTGCGCCTGTTGTGCCGCCGCGGCCCGCGCGAACACCAGCCGCCGCGTCCCCCCGCGCAGCAGCGCGAGCTGCACCTCCTCCCCCGCCGAGAGGCACAGGAGCCGCTGCACGTCGTCCACGCTGCCCACGGGATGTCCGTCCAGCGCGAGGAGCAAGTCCTCCGCCTGGACTCCCGCGCGCGCCGCCGCGCTTCCCTCGCCCACCTGCACCACGCGCACGGCGCGCGCCTGCCCCGCCTCGGCCGCGCGCGCGGGCGAGAGCGCCATCGCCACTGCGCTGATGCCCAGCAGGCGCCGCTCCACGCTGCCCTTCTGGATGAGCAGCGCCGCCACCCACGTGGCCGTGGTCGCGCTCACCGCGAAGCCGATGCCCTGCGCGTACGGGAGCACCAGCGTGCTCAAGCCCACCACCTGCCCGCGCGCGTTGAGCAGCGGCCCGCCGCTGTTGCCCGGGTTGATGGCGCAGTCCGTCTGCAGCAGCCCCTCCAGCACCACGCCCGGCGCCACCGGCAGCGTGCGCTCCACCGCGCTCACTACGCCCAGCGTCACCGACTGCTCGAGGTGGAAGGGATTGCCGATCGCCACCACCAGCTGCCCCACGCGCACGTCCTTCGCCTCCGCGAGCGGCAGCGTGGGCAGCCCCGCCGCCCCCTCCACCCGCACCACCGCGAGGTCCGTCAGCGCGTCCGTGCCCACCCGCTCCGCGCGCCGCGTCTCGCCCCCCGCGAGCACCACGCGCAGCCGCCGCGCGCCCCCCTTCACCACGTGCGCGTTGGTCAGCACGTAGCCGTCCGGCGTGAGCACCAGGCCGCTGCCGTGGCCGCGCGCGTGCTCCACGCCCACCACTGCGGGGCTCGCCTGCGCGACCAGCGCCTCGAGCTCGTCGCTGAAGCGCTGCAGCATCGTCGTGCTCACGGCCGCTGCCCCACCGAGAGCGCCACCTCGCGCGCCTCGCCCGCGCGCAGCACGCGCGCCTTCACGCCCGCACCGACGCGCTCCTCGCCGCCGAGGAAGCCGAGCAGGTCCGGCAGGTCCTGCAGCGGCTGCTCGTCCAGGCTCACGAGCACGTCACCCTGCACGAGCCCCGCGCGGTCCGCCGGGCCTCCGGGCTCCACCGAGTGCAGGATGAGTCCGCCCCCGCGACCCAGTTCCTTCGCGACCGAAGGCGGCAGCCGCACCGGGTACGCCCCCACGCCGAGGTAGCCGCGGCGCACGCCGCCGTGGCGCTGCAGTCCCTCCGCCACGCGCGCCAGCGTCTCCACCGGCAGCACCACGTTCGCGTGCCGCGCGAGCGCCGCGCTCGTCATGCCGAGCAGCCGCCCGCCGGTGTCCACCAGCGCCCCGCCGCTGAAGCCGGGCGGCCGGTCCGCATCCGTCTCCAGGTAGCGCTCGACTTTGCCTCCGGCGTGCGTGCGCCAGCCCTCGCCCTGCGCGCTCACGATCCCCAGCGTCGCGCGCACCGTGCGCCCGGGGCGGCCGAGCGCGAGCACCAGCTGGCCCACCTGTGCGTCAGGGGCGTGCGCGAGCGGCGTGAGGGGGGCGTCGACCTTGAGCAGCGCGAGGTCGAGCGCGGGGTCGCGCCCCACCAGCTTCGCCTCCAGCGTGCGGCCGTCGGAGAGCGTCACCTGCAGCGCCTCCTCTGCTTCCACGGCGTGGCTCGCGGTGAGCACGTGACCGTCCGTGCTCCACGCGATGCCGGTGGCGCCGTGGCGGCGACCTCCCTCGATGCGCAGCAGTGAAGGTGATGCAGCGGAGACGGCGGAGGCGAGGGACTCCGAGAGAGAGGTGAGATCGGGGGTCTTCGAGGTCATGGCGGGTGCGTCCTTTCTTGCCTCGAAGGCTAAGAAGGCCGCCCGCGCGCCACATCCGCTGGAAGGGGAGGGGAGCGACCTGCCCATTCGGGGAGGATTGGCTCCTGGAGGGCAGGGGAGGGAAGGTCGCGGAGCGCAGGTGCCGAGCGCTTGAGGGCGCCACCCTGCGAGGTGCTCCGGGGGCGCGCGGTGCTGGACGAAGTGCTCCGTCCAGATGAGTGACCACCCCTCCCGGGACGAGTGCTCCGCGCTGCTGTTCGGAAATGTCGGGGGTTCTCGTCCGCGGTCTCAACCGCTGAACGCACCATTCGGGATGCGTAACACAGCGTGCCCGACGCGGTGTCCGGTGAGGGAGTCGGGGCAGGCTCGGCAGCTAAAGGTCGAGCTTGGCCATCCGTCCACTGGAGAAGTACTCAACCTTGGAGCCAGGTAGCTCGTCCCTCACGACGCGAGCAATGGCGAGTCCCTCTGCATCCAACTCCGAAAGCTCGTCAACGCTGTCGTACTGCCTGAAGTGGGCCTGCTCGTACCGGCTGAGCCAATTGGAGATTCTTCTCTGCAGGAGCTCGGACAGCTTCAGGTCACTGGGGCTGATGTACCCACCCGCGAAGCTGTCTCGGATGCCGGTGCCCGACATCAGGCCGTCGATCGTCACGTAGTGCATGGCTCTTTCAGTGAAGCATCTGCGATCGAGATCCACTTTGCCTACCCGGATCTAGAGCGTCACCCACCCGAGCCGCGCCGCGCGCACGACCGCCTCGGTGCGTCGCTGCACGCCGAGCTTCGCTAGCACCGCGTTCACGTGGAACTTCGCCGTGTGCTCGCTGATGGCGAGCCGCTGCGCGATGTCCTTGTTGCTCGCGCCCTCTGCGAGCAACTGCAGTACTTCGCGCTCGCGCGGGGTGAGGGCCTCGGGAACCGTGCGGTGAGGAGTGCTGCTGCGCAGCGGCGCGAGTGAGGGCTCGAAGACGAGCAGCCCGTGAGCGAGCGCCGTGAGCCCCGCGAGCAGCTGCGCGGCGCTCGCATCCCGCGGGAGCAGGCCCCGCGCACCCGCCTCCAGCGCCCGCTCGGCCACCGCTTCGTCCGGCACCAGCGCGAGCACCGGGGCGCCGCCCACCTCCGGCGCTTCCAGCGGCCCCGCGGCGTGCAGCCCCGCGTCCCAGAGCAGCGCATCGGGCGCACTCTCGGCCAGCGCCGTCTCCAGCTCGCCCACCGAGCTCCCGGGCGTGACCCGCGGCGCGCCCGCGTCCGAGAGCGCCCGCGCGAGCGCCCCGCGCACCAGCGGGTCCTCCGCCAGCAGCGCGATGTGCAACTCGAGGGTGGCGTCGTCGTGCAGCCTCACGGTGTCTGCTGCACTAACGGCCGCCCGCTCCGCGCGCTCGCCCCCGCCCGGTTGCGCGTTAAATGCGCCCGCTGCTCCTGCTCCTGCTGCTGCTCGCCTCCACGGCCCGCGCCGCGGCCCCGCGCTACGGCGCGCTCGGCGACGAGCTGGTCTCCACGGTGCGCGCGAACTTCTACGACCCCGGGGCCGCAGAGAGCTGGGCGCGCGCCCACGCCGGCTACGCGCGCGAGGCGAAGGGCGCGGACGACTTCACCCGCCTCACCCGCGCCGCGCTCGCCGAGTTGCACACCTCGCACACGGCGTACTACCCGTCCGACAGCGTGGAGCACCCGCAGCTGCGCGCCATCTTCGGCGCCGCGCTCAAGGGCCCCTGGCGCAGCCCTCCGCGCGCGGTGAGCGTGGGCATCGACGTCGTCGAGCTCCCCGAGGGCCTCATCGTGCGCCACGTCTTCGCCGCGAGCCCCGCCCGGGCCGCGGGCCTGCTGCGCGGAGACCGCCTGCTCGAGGCGGACGGCCGCCCCTTCCACCCGGTGCGCTCCTTCGCGGGCAAGGCCGGCAAAGACGTGAAGCTCACGGTCGAGCGCGAGCGCGGCGCACCCCCGCTGCAGCTCACCGTGCGCCCGCGCTCCGTGGACCCCAAGGCCGAATGGTTGCAGGCGCAGGAGAAGGGCAGCGAGGTGGTGCAGGTCGCGGGCAAGCGCATCGCCTACCAGCCCCTCTTCTCCTGTGCGGGCACCGAGCACCAGGACCTCCTCGAGGCCACGCTGCAGGGCGCGTTCAAGGACGCGGACGCGCTGGTGCTCGACTTCCGCGACGGCTGGGGCGGCTGCAACCCGGACTTCGTGAACCTCTTCAACCCGCTCCTGCCCGTGCTGCGCTTCTCCGGCCGCGACGGGCGGGCCAACAGCTGGTCACCGGGCTGGAAGCGGCCCGTCGTCCTGCTGGTCAACGGCAACGCGCGCAGCGGCAAGGAGCTCGTCGCCTTCTCGCTGCAGCGCCACCACGCTGCGACCCTGGTGGGCGAGCGCACGGCCGGCGCGGTCATGGCGGGCCGCGCCTTCGCGCTGTCCGACGGGTCGCTGCTCTACCTCGCGGTACAGGACGGGCAGGTGGACGGGGTGCGGCTGGAGGGGCGGGGCGTGCCGGTGGACGTGGCCGTGGAGGCCGCGCTCCCGTGGGCGGCGGGGAAGGACCCCCAGCGCGAGCGCGCCCTCCATGTGGCCGCCGAGCAGGCAGGCGGGTCCTAGAGAGACGTGCGGGGCTGTCCCGCGGGGCAAGCGCAGTGTCGGATCGCGGGCCCGGTTTGGTGGGATGCAGGCCGATCCCCTAAGGTGCAGTGCGACGTGGCCGGGAAGCGGGGGGGACGCCATGCAGCCTCTGGAAGCGGACAAGACGGAGTTCAGCAAGTCGGTGGTCGTCGTCGACGACGACCCGGACGTGCGCTCCAGCGTGCAGGAGCTCCTCGAGCTGCAGGGCTACCCGGTGCTCACCGCGGGCAACGGCCACGAGGCCCTGAAGCTGCTCTCCCAGAAGGGGGCCCCGGGCCTCATCCTCCTGGACATGCGCATGCCGGTGATGGGCGGCCAGCAGCTGCTCGGCCTGCTGCAGCGCCACGAGGCCCTGCGCGAGATTCCCGTGGTGGTGGTCTCCGCCACCCAGGCCAGCCCCCCGGAGGGCACCCAGGCCTGCCTCCTGAAGCCCTTCCAGACCCACGAGCTGCTCACCGTGGTGCGCCAGCACTGCGGGACATGAAATCGCCGGGCGCGCCTGGCGTAGAGAGGGTCACCATGCGCCACTCCCTCCTCCGCACCGCCCTGCTGCCCCTCGCCCTGCTCACCGCCGCGCCCGCCCTCGCGAGCCCCTTCTCCTGGCTCGGCGGGACGAAGGGCAACGGCCAGCTCAAGACCGAGGAGCGCAAGCTGCCGGCCTTCCAGAAGGTCGACCTGCGCACCTCCGTGGACGTCGTCATCACCGAGGGCTCCACCCCGAGCACCCGCGTCACGGTGGACGGCAACCTGCAGCCCCTGCTCACCACCAAGGTGGAGGGCGACACGCTGGTCATCTCCACCGAGGGCAACGGCATCGACGAGAGCCGCGGCTCGAAGGTCGAGCTGGTGATGCCGGCGCTCGCGGCCGTGAACATCCACGGCTCCGGGGACGTGAAGGTGCAGCGCTCGAGCCCCGCCGATGCGCTGGAGCTCGGCGTCGAGGGCTCCGGAGACCTCACCTACCGCGGCTCGGCGAAGAGCCTCACCGTGCACATCAACGGCAGCGGGGACGTCACCCTCGAGGGCGGCAAGGCCGAGCGGCTCGAGGCGGGCATCCACGGCTCGGGCGACCTCAAGGCGCGCGGCCTCAGCGCCCGCGACGCGAGCGTGGCCATCCACGGCTCGGGCGACGCCGCCATCACGGCCGACGGCGGCACCCTTGCCTTCGAGATCCACGGCTCGGGCGACGTGACCTGGTACGGCGAGGGCAAGGTGGAGCGCACCTCCATCCACGGCAGCGGCGACGTCACCCACCGCCAGTAGGCTCCCCGCGCTTTTTCCGCCCCTGGGAAAAGCGCTTCCCACCCGGCCGCCCCACCCGCTTGCGAAGGCCCCCTTGCGGCCCTGTGCTCCGCTGCACAGGTGCGCGGGCGCGGCGGCTGGCATGTGGCTTGAAAGCCCTCTGCTCCGTCGGGGCAGGGGCCGGAGGGGGGGGACACGCGGTGGCGGCGGCAAGGACAGTCGTGGTGATGGAACCCTATGCGCCGCTGAGGCAGTCGCTCGTGCAGCTGCTGGAGGAGGACGGGTACCAGGTGCAGGCGGCGGCGAGCGCGGAGGCACTGCTCGCGCAGCTGCGGACCGGGCACCCCGCAGAGCTTCCCGCCCTGGTGCTGCTGGGCACGAAGTACCCGCTGCGCGAGGGGCGCGAGGTGCTCGCCCGCCTCGCCGAGCGCGGGCTCCTGCAGCACGTGCCCGTGGTGCTGCTCTCGCCGCGGCGCCAGTGGCCGGAGGGTGCGGCGGACCTGCTCGAGATGCCCTTCAGCCTCGAGCAGCTGCGCAGCGTGGTGGCGCGCCACGCCGGCTGGGCCCGCGCCGAGCCCGTGCCCGCCGTCTGAGCGCGGGTTAGGGTAGGGGATGGCCGAGGACGCGAGAGCCGAGGAGCCCCAGGTGCGCGCGCTCTACGCGGCCCTCGCCCCCCTCTACGACGCGCTCTACCCCACGCTGCACCGCTACGCGCCGCGCGCCGAGCGCTTCCTCGAGGAGCGCCTGCAGGAGGGGGGTCCCGCGCCGCGCGTGCTGGACCTGGGCTGTGGCAGCGGGCAGCTCACCCGCGCGCTTCCGCCGCAGGTGCAGGTGGTGGGGCTGGACCTCGCCGAGCCGATGCTCGCGCTCGCCCGCGAGGGCCGCCCCTCCGGCGTGTACCGGGTGCACAGCTTCCTCGAGCCCGTGCCCGCGGAGCTCGGCCCCTTCGATGCGGCGCTCGCGCTCGGCTGCCTCGACTTCTGCGCGGACCTGCCGCGCGCGCTCGCGCACCTGGGTGCGGCGCTGCGCCCCGGCGGCCGCGCCCTCTTCAGCGTGCTCGAGCGGCGCGCGGGGCTGCCCGGCCACGAGGCCCCCCACCTGCGCCTCCCCGCCGTGGAGCCCCCGGTGACGCTGCACCTCTGGCCCTTCCTCGCCTGCGCCGAAGCCCTGGAGGCGGCCCGGCTGCAGCCGCTCGCGTACGCGCACGCGCCCGCCTTCGAGCTGCACCCGGACGGCCCCCAAGGCCCCGCCCTCACCCTGCACTACGGGTTCTGGGAGGTCGCGCGGCGCGGGTAGGTGCGGGGCGCCGGGTGTCGGCGGACCCGGACAGGCGGGCAGGCTGCGCACCCGGGGCTTTGCTCCCGGGGCCCCTGCCGCGCAACGATGCGCGCCAGCTCCCCGCCCATGTCCTCGCGCACCCCCGTCCTGCTCCCCGGAGCGCTGCCCCCTTCCGCGCAGTCGTCGGGGCCTGCCGCTCCGGCGGAGACCTCGCTCCCGGCCCTCTTCGTCGCGGCCTTCGAGTCCTCGCCCGTCGGCATGTCCATCTGCTCGCTGGAGGGCGAGCTGCTGCGGGTGAACCCCGCGTACCGCGAGATGTTCGGGCTCTCGGAGGAGGAGGTGCGCGGCCAGCACTTCCGCACCCGCGTGCACCCGGAGGACCGCTACCAGGCGATGTGGGCGCACGCCGAGCTCGTCTCCGGCCGGCAGCGCGCGGTGAAGTACGAGCGGCGCAGCCTGCACCGCGATGGACGCGAGGTGTGGACCGAGGTCAGCGCCTCGCTCGTGCTCGGCCCCGCGGGAGAGCCGCTGCACGTGCTCTCCCACCTGATGGACGTGAGCGAGCGGCGCCAGCGCCAGCAGGCGCTGCTGGACGCCGAGGAGCGGCTGCGCATGCTCGGGCGCGCCACGAAGGACCTGGTCTGGGACTGGGACATCCCCAGCGGCGAGCTGCGCTGGAACGAGGCGATGCAGACGATGCTCGGCTACTCGCCGCACGAGGTGCAGCCCTCGCTCGCGTGGTGGGAGGCGCAGCTGCACCCGGACGACCTCGCGCGCGTGCTCGCGAGCCTCGACCGCGCGCTGCAGGGCGAGGGCCACGCGTGGGTGGACGAGTACCGCTTCCGCCGCGCGGACGGCAGCTACGCCGCGGTGCTGGACCGCGGCTACTTCCTGCGCGATGCGCAGGGCCAGGCGGTGCGCGGCATCGGCGCGATGATGGACCTGAGCGAGCGCCGCGCCGCCGAGGAGCGCCTGCGCAAGAGCGAGGAGTACTTCCGCGCCCTCATCGAGAACGCGCGCGACCTGGTGGCGGTGCTCGATGCGCAGGGGCGCTTCGCGTACGTGAGCCCCGCCGTCACCCGCGTGCTCGGCTTCTCCTCCGAGCAGATGGTGGGCCACCGCGGCTTCGACTTCGTGCACCCCGAGGACCTGTCCGCGGTGCGCGCGCGCCTGGAGGAGTGCTCACGCGCCCCGGGCAACGCCGTGACGGTGGAGTACCGCGCACGCCACCGCGACGGCAGCTGGCGCACGCTGGAGACCTACTGGTGGAACCAGACCCACCACCCAGCCATGGCCGGCTTCGTGGTGAACGCGCGCGACGTGACGCAGCAGCGCGCGCTGGAGGAGCAGTTCCGCCAGGCGCAGAAGATGGAGGCGGTGGGCCGGCTCGCGGGCGGCGTGGCCCACGACTTCAACAACCTGCTCACCATCATCACCGCGCACACGGACTTCGCGCGCGAGGAGGTGGCCGCGGGCAGCCAGGCGCGCGAGGACCTCGCGGTGGTGGCGGACACGGCGCAGCGCGCGGTGCGCCTCACCCGGCAGCTGCTCGCCTTCAGCCGGCGCCAGGTGCTGCAGCCGGCGCTCCTGGACCTCAACGAGAAGGTGCGCGGCCTGGAGGGCATGCTGCGCCGGCTCCTGAGCGAGGACATCGTGCTCGCCACGGAGCTCGCGCGCACGCCCTCGCGCGTGTGGGCGGACCCCGGCCAGGTGGACCAGGTGCTGATGAACCTGGTGGTCAACGCGCGCGACGCCATGCCCCACGGCGGGCTGCTCGGCGTGGAGACCTCGGAGGTGGCGCTCGCGCAGGGCAACGCCGCGGGGCTGCCCGCGGGGCCCTACGTGGTGCTGAGCGTGCGCGACACCGGAATCGGGATGGACGCGGCCACCCGCGCGCGCCTCTTCGAGCCCTTCTTCACCACCAAGGCGGCCGGCAAGGGCACCGGGCTCGGGCTCTCCACGGTGTACGGCATCGTGCAGCAGTCGGGCGGCGCGCTCGAGGTGGAGAGCAGCCCGGGCGCGGGCTCCACCTTCCGGGTGCTGCTGCCGCGCGCCCCCGCGGCCCCGCAGGGCACGGAGGACGAGGCGGACGGCGCGCACCCCGCGCCCGGCGGCCACGAGACGGTGCTGGTGGTGGAGGACGAGGCGCCGGTGCGGGGCGCGGCCTGCCGCATCCTCGAGCGCCAGGGCTACCGCGTGCTCGAGGCGAAGCACGGCGCGGACGCCCTTCAAGTCCTCGCCGCGCATGACGGGCCCGTGCACCTGGTGCTCACGGACGTGGTGATGCCGGAGATGGGCGGCGCGGAGCTGGTGCGCGAGCTGCGCGCGCGCGGGGTGCCGGCGCGCGTGCTCTTCATGTCCGGCTACAGCGAGGAGGCGGTGGCCACCCGCGGCGTGCTGGTGGAGGGCGTGGGGCTGCTCGAGAAGCCCTTCGACCTGCAGGTGCTGCTGCGCCGCGTGCGCGAGGTGCTGGACGCCTAGCGCTTCGCCTCGGCGCAGGCGCGCGCGTCCTTCAACTCGCAACCGCGTTGCATCAGGCGCTTCATTTGCGCCTCGTCCTTCGTCGCGCAGGTGCCGGTGCGGTGGCAGATGGCGGCGCTGAAGCAGCCCGCGCCGTCCCCGAGCTCGCAGGCGCGCGCGTAGAGCGCGTACGCGCCCGCGGGGTCCGCCGCCACGCCCAGGCCGCCCCAGGTCATCGCGCCCAGCCGGTTGCAGGCGCTCGCCTCGCCGTCGTCGCAGGCGCGGCGGTACATGGCCGCGGCGCCCTTCGTGTCGCCCGTGCGCTCGGCCTTGTAGGCCGCCTGCAGGCAGCCCTGCACGAAGCCGCCCGGGCACTGCGCGTCCGCGCGGCCTGCATCCGGGGCCGCGTTGTCCGAGGAACGGGAGCAGGCACAGAGCAGCAGGAGGAGGGCGAGGGCGGAGGCGTGGCGCATGGTACGCCGCAGCCTAGCGCTCGACTGCAGCGACGAGCAGGAGGGACTTGCGGGAGTGGCGCGAGGTGCACGGACTCGAGAAGGAGAAGCTTGGGAGGGGACGGGGCTTCTCCGGCTGGGTGAAGCCGTCCACGGCGTGCGGGACTGCCGTCTCGAAAGGAGACGCCCCTCCCGGGCGCACAGGGGCGCGCGATGCAAAAACGTAAAATCCTATTTTACGTTTTTGCGCGCCGCAGCCGTCGGCTCCGGAGGGGGCCCGCACGGTAAGTGAAGGGTGGAGAGGGCGAGCCAAGCTTCATTCCAGGGGCAGCCGGGGCGGCGTGCGGGTGGGGCCGCCCCGAGCCGACGCAGAGCCGGTGGCGGCAAGAGCGCGCGAGGGACGCCATCACCCGTGCGCCAAGCGGCGCGCGTGTCACCCCTGAGCGGTGCGGGCAGGCAGCGCCCCCTCGCGAAGGGCGCAGGCGCTCCATCACCCGTCCCGTCTCGACGCTCTACCTGCGCCGTGTGGCTCGCTCGAACGCAGAGGCACGCATCGGCAGCGCCGCCGCCATCCACGCGAGGGAGCACTCGCTGATGCGCGCGCACTCGGGCAGCATCGGCCCATGTCCGCGCTCTCCGTGCTCGCCGCCGCGCTCCTGCTCGCTGCTCCTGCGCCCCGCAGCCAGCGCGACGTGGCCTATGGCAGTGCGCCCGCGCAGCGGCTCGACCTGCAGTTGCCCGAGGGCCCGCAGCCCGCGCCCCTCTTCCTCTTCGTGCATGGCGGCGCCTGGACGCAGGGCGACAAGGTGTTCCACACGCCACACCCGGACTTCTTCCTCCAGCGCGGCTGGGCGTGGGCGAGTGCGAACTACCGGCTCGCGCCCGCGGTGCGTCACCCCGAGCAGGTGCAGGACCTCGCGCGCGCCGTGGGCTGGCTCTATCGCAACGCGAGCGCGCGCGGGCTGGACCCCCAGCGCTTCGTGCTCTGCGGCTTCTCCGCGGGCGCGCACCTCGTCGCGCTGCTCGTGGCAGACCCACGCTACCTCGCGGCGGAAGGCGTGCCCCTGAGCGCGGTGCGCGGCGTGGTGCTGCTGGATGGCGCGGGCTACGACGTGCCCCGCCACGCGGCGCTCAGTCCGCGGCTGCGCCAGGTGTTCCACGTCGCCTTCGGCGAGCCGGGCCCCGCGTGGGAGGATGCCTCCCCCGTCACGCACCTGCGCCAGAAGCGCGCCGTGCCGCCCTTCCTGGTCTTCTACACCGGCGAGGGCCCCCGCGCGGGCCAGCAGGCGCGCCTGCTCACGCGCGCGCTCGAGCACGCGGGCGGCCACGCGGAGCTGTACCCCGCGCCCGGCAAGGACCACGTGCAGCTCAGCGTGGACCTGGGCAAGAGCGCCCAGGACGGCCCCACGGCGCGCACGCTCGCGTTCCTCGAGCGCGTGCGCCGCGAAGCGAAGTAGCTACAGCTTCACTTCCGCGCGCGTGCAGTCGGTGACCACGCCGCTGCCCGCCTCGTGCAGCTTGGCCATCAGCTTGTCCACGCCGTTGGAGCGCGCGAAGGCCATCTCGTTCTTCGTCGCGCCCACCAGGGTGAGCAGCTGCACGCGGCCGCTGGGCAGGTCGAAGTGCGCGGGGCGCGAGGGGTCGCGCACGAAGACCACGCCGTTCAGCTTCGTCTCCGCCGCGCCGTCCAGCGTGCCCTCCACCGGGTAGCGGTGGCCGAGCGCGAAGGCGCGCAGGCACACGAGGTTGTAGGCCATCATGTCCAGCAGCCGCAGCACCGGCCACTGCGCCTCCTCGGGCGTGTGGATGACCATCTCGTAGCCGATGCCGCTCGGAGCGTCGTCCGCGAACTCCATGCCCGGCGCGAGCGTGAAGGGGTTGGACAGGCCGCTCGTCACGTAGCTCCAGGACGGGTGCTCGGGCGTGGGCGGGGCCACGCGCACGCCGTAGCCGCCCCAGTTCGGGTCCAGCTCGCCCACCTGCGCGAGGTCAGACTCCAGCCAGGCCTGCAGGGCGTCCGTCTGGTCGAGGGTGAAGACCCCCTCGCTGATCTCTCCGAACAACTTGGGGTACTCGACCTCGTCGCGGTCGGCCCAGACATCCTCGTACCACTGCCAGAACGCGTCGTGCTCCTCGGGCGCTTTCACGGGGCCCAAACTACTCCAGCGGGCCGCGAGGGGAAGCGCGGATTCATGCATGGGCGCCCTGCAGGCAGCCAGGCGCTGCAATAGGCTCGCCGCTCCCCCCGTAGCCCCGAGCGTGCGCCCCATGACCTCCCGCTCCGAAGCTGCTCCCGCCGCTCCCGAGGCGCCTGGTCTCGGTCCCGCCGTGTGGGGCGTGGCGCTCGCCGCGCTCGCGCTGCACCTGGCGACCAACGGCCGCTATGGCTTCTTCCGCGACGAGCTGTACTTCATCGCCTGCGGGCAGCGGCTCGCGTGGGGCTACGTGGATCAGCCGCCGCTCATCGCGCTCGTCTCGCGGCTCTCGAGCGCGCTCGCGGGCGACAGCGTGGGGCTGTTCCGCCTACCCGCGGCCCTCGCGCACACGGGCCTGGTGCTGCTCACCGCGCGGCTCGCGCGGGCGCTCGGCGGCGCGAGGCCCGCGGCGCTGCTCGCGGGCGTGGCGGTGGCCGTGGCGCCGGTGCTCGTGGTGGGCGGACACCTGCTCACGATGAACAGCTTCGAGCCGCTGCTGTGGACGGGCGCGGCGCTCTTGCTCGTGCGGCTGCTGCAGGCGGAGACGCCGCGCACCGGCACCTGGGCCGCGCTGGGGCTGGTGGTGGGCGTGGGGCTGCTGAACAAGTACTCGATGGCCTTCTGGACGGTGGCGCTGGTGGCGGGGCTGCTCGCCACGCCCTCGCGCCGGGTGCTCGCCACGCGCGTCTTCCTCCTCGCGCTGGGGCTCGCGCTGCTCTGCGTGCTGCCGAACCTCTACTGGCAGGCGTCGCGTGGCTTTCCCATGCTCGAGCTGCTGCGGGCGGGGCAGGCGGGAAAGAACGCGCCCTTCAGCGTGGGCAACTTCCTCGGGCAGCAGCTGCTGCTCATCGGGCCGCTCGCAGCGCCGCTGTGGCTTGCGGGGCTCGCGGCGCTGCTCGCGTGGCGGCCGCTGCGGCCCTACCGCGCGCTGGGGGTGGGCTTCGTCGCCGTGCTGCTCGTGATGGTGGTGCTCAAGGCGAAGACCTACTACCTCGCGCCGGCGTTCCCGCTGCTGCTCGCGGCCGGAGGGGTGTGGGCGGAGGCGCGCCTGCCGCGGCTCGCGCGCGGGGCGGTGGTGGCGCTGGTGGGGCTCACCGGGCTCGCGGTCGCGCCGCTGGGAATTCCGGTGCTGCCGGTGGACACCTTCGTGCGCTACCAGGCGGCGCTCGGCGTGCAGCCCCCGCGCGACGAGAACCACCAGTTCAATGCGCTGCCACAGCACTTCGCGGACCAGTTCGGCTGGCCGGAGCTGGTGGACGCGGTGGCGGGCGCGGTGGGCAAGCTCTCGCCGGAGGAGCGCTCCCGCGCAGGCATCTTCGTGCAGAACTACGGCGAGGCCGGCGCGCTCGAGTGGCTCGGGCGCAACCGCGGCCTGCCGCCGGTGCTCAGCGGCCACAACACGTACTTCCTGTGGGGACGGCGCGGGGTCACCGGCGAGGTAGTGCTCGTGGTGGGCGAGGGCGACGTGGAGCAGCTGCGCACGTTGTGCCGCGAGGTGACGCTGGTGGGGCGCGTGCCGCGCGTGGAGAACGCGATGCCCTACGAGCAGGCCCTCACGATTCACCTCTGCCGCGGCCTGCACCCCCCACTCGCGGAGCTGTGGCCGAAGGTGAAGAACTACAACTGAGACCTGTCCCCTTTGGGAGAGGGTCGGGGTGAGGGATTGCCGCTTCTCTCTGCGTCACTCGTAGATCGTCCACCGCGCACGGCTGCAGCGACCCGCTGCATCGAACTCGAGGCGTAGGACACGCCCGAGCCCGAACGAGCCCGGAGCCAGGCGCGTGAAGACGTACTCCTCGACCTGACGCTCCTCTTCGTAGAACACGCGCTCTGGAGTCCCGAGCTGTGCGCGCAACTCTTCGCGAGAAGTCCCGACGAGCGAGCGCACGGAGTAGCCACCACGCTCGATGGACTCCTCACTCGCGGGCGCGTCCTGCAGCCACTGCCGGTCCGCGCGAAGGTGCGCGAGCGTCTCGCCACGGCTCGCGCAGCCACTGAGCGCAAGCGCCGCGAAGAGCCCCAGGCAGTGCCGCAGCGAGCCCCTCACCGGCAGAAGAGGACCAGCGTCGCGAAGCTGAGGACCAAGCAGGCCAGCATGCTGCCGACCAGGAGTTCGTCACCGCCGTCCACCGTCGAGGCCTCGTTGCGCAGGAGGAGCAGGGCGCGGCGACCCGAGTGCACGACGAGGCTGGTGGCAAAGCCCAGCCAACATGGCCAGAAGAGGAAGACCCCGTCGCTCGTGGAGGCGTGCCCGATGGCAGCGAGCGCCACAGCGAAGACGCCGAGAAAGAGGAAGACGAAGCACCAGTCCCCCCAGTCCGTGGGCGTCAGGGAAACAGGCATCCCCTTTCCCAGCATGCGGCACCTCCTCTTCGGCCCGGCATCGTGGGCTCGCGAGAAGGTACAGCAGGTGGTGCGCGGGTGCTCGGGAGAAGCCCTCTTCCCTCACCCCGTCCCTCTCCCAGAGGGAGAGGGGACATCTTCGCTCACTTCTTCGCGTTGCCTGCGGGAGCGAGAGGCCACGGCTTCATGCCGGCGATCTCCTCCGCCTCGTCCACGGCGCGCTGCAGGTGCTCGCGCTCGTGGATGAGCGACGCGCGCACCGCGTTGTCCAGCCTGCGGTCGTGAATCAGGTGCGCGCTGTGGATGCCCGTGGGCAGGAAGCCGCGGGAGATCTTGTGCTCGCCGCCTGCGCCCGGCTCGAAGGCCTCGCGCCCCTGTTGGATGCACTCGTCCACCGAGTGGTAGAGGCACACGTTGAAGTGCAGGAAGGGGTGCTCCTCGAGCGCGCCCCAGTACCGCCCGTACAGCCGCGTGCGGCTCGCCACGTTGAAGGCGCCTGCGATGACGCGCCCCTCGCGCTCGGCCACCACCAGCTCCACCGCGTCGCGCATCGTGCGGAACACGCGCAGGAAGAAGTCGCGGTTGAGCTGGATCTGCCCCCAGGAGTGCTTCTCGTTGGTGCTCTCGTAGAAGTCGTACGCGAGCCGCGCGTGCGCCGCCGTCAGCTCCTCGCCCTTCACCGTGCGGATGGTGATGCCCTGGAAGCCCGCCGCCGCGCGCTCGCGCTTGAGCTGCGCGCGCCGCTTGCTGTCGAAGCGTGAGAGGTAGTCCGCGTACGTCGCGTAGCCCGGGTTGCGCCAGTGGTACTGCAGCGTGAGCCGCCGCGCGAGCCCGTGCGCCTCCAGCCTCGCGGCCTCGGCCTCGGGCGGGAAGATGACGTGCAGGCCGCTGAGCCCCTCCTCCTCCGCGCTCGCGCGCAGCGCCTGTGCGAGCGCGTCCTGCAGCGCGGGCACGTCCTCGCCCGCGGCGACCAGGAGCCTCGGCGCAGTGGCGGGGCTCAGGGGCACGCCCACCAGGAGCTTCGGGTAGTACTCGATGCCCAGCCGCGAGGCCGCCCCCGCCCAGCCGAAGTCGTAGATGTACTCGCCCATGCTGTGGAACTTCCGGTACGCGGGCGCCGCGGCCACCAGCTGCTCGCCGCGCCACAGCGTGTGGTGCATGGGCTCCCAGCCCGTCTCACTGCTCGCGCTGCCGCTCTCCTCGAGCGCGAGCAGCCACGCGTGGCGCAGGAAGGGCGGGGCGTCCGCGCCGACGAGTGCGTCCCACGTCGCGGCGGGGACCTCGCGGATTCCCGCGAGCAGGCGCAGGCGGGGCGTCTCGGGGGCGGCGGCGGCGAGGGAGGGGAGGCCCTGCTTCGTCATAGGCCCCCTGTCTAACGAAGCCCCCGCGGCCGCGCACCCGCTCCGTCCGCCTGGCCGTCCGCCCTGCACCCGGGCGCACGGGGCGGCGCGTGGGCGGGCCGGGCCCGGGATGCACACCGTGAGCCTGTGACGTGTGCGGCCGGCACCAGCGCCGGCCCTCCCAGACCCGGAGCGCAAAAGACATGGACCGCAAGGAGTGGCTCAAGAAGCCGATGGGCATCCCGGTGGACCCGGCGAAGCAGAAGGATCCCGAGGCCGCGGGCGACGAGGTGCCCGCCGAGGGCCGCGCCGAGTTCCTCAACAGCATGGACGACCAGCGCGGCGGACAGCGCACCGAGGTGGGCAGCCCCTACAACGGCGCCGGCAACGAGCGCGGCCTGCCGGACACGTACACGGGCGGCGACGAGACCCGCAAGAAGCTCGAGGACGACTCGATTCCTCCCGAGCGCAAGCTGTACGGGAACAAGAAGGACGAGTGACGTGAGCGGGACGTAGTCAGGAGGGAACGCGATGGCGCGCGTGCTCGAGGTGGGGCCTCCCGCGGGGGCCACCGGGCGCATCGTGCTCATCGCGGCGGCGGCCGCCGTGGGCGGCTTCCTCTTCGGCTACGACACCGCCGTCATCAACGGCGCGGTCGCCGCGCTCGCGAGCAGCTTCGCCGCGGGCAGCACCGGCACCGGGCTCGCGGTGAGCTCGGCGCTCCTGGGCTCGGCGGTGGGCGCGGCCTTCGCAGGGAGGCTCGCGGACCGCTCGGGCCGCCTGGGCGCGATGCGCGTGGCCGCGGTGCTCTTCACGCTGAGCGGCGTGGGCTCGGCGCTCGCCTTCTCGCTGTGGGACTTCAGCCTCTGGCGGCTCGTGGGCGGCGTCGCGGTGGGCGTCGCGAGCGTGGTGGCGCCCGCGTACATCGCCGAGGTCGCGCCCGCGCACCTGCGCGGCCGGCTCGGCAGCCTGCAGCAGCTGGCCATCGTGGTCGGCATCTTCCTCGCGCTGCTCGCCGACTATGGCCTCGCGCGCGCGGCGGGCAGCGCGCAGGGGACGCTGTGGCTGGGGCTGCCCGCCTGGCGCTGGATGTTCCTCTCCGAGGTCCCGCCGGCGCTGCTCTACGGCCTGGGCGCCTGGCTCATCCCGGAGAGCCCGCGCTACCTCGTGGCCAGGGGGCGCGGCGTGGAGGCGCTGCTCACGCTGCGGCTCATCGAGGGCGCGGCGGCCGAGTCCCGCGTGGAGCAGATCCGCCTCACCCTGCAGCTGGAGCACGCTCCGCGCCTCTCCGACCTGCGCGGCCCCGCGCTGGGCCTGCTGCCGGTGGTCTGGGTGGGCGTGGTGCTCAGCGCCTTCCAGCAGCTCGTGGGCATCAACGTCATCTTCTACTACTCGAGCGTGCTGTGGCAGGCGGTGGGCTTCAGCGAGCAGGACGCGCTCGCCATCACCGCGCTCACGGGCGTCACCAACATCGTCACCACGCTCATCGCCATCGCGTGCGTGGACCGCTTCGGGCGCCGGCCGCTGCTCCTGCTGGGCAGCGCCGGGATGGTGCTCGCGTTGGGGACGCTCGCGTGGACCTTCGGCAGCGCGCCGGTGGACGCCGCGGGCAACCCCGCGCTCGCAGGCGGGCAGGGCACGCTCGCGCTCGTCGCGGCGAACCTCTACGTCTTCTGCTTCGGCTTCTCGTGGGGGCCGGTGGTCTGGGTGCTGCTGGGCGAGATGTTCCCCAACCGCCTCCGCGCGCTCGCGCTCTCGCTCGCCGCGAGCGTGCAGTGGGTGGCCAACTTCCTCGTCTCCGCCACCTTCCCCGCGCTGAAAGAGGCAGGGCTGGGCCTCGCCTACGGGCTGTACACGGGCGCGGCCCTGCTCTCGCTGCTCTTCGTGCTGCGCTTCGTCCGCGAGACGAAGGGGAAGCACCTGGAGGAAATGTAACGGCGAGATGTCGCCGCTTGAACCCGGGGCCGGTTGGGGGCAAACCCTGCGGCCGTGAACCGCTCCGACCTCGTCACCCTGGACAAGCGCCACGTCTGGCACCCCTACACCGCGATGGACGCGTACATCGCGCACACGGATCCGCTCGTCGCCGAGCGCGCGGAGGGCGCCTACTTCTGGGACGTGGACGGCACGCGCTACCTGGATGCGAACGGCAGCTGGTGGGTGTGCACGCTGGGCCACCGCCACCCGCGCCTGGTGCGCGCGCTCACCGAGCAGGCCGCGAGCCTCGCGCACGTGTCGCTCGCGGGCGTCACCCACGCGCCCGCGGCCCGGCTCGCCGCCGAGCTCGCGGCGCTCGCCCCCGGCGCGAAGGACCCGCAGCTGCCGGCGGAGCGCAAGCTGGGGCGCGTCTTCTACTCCGACAACGGGAGCACCGCGGTGGAGGTGGCCATCAAGATGGCCGCGCAGTACTGGGCGCAGAACGGGCGCCCCAGGCGCACGCGCTTCATCACGCTCTCGGGCGCCTTCCACGGCGAGACGGTGGGGGCCACGAGCGTCGGCGGTGTGGCGCTGTTCCGCGACGTGTTCGGCCCGCTGCTCTTCGACGTGGTGCAGGTGCCGAGCCCCGCGGAGGAGGGCGGCTGGGAGCGCGCCTTCGCCGAGGTGCAGCAGGCGCTCAGCGCGCACCCGGACGAGATCGCCGCCGTCATCCTCGAGCCCCTGCTGCAGGGCGCGGCCGGGATGCAGCTGTACTCGCCCGAGTTCGTGCGCGCGGTGCGCGAGGCCACGCTCGCCACGGACACGCTGCTCATCGCGGACGAGGTGTTCACCGGCTTCGGGCGCACCGGCGCGCTCTTCGCGTGCGACCTCGCGGGCGTGGTGCCCGACCTGCTCTGCCTCGCGAAGGCGCTGAGCGGAGGGCTGCTGCCCTTCGGCGTGACGCTGGCCTCGGAGCGGCTCTTCGCGGGCTTCCTCGGCGGCGCTCAGCGCGCGCTCTACTACGGCCACTCGTACTGCGGAAATCCTCTCGGCGCGGCGATCGCGCGCGAAGTGCTCGCGGTGTACCGGGACGAGGACGTGCTGGGACAGGTCGCCCGCAAGGCGCCGCGCATCCACCAGGCCTTCCACCGCATGGCCGAGGAGATTCCGGGCCTGGTGCGCCCGCGCGCGCTCGGCATGGTGGGCGCGGTGGACCTGGGCGAGGGCGGCTACCTCGCGCAGAGCGGCTGGCGCGTGTACGCAGCGGCGCGCCGGCGCGGCGTGTACCTGCGCCCCATGGGGAACACCGTGTACATCGCTCCCGCGCTCAACCTGCCGGACGCGGCGCTCGAGGAGCTGCTGGGCGTGGTGGAGGAGAGCCTGCGCGAGGCGGCCAGCGCCCCTACCAGCTGATGGTCACCTGGGCGCTGCGCCCGCCGGCATCGAAGCGCGCCGCGCGCACGTGCGCGCCCTTCACGCCGCAGGCCTCGGGCAGGAAGAGGAAGGCGCCCTCCCACACGGCCGCGAAGCCGTCGTTCATCGGCACCTCGGTGCGAAACGCGAGGGTGCCGCCGCGCGGGTCGGTGGGAGTCCAGGTGAAGTCCACCCCGCGCATCAGCAGCGCGGTGTAGGTGCCCAGCCGCGGGTAGAGGTTCGCCGGCGTGCTGCCGAAGAGGGCGAGCGCCGTCTTGGCCATGGGGGCGAGCACGCCGCCCACCATGTCGTGCGACATCGCGAGCCCCAGCTCGCGGCAGGCCTCGCGGCCCGCGAGCAGCTGCAGCGCCTGCGTCGTCTCCAGCACCCACGCGGCGGAGGTCCAGCTCACGGGGCCGGGGGGCTCGCTGATGGCGCGCGCGCTCGCCGGAGAGAGCCGCGCGCACAGCGGCACGAGCAGGCCCCGCTCGCCGAGCGCCTTGCGATAGCTGCGCGCGAGCAGCCCGCTCGCCTGCAGCGTGCCCTCCGACTGCATCTGCCTCATCGGGTACGTCCCCCCGCAGGAGGGCCCGCGCATCGGAGCGCGCCGGCCGCGGCCCTGCTGAGGCCACAGGCTATCCGGTGCGGTGCGGGTAGGTGCAAGCCCCTGTCCTCGAGTGCAGGGCTGCGCTTCCGCCAGGGAGGAATCGCGGTAGGGGATGTCCCTCAGTCGCTCAGCGTCTCGAGCACCTCGAGCAGTTGGTCGGCGCTGCAGTCGCTCGCGAGCCGCGCCTGGGCGTGCAGGTGCGGGGGCAGCTCGCCGCCGCCGAGCACCACGAGCGAGAACCACCCGAGCGCGCCCGCGTGCTGCAGCACCTGCAGCCAGTGCGCGGTGCCCTCGCCGGGTGCGGCCCAGTGCACGAGCAGCAGCGAGGGCACGGGCTCCTCCACGATGCGCCGCAGCGCCTGGTCTCCCGTGTACGCGAGCGAGGGCGCGAAGCCGGCGCTGCGCAGCGTGCGCGCGAGCGCGACGAGCTCGGGGCGGCGCGCGCCCACCACCAGCACGCCGCGCACGGAGGCCGTGGGCAGCGCAACGCCGAAGGCCTGGGCCCGGGGCACGTCCGCGCCGAACAGGGAGAGCGCGTCGGCGGCGGGACGCGGGCGCAGGGAGGAGGGAGGGCAGTGACTCATGGCGGCGCACCCTGCGCGCGCGGAGGTGACTGGACCGTGACGTCCCCCCAAGGCCGGAGAGCCCTTGGACTTTGGGGCAGGGTGGGGCGGGGCGTGTACGCTGCGCGGCCGTGAGCCCTCCTCCCCGCCTGCACCTCATCGACGGCACCTACGAGCTGTTCCGCGCGCACTTCAGCCCGCGTCCCGGGCACACGAGCCCCGAGGGCCAGGACGTGAAGGGCGTCGCCGGGCTGATGGGCTCGCTGCTCGCGCTGCTGCACGACCCCGCAGAGGCGGTGAGCCACGCGGCCGCCGCCTTCGACAACCCCATCCGCTCCTTCCGCAACGCGCTCTTCGACGGCTACAAGACCGAGGAGGGCGTGCCCCCGGAGCTGCTCGCGCAGTTCGACCTCGCCGAGGAGGCGGTGGCGGCGCTGGGCCTGCGCGTGTGGCGCATGGGGGACTACGAGGCGGACGATGCGCTGGCGACCGCGGCCGCGCGCTTCGCCTCCGAGGTCTCCCAGGTGCGCCTCCTCACCCCCGACAAGGACCTCTCCCAGTGCGTGGTGGGCGAGCGCGTGGTGCAGGTGGACCGCATGCGCGAGCGCGTGCTGGACGAGGCGGCCGTGCGCGCCCTTCGCGGCGTCGCGCCCGAGAGCGTGCCGGACCTGCTCGCGCTGGTGGGGGACGCGGCGGACGGCATCCCCGGGCTGCCCGGCTTCGGCGAGAAGGGCGCCGCGACGCTGCTCGCGGCCTACGTCCACCTGGAGGCGATTCCCGCGGACGCCGCGCAGTGGAGCGTGCGCCCGCGCGGCGCGGACAAGCTCGCCGCCACCCTGCGCGAGCGCCGCGAGGACGCGCTGCTCTACCGCCGCCTCGCCACCCTGGTGACGGACGCGCCCCTGCCCGGCACCCCGGGGCTGGACTCCCTCGCCTGGAAGGGCGTCCCGCGCGCGCCCTTCGAGGCCCTGTGCAGCCGCCTGGGACTCGAGCGCCTGCGCACCCGCCCGCAGCGCTGGGCCTGAGTGGACGAGACACCCCCCGCTCCGTTACTTCCCGCACCCCTTTCCCATGACGACGACGAACGACGACTGGCTGCCGAGCCTCGAGGACTCTCCCTTCACCCGCCTGGGCGGCGAGCCCGGGGTGCGCGCGCTCGCCGAGCGCTTCTACGACGAGATGGACGCGCACGAGCCGGCGCTCGCCCGGCTGCACCGCCTGGACGAGGCGGGCCGCGTCTCGCGCGAGTCGCGCGAGCGCTTCGGCCTCTTCCTCGTGGGCTGGCTCGGCGGCCCCCAGCACTACACCGAGCGCCACGGCCACCCGCGCCTGCGCATGCGCCACTTCCAGACGCCGGTGGACAGCGCCATGCGCGACGCCTGGCTGCGCAGCATGGGGCGCGCCCTGGACGCCTTCGAGGTGAAGGGCGGCCTGCGCCGCTTCCTCGACGAGCGCTTCGCCCAGGTGGCCAACTTCCTGCGCAACGTGCCCGAAGAGGAGGCGCAGCCGGCCGCCGCGGGCCCCGCCCCGGAGCTCGCCCAGCTCGGGGGGGTTGCGAAAAAAGAACGACCGTCCTAATTTCCTCCCATGCGCAAGGGAGAGCTCACCCACCAGGCCATCCTCGAGCGCGCGGCGCAGCTGGCGAGCCGCGTGGGCCTCGAGGGGCTGTCCATCGGCGGGCTGGCCGAGGACCTGGGGCTCTCCAAGAGCGGGCTCTTCGCCCACTTCTCCTCCAAGGCCGAGCTGCAGGTGCAGGTCATCGAGATGGCGGGCGAGCTGTTCAGCCGCCACGTGGTGCGCCCCGCGCTCGCCAGGCCCCGCGGTGAGCCCCGGCTGCGCGCCGCCTTCGAGGGCTGGCTCGACTGGGGCCGCGCCGCCGCGCTCGAGGGCGGCTGCCTCTTCGTCGCGGCCGCCGTGGAGCTGGACGACCGCGAGGGCCCCGCGCGCGAGCGCCTCGTGCAGCTGCAGCGCGACTGGCTGGACACCCTGGCCACCATCGCCCGCACCTGCGTGAGCGAGGGCCACTTCCGCGCCGACACCGACCCGGAGCAGGTGGCGCACGACCTGTACGCCATCGCGCTCGGCTACCACCACGCGGCGCGCCTGCTGCGCGACCCCCGGGCCATCGAGCGCGCCCACCGCGCCTTCGAGGCGCTGCTCGCCCAGCACCGCCCCCCCGCCGCCCAGGCCTGACTTCCCCCGCCTTCCCCACCCGGAGCCCCGACCATGGCCAAGAAAAGCACGAACGTTCGGACGGAAATGACCCTCGCCACGCTGCGCCTCACCGCGCGCACGCTGGGGCGGCTCTCGCCGGCGCTCGCGGCGCGCTGGGCCGAGCGGCTCTTCTTCACCCCGCGCCGCCACGTGGCGGGGGCGCGCGCCCAGGCGGTGCTGCAGCAGGGGCGGCCGCGCACGCTGGAGCTCGTGGGCGAGCGGCTGCGGGTGTGGAGCTGGGGCGAGGGGCCGCGGGTGCTGCTCCTGCACGGCTGGAGCGGCAGCGCGGGGCAGCTCACCGCCTTCGTGGGGCCGCTGGTGGAGGCGGGCTTCAGCTGCGTCGCCTTCGACGCGCCGGCGCACGGCGAGTCCACGGGCACGCGCACGAACCTGCCCGCCTTCGCGGACGCGGCGCTCGCGGTGGGCAGGGCCACGGGCGGCCCGGTGGCCGTCATCGCCCACTCCATGGGGGCGGCGGCCGTGGCGGCGGCGCTGCGCTCGGGGCTGCCCGCCACGCGCGCGGTGCTGCTCGCGCCGCCCGCGGACCCGCGCGTCGTGCTGCGCGAGTTCGCGGACTTCCTGCACCTGCCGCACGTCGTGCTCGAGCGCATGGTGGCGCGCTTCGAGGCGCAGCGCGGCGAGCCGCTCGCGCACTACAGCGTGCCGGACCTCGCCGGAGCCCTCGGCCACGTCGCGGCGCAGGTGGTGCACGATCGGCAGGACCGCGAGGTGCCCTTCGCGGCCGGCGCGCAGGTCGCCGCCGCCTGGCCCGGCGCCCGCCTCCTCTCCACCGAGGGGCTCGGCCACAACCGCCTCCTCTACGCGCCGCAGGTGGTGCAGGGGGCGGTGGAGTTCCTGAAGAGGGGCCTCGAGCAGGAGCAGGCGCTGCTGCCCCTCGGCAGCCCGTCCGTTCCGGGGCCGCGCGCGCTCGCGGCGAACGGCTAGGGCCAGACAGCGCACACGGGGCCGCGCTAGGGTGCGCGCCCGCCGTGCCCATCACCCTCCCAGCCCACCCCGCGGCGGTGCTCCCGCTCCTGCGCTACCGCCGCTGGCTGCCGCCCACGGCGCTGGTGGTGGGCGCGTGCGTGCCGGACCTGCACTACGTGCTGCGCATGGGCTCCGAGGTCTCGCACTCGCTGCACGGGCTCTTCCTCTTCTGCCTCCCGGTGGGGCTCGCCACCCTGCTGTGGCTCGAGCTGCTGGTGCTGCCCGTGCTGCGGCGCACGCTTCCCGAGGTGGGCGGCGTGCAGCCCGCGCGCTTCCTCGCCGGAGACGGGCTGCCGCGGGGCCTGCGCGGCTGGGCGCTCGTGCTGCTCGCGCTGCTGCTCGGCGCCCTCACGCACCTGCTGTGGGACGGCTTCACCCACGACCTGCAGTGGCCGGCGCGCGCCCTCTACCGCTTTCACATCGTGAGGGTGGCCGGGCGCAACTACACGCTCGCGCACCTGCTGCAGTACCTCACCAGCCTGCTCGGCTCGCTCGTGGTGCTCGCCGCGATGGTGCGCGCCTACCCGCGCCTGCCGCCCGCGCCCGGCGCGCCCTGGGGCCGCTTCCTCCCGGTGCTGCTCGCCACCGTGCTCGGCGGGGTGTGGATGCTGGGGCTGCGCCTGCCGCACGTGCAGCACGTGCACGGCTACCGCGTGCTGGTGTGGCACCTGTTCTGGCCCGCGCTCACCGGCGCGCTCGTGGGGCTCACGCTCGCGTGCGCGTGGCTGCGGCCGCGCCTCGAGCCTGCGTAGTCAGGGCGCGTGCGCGTCCCACGACTCCTGCGCGGGGCCGGGCGGCGCCTGGCCCGCGTGCGCCTGCACCAGGTGCAGCAGCTGCTCCAGCTGCACGGGCTTGTACGCGAGCGCGTCCACCTGCAGCGGGGGGCTGTCGTGCAGGTTGCGGCTCGCGGTGAGCACCACCACGGGGATGCGCGCGAGGCGGGGGTCTGCGGCTTGCGCCTCGCGGAACTGCCAGCCGTCCATCACCGGCATCATCAGGTCCAGCAGGATGAGCTGGGGCAGGGTAGAGGACGCGCGCAGCAGGGCGAGCGCCGCGGCGCCGTGCTGCGCCGTCTGCACCCGGTAGCCCTCGTCCTCCAGCAGCTCGCACACGGCCTGGCGCAGGTCCGCGTCGTCGTCCACCACGAGCACCTGCGGGGCGTTGTGCGCGGGCTCGGTCATGGGTCGCTCAGTGCCGGGGCAGCTCCACGGTGAAGGTGGAGCCCACGTCCGGGCGGCTCTGCACGTGGATGCTGCCCTGCATCGCCTCCACCAGCTGGCGGGTGAGCCACAGCCCGAGGCCGAGGCCTCCGTAGTTGCGCCCCGAGGCCGCGCGCTCGAAGCGCCCGAAGATGCGCTCCAGCGCCTCTTCGGGGATGCCGATGCCCTCGTCGCGCACCTGCAGCCGCGCCACCGCCGGGGTGCCCTCCACGCGCACCTCCACCGGCCGGTCGCGCCCGTAGCGCAGCGCATTGGTCACCAGGTTCGTGAGCACCTGCTCGAGCCGCAGCCGGTCCCAGTGCCCCACCACGGACACCGGCGCGCTCAGCCGCAGCCGCCCGCCCGACGCCTCCCCCATCCGCTCGACCAGCTCACCCGCGAGCTCGCGCAGGTCGACTTCTTCCGTCTGCAGCTCCAGCTTGCCGCTGCTCAGCCGAGAGACGTCCAGCAGCCCGCTCACCAGCGCCTCGAGCCGGCCCACCTGACGGTGCAGGCTCTCGGCCTTCTTGAGCAGGCGCGCGCGGGAGAGCTCCCCGTCCTCGCCGCCAGGCTCGGGGCGCAGCGCGCGCAAGAGGCCGCTCGCCTGCAGCGCGAGCGTGGAGAGCGGGGTGCGCAGCTCGTGGCTCGCGATGGAGAGGAACTCGTCGCGGGTGCGCACCGCCTCGTGCAGCGCGCGCTCGGTGCGCCGCTGCTCGGTGATGTCGCGGGTGATGAGCACGGCGCCCGCGAGCCGCCCGTCCACGTGGTGCAGCGGGCTCGCGTGGCCCTCGAGCAGCCGCGCACTGCCGTCCGGGCGGCGCACCGCCCACTCGCTGTCGCGCACCTGCTCGCCGGCGAGCGCGCGGGCGAGCGGCGCGTCCTGCTGGGGCAGCGGCTCGCCGTTGGGCTGGGTGAAGCCCAGCACCAGCGGCCAGCGCGAGTTGAAGAGCGCGTCGCGCGAGACGCCGTGCTGGCGCTCGGCCTCGGTGTTGAAGAGCTTCAGCACGCCGCGCGCGTCCGTCACCACCAGGCCGTCGCTGCACTGCGCGACCAGCAGCCGCAGCAGCTCCTCCTGCAGTTGCTCGACGTCCACGTGGCCCAGCTCGCGCTTCGCGAGCGCCGCGGCGCCGCGGCGCAGCTCCAGCTGTCCGGACACCTGGCGCGCCAGCGCGCGCAGCGCCTCCAGCTGGCCCGCGTCCAGCACGCGCGGCTCGCGGTCCAGCACGCACAGGGTGCCCACCACCGCGCCCTCGCGGCTGCGCAGGGGGAAGCCCGCGTAGAAGCGCACGAAGGGGACGTGCCTGACGTAGCGGTTGTGCTTGTAGACGGGGTCGCGCTGGGCGTCCGGGACGATGAACTCGCGGCCGCGCGCGAGCACCTGCGCGCAGAAGGAGTCCTCGCGCTCCACGCTGCGCAGCTCCACGCCCACCACGCCCTTGAACCACTCGCGGTCCGCCTCCACGAGCGACACGATGGCGATGGGCACCTCGCACAGCTCGGCCGCGAGCGCCGCCGCGTCGTCGAACTCCTTCTCCGGGCTGTAGTCCAGCCGCGCGAAGCTGCGCAGCACCTGCAGGCGCTCCTGCTCGTTCTCGGGGACCGGGAACATGGCGAACCCTCCGCGACCCTCCACTCTCTGGCGCCAGCTTCTCCCTCCCAAGATGGGGACGGCGCCATCCGACTGGAGGAGGCAGGCGGGCGCGTCCCGCATGGGCGGCTCCCCGCCGAGTGGGCGTGCCGGCCGCCCGCTGCCCCGCTAAGGTGGGCCGCGCCCCCGCTGCCCCTCGAGGTCCGCCCCGCATGAACCGCGCCCTGCTCCTCTCCGTCCTCCTGCTCGGCTGCGCGGGGGGGAAGTCCTCCACGCGGCCCCCGCCCGTCGCCGAAGGGACGGCCGCCGGCAGCTGGACCGCCCCCTTCAGCGAGCAGCTCGCGCTGCGCGAGGGCTGGCTGCAGCAGCGGCACGCGGGGCTGCTCGCGCAGATGCGCCGGCACGGGGTGGGGATGTGGATCGTCCTCAACGAGGAGTTCCACGACGACCCGCTCACGCAGTACGTCGCCCCGCCGCGCCCCTACGCGGGCAACCGGGACGTGTTCGTGTTCGTGGACGGCGGCGAGCGCGGGCTGCAGAAGGTGGCGCTGGTGGACTACGCGGAAGGCGGCCTCGAGCGCTTCTTCCGGCTCGAGCCGAGCAAGCCCGAGACGCTCGCGGCGCTCGACCGCGAGTTCCACCCGGCGCACATCGCGCTGTCCATCGACAGCACGCGCGGGGTCGCGCGCAGCCTCACCCGCTCGAGCTACGAGTGGCTGGTGAAGGCGCTGGGCCCTGAGGCGGAGAAGCGCTTTGTGCCGGCCGAGCCGCTCATCGAGGAGTACCTGGACACGCGCCTCCCCGAGGAGCTGCCGCACTACACGCGCATGGTGCAGCTCACCGAGGCGCTGGTGAAGGAGGCGCTCTCGTCCACGGGCATCCAGCCGGGCAAGACCACGGTGGGGCAGCTGCGCCGCCGCCTCTACGACGGCCTCAGCGCCCACGGCGTCACCACCTGGTTCCAGCCGGACGTGCGCGTGCAGCGCCAGGGCGAGACCGGGAACATGGCGCGCGGCTTCCTCGAGCCCGCCGAGGAGAGCGTGGTCATCCAGCGCGGGGACCTCGTGCACGTGGACTTCGGCATCACGTACCTCGGCCTCAACACCGACTGGCAGAAGATGGCCTACGTGCTGAAGGAGGGCGAGACGGACGCGCCGGAGGGGATGAAGCGCGCGCTCGCCAACACCAACGCCCTGCAGGACGCGCTGATGCTGCGCGCGAGCCGCCCGGGGCGCTCGAGCGCGGACGTGTACGACGCCACCATGGCGGAGATGAAGGCCAGGGGCATCGACGCGCAGGTGTACAGCCACCCCATCGGCGCGCAGGGCCACGGGCTCGGCGCGGCCATCGACTTCCGCTCCGCGAGCCGCAAGAGCCCCCCGAAGCCGCTGCGGCTCGGCTCCTACATCGCCATCGAGCTCGCCACGCGCACCGCCGTGCCGGAGTGGGGCGGGCAGGTGGTGCACATGATGGAGGAGGACCCCGCCCACCTCACCCCCGAGGGCTGGCGCTTCTTCGTGCCGCGCCAGGAGGCGCTGTACCTCGTTCGTTAGCGCGCCCGCGCGTTTGACACGCGCCCGCCGAAGCCATATTCCCCCGCTCGCTCGTCGGTGCTCCTCGCGCAGTGTGGCGGTGGGCTCCAAGGGAAGCCGGTGAGAGTCCGGCACTGCCCCGCAGCGGTGAGCAGGAACGAACGCCGTCATCTGAAGCACTGGTCCGCAGCTGGACTGGGAAGCGACGGCCAGTAGGTGGGAGCGCCCCGTGCGTCTCCCGCGCCTGTGAGTCCGAAAACCTGCCGACGGCCCGGTGGGCGTGCGCCTCGCGCACGCCTCCCGGACATACCGAGACCTCCGAGGGGAGGTGGCGGACGGCGCACAGGTCAGGTCTGCCTCCAACAGCCCCTCTCCCCCGCGCCTCCCCCCACGCTCCCCCTCGCGTCTGCACATCCGGCCCTCGGGGGCCGGCAAAGGGATGGGGACCATGAAGGCGACGAAGACGATGCTCCTGGGCGCGGCGCTGCTGGCGCTCGCGAGTGGCTGCGGTGACGACGCGGCGAAGCAGCAGTTCACCGTGTACGGCCTGAAGGACGACGGCCGCAGCGTGTACAGCCTGGGCACCTGGCCCGACCTCAGCGCGGGAACCACGCCGCTGTTCGACGTGTTCGCGCCCGAGGACCGGCAGCTGGACCCGGACAAGTTCCAGATCTTCACCGGCGGCTACCTCGCGAATGATGGCAAGCGGCTGCTGAGCGGCTACACCAAGCCGGACGTCACCGGGAAGGTGGCGGTGCACACGCTCGAGGGCAGCAGCACCCAGTACGTCTCCATCCCCGGCAACTTCACCGCGGTGGGCAACGACGGCACCTTCTACGTGAGCGGCCTGCAGGGCGCCTCGTTCAGCTCGGGCTCCGCGGTGTATGCGCTGCGCGATCAGACGCCGCAGCTCGTGATGGTGGGCAGCCAGGACTCGGCGAGCGGCCCGCTCGCCATCGCCACCAACGGCGCGGCGGTGTTCGGCTACGCGGACGCGAGTGCGAACTACGAGAACGTGCTGCCTCTCGTGGCTCCCAGCCTCTACGGTCCGGACAAGGCGGCGGTGACGAGCTTCAGCGGTCCCCTTGGGCTCAGCGGCGTCTTCGACATCGCGGGCTTCCGCGACGGAATCGCGGCGCTTCAGGGATCGCAGGACCCCCAGACCTTCAAGCGCCACTATGACGGCGTCGTGCGCGTGCCGCTGAAGGTGGAGGGGGATCTCGTCAAGACGTCGGGCCTGACTGCGCTGGTGCTGCGCTTCGCGGACCAGTGCAGCCGCGTGTCGCTCGAGGGCAGCATGGGTGACGACCTGCTCGTGCGCATCTCGGATCCGCAGGGCAAGGACGCGCACCTGGTGCGCATCGCGATCAAGAAGGACGCGAAGAACCCCACCCGCAGCGCCGCCACCGACTGCGCCACGGCCCAGCGCGACCCGGTGCTCGGCACGCTCGAGCTGCAGACCGGCTTCGTCGTGGAGAGCTCCGCCGCGCTGCCCGAGGGCGTGGGCGCCGTCACGGCCGTCCCGGTTGCGCAGTGAGCACCTCCTTCGCAAAGACGCTGCTGCTGCCACTCACGCTGGCCCTCGCGCTCGCAGCGGGCTGTGGCGGCAGTGACGGCGGCGGGGAGCCCCAGGACGACGCGGGCACGCCGCCGCCCGAGGAGAACCTCAACCCCTGTCTCGGGCCGGCGTCCGTGACGCACGCGGCGGACCCCTTCGCGGACCGCATCGTGAGCTTCACGCCGGGCGCCGGTGCGGGCTTCGGACAGGACCTGTGCCCCAGCGTGGTGCTGGGCTCACCCGAGGGCACGGGCACGGCGAATGGCTCGCTGCACGTGCTCTCGCTGGGCAACGGCGGCAGCATCGTGCTCGAGTTCACGGACACCGTGGCGGTGAACGGCCCCGGCGTCGACTTCATCGTCTTCGAGAACGCCTTCGCGCGCGCAGGTGGCGGCACCTTTGCCGAGCCGGGCCGCGTCGCGGTGAGCGAGGACGGTGTCACCTGGAGCGAGCGCAGCTGTGCGGTGAGCGACGAGGCCGGGGGCTACCCGGGCTGCGCCGGGGTGAAGCCGGTGTTCGCCTCCAGCACCAACGGGGTGAGCGCCACCGACCCGGACGCGGCCGGCGGCGATGCGTTCGACCTGGACGACTTCCCCAGCCCGCCCGCGCGCGTGCGCTTCGTGCGCATCACGGACAGCGGCGTGAACAGCTACCTCGCTCCCTCTGGCGGCTTCGACCTCGACGCCGTGGCGGTGGTGAACGGCGCGCCACTCACGGGGCCTGCACCGTGAGCGAGGTGTCGAAGCCGTCCCCTCTCCCGCTGGGAGAGGGTCGGGGTGAGGGATGTGAGACGCTCACCCGCCGCGCCGCCCTTTGCACCCTGGTGGGCGGCGGCTGCGCGCTCGTGCTCGCGTGCGGAAGCGGAGACGACGCACCCTCCGAGCCGCTCGCCGCCTGCGTCCCCGGGCCCCGCGACGGGCGCTCGGGCTGGGTGGAGCTGAAGCTCTCGGACTACCCCGCGCTGCAGCAGGTGGGCGGCAGCGCGGCGGTGGAGAAGCCCGAGGCCTTCCTCAATGCCGTCGTCTTCCACAGCAGCGAGGGCTGCTACGGCGCGGTGTGGAGCGTGTGCACCCACGGCGCGTGCACGGTGGAGTACAAGCCGGACGCGCACCGCCTCGAGTGCCCGTGCCACGGCAGCCGCTTCAGCGAGGAGGGGCAGCTGCTGCGCGGGCCTGCGCAGCGAGGGCTCTTCGCGTACGACGTGGCGCGCGAGGGGGACTCGCTGTTCCTGCGGCGGCGCACGGGCTGACGAGGGACATCCAGAGGGAGAGGGGACGGCTTCGCCCGCGTTCTCCTCTTCTTCTCTTCGTTCAGCGCAAGCGGCGGCAGGCGGAGCTCTTCGCGGCGAGGTAGACGGGGCTGCCCACCTGCAGTCGCAACTCCGCAATCGCCGCGCGCGTGAGGCGCACCGCGAGCCCCACGCCTGCGCAGCGCACGGTGGCCACCGCGCCGTCCACGCCCACGGGCTCCAGCGCGGTGATGGCGCCCGCGAAGACGTTGCGCGCGGAGACGCCCTCGAGCGGATGCACCGAGAGCAGCAGGTCCTCGGCGAGCAGCGCATAGACGGCGCGCGCGCCAGCCTGCAGCTCGGGCGCGTCCGGCACCCAGAGGCGCAGCGCCTCCGTCACCCGCAGGCGCAGGCCGCCCTCCTCGGGACGCTCGAGCACGCCCTCCAGCACGTTCTCCTCGCCCTCGGCGCCGAGCACCGCACGCGCGGGCGCTCCCAGCACCTCGCTCGCGCTGCCCGCCGCCTGCACCCGCCCGCGCTCGAGCACCAGCGCCTCCTCGGCGAGCGCGCGCGCCTCGCCCAGCTGGTGCGTCACGTACACCAGCGGCACGCGCGCCTCGTCGCGCACGCGCAGCAGGAAGGGCAGCACGCGCTCCTTCAGCTCCACGTCGAGCGCTGCGAGCGGCTCATCCAGCAACAGCAGCGCCGGGTCCGTCGCCAGCGCGCGCGCGAGTGCCACCCGCTGCCGCTCCCCGCCGCTCAGCCCCTGCACGCTGCGCCCCAGCAGCGGCACCAGCCCGAGCAGCTCCAGCGCCTCGTCCACGCGTCCGCCGCGCTGCCCCTTGCGCACGCCGAAGCGCACGTTGCCCTCCACGCCCAGGTGGGGAAAGAGCAGCGCGTCCTGCGGCACGTAGCCCATGCGCCGCTTCTCGGGCGCGACCTCCAGGCCCTGCGCGCTGTCCAGCAGCGCGCGGCCCTCCACCGCCACGCGCCCTCTCGCCCCGTGCCGCAGCCCCGCGAGCACCTCCAGCAGGCTCGTCTTGCCCGAGCCCGAGCGCCCCAGCACCGCGAGGCTGCGCGAGCCGAAGCGCGCCTGCACCTCGAGCGCGAAGGCAGCGAGCGGCAGCCGCACGTCCAGCTCCAGCAGCGGGGCGCTCACGCGCGCACCTGCCGCTCGCGCCGGCGCACCAGCAGCTCCGTCGCGTACACCGCCGCGAAGGCGAGCAGCGTGGCCACCGCCGTGAGGCGCAGCGCCTCGGCGTCCTCGCCCAGCTGCGCGTGCTGGAAGATGGCGAGCGAGAGCGTCTGGGTGAGGCCCGGGATGTTGCCCGCCACCAGCACCGTGGCGCCGAACTCGCCCAGCGCGCGGCTGAAGGCCAGCAGCGCCCCGGTGAGCACCCCGCGCCACGCGAGCGGCAGGCTCACCCGCCAGAAGGCCTGCAGGGGCGAGAGTCCCAGCGTGCGCGCCACCGCGACGAGCCGCGGGTCCACCTCCTCGAAGCCGCTGCGCGCCGAGCGCACGAAGAGGGGCAGCGCCATCACGCTGCTCGCGAGCACCACCGCGCGCGGGGTGAAGAGCAGCTCCACGCCGGCCGCATCGAGCAGGCGCCCCAGCGGGCTCTGGCGCGCGAACAGCTCCAGCAAGAGCAGGCCCACCGCCGTGGGCGGCAGCACGAGCGGCAGGGAGAGCACGGTCTCCACCAGCGCGCGCCCGCGGCCCCGCCAGCGCGCGAGCGCGTAGCCTGCGCCCACGGCGAGGGGCAGCAGCAGCAGCGTCGCGAGCAGCGCCACGCCCAGCGAGAAGCCGACGAGCCGCAGCGTGTCGCTCAGCGCGTCACTCAAGGGTGGGCCGCGCTCCCGAAGCCGTGGCGCAGGAAGACGGCGCGCGCCGCGGGGCTCTGCAGGAAGCGCACGAAGGCCTCGCCGCCCGCCGGCGCGTGGCCTCCCGTGAGCGCGGCCGCGGGGTAGACGATGCGCGGAGACTCGGAGGTGGGCACCTCGAAGGCCACCCGCACGCGCTTCGAGTGCGCCGCGTCCGTGGCGTACACCACGGCGGCCGCCACCCGCCCGGTCTCCACCGCCGCGAGCGCCGCGCGCACGTCCACCGTGGGCACCACGCGCGCCGCGAGCTGCGCCCACAGCCCGCGCCCCTGCAGCCAGTTGCGCGCGTACACGCCCGCGGGCACGGCCTGCGGATCCGCGAGCGCGAGCCGCGGCAGCTTCAGCAGCCCCGCCGCATCGCGCGGTGCCTCCTGCGCGCCCGAGGGCACCACCACCACCAGCCGGTTGCTCAGCAGCGGCACGCGCGTGCGCGTCACCAGCCGGCCACTGGACGCCGCGCGCTCCAGCTGCGCCTCGTCCGCCGAGAGGAAGGCGTCCGCCGGCGCGCCCGCGGCCACCTGGCGCGCGAGGTCGCTCGAGGCGCCGAAGGCGAAGCGCACCGTGCGCCCCGTCTCGTGCTCGAAGGCGCGCCCCAGCTCCTGCAGTGCGTCCGCAGTGCTCGCCGCGGCGAACACCAGCACCGGCGACTGCTCCGCGTCCTCCGAGGCCGGCCGCGCCCCGAAGGCGGCGAGCAGCGGCAGCAGCGGGAGCAGCAGGAGCGGGCGCATGGCGGCGCCAGTGTGCCCTTCCCGCTCCGCGCTGTCGCGCGTGGCAAGCGCCGCCGCGAGGGCGCGCTCAGCTCGCGCAAGCGCCCGCCGCGGCTCGACTTTCCGGAGGTGGGCTGGGCACCCACCCCCCGGACGGGCTATTCATGGGTGAACACCCGTGCCCACCCGCTCCCCGACCTCTGACGCCGCTGGCCCCCACACCGCCGTGGGCCAGTGGGTGGACCGCCTCCTCCAGGGCTTCGAGAACCGGCGCTCCGCGCTGCCCGCCCTGCTGGACGAGGAGGGCGTGCGCCGCTTCTACCTCCAGCACCTGGAGGCGGAGCTGCCGGCGCTGCGCGAGGCGGCGCGCCAGAGCGGCGAGGCGCTGGCGCCCGCGGCCGCGCAGCGCTTCGTGGACGAGGCCGAGGGGCTGGTGCGCGGCGTGGTGCTGCCCGCCTACGTGCGGCTCGCGGCGCGCTACACGGCGCGCGAGCGCAACGACTTCTACCGCGCCCCGGAGCGCTTCCACGCGCTCGAGCGGGTGGGGCTCGCGCTCGCCGGGATGCTCGCGGGCCTCTTCGTCGTCTGGGCGCCCTTCATCCCGCTCTGGAGCAAGGAGTGGGTGGCGCTCTTCGTGGTGGGCGGGCTGCTCTACCCGGAGCTGCGCCGCTGGGCAGCCACGCGCACCTACGAGCGCGAGGTGAACGCGCTGGTGCATGCCGCCGACCGCGAGGCCAGCCGGCTCGCGCTCGGGCACCTGCTCACGGCGCCCGAGCTGAGCGCAGCGCCCGAAGAGCTGCCTCTTCCGTCGATGTCCCCGCGTCACCCGAACAGGAGCACCTAAGCGCCATGGTCCAGGTTCCCGGTCGTCGCCTCGCACTCGCCCAGCTGAGGCAGGGTGCACGGCGCCTGCTCGTCGTCTCGCTCGGCACGCTGGTGGGGCTCGCCGTGCTCTACGGCTCCTGCACCGCGCGCGTGCAGCCCAGCGAGCTGGGAGTGATGCAGCGCCGCTACGCCTCGAGCGCGAACATCGAGGACCGGGTGTACGGCCCGGGCCTCTACTTCGTGGGCCCCGGCATGGCGCTGCACCGCTTCCCGCGCACCGTGCACATCCTCGAGGCGAGCAACGACCGCCTCGAGAGCCGCGCCAAGGCGGGCGGCAGCGACCGGCTGCGCAAGGTGGACGACTACTTCCTGCGCCGCACCGAGCTGCTCGGCGACGACACCCACCGCACGGTGGATGCGCTCACGGTGCAGACCTCGGACGGCTACGCGGTGAGCGCGGACGTGACGCTGCTCTACAGCATCCAGAACCCGGTGCAGGTGGCGCGCGAGTTCGGGCTGGGGCAGGGCTACGTGGACAGCTTCGTCGTGAACACCTTCCGCAACGGCGTGCTCAGCACGCTGGGCAAGCTCAACGCGGAGAGCTTCTTCCACGAGGAGGACCGCATCCGCACGCTGGGCGAGGCGGAGCAGCTGCTGCGCGAGCGCTTCGCCGCGCGCGGCTTCCACGTGGAGCGCCTGCTCTTGGGCGGCTACAGCTACGCGCCCAACTACGAGAAGAGCCTGCACGACAAGAAGGTGGCCGTGCAGCTCACGGTGAAGAACCGCAAGGAGGGCCTGGTCAACGAGGAGCGCGCGAAGCTGCAGCAGCTCTCCTCCAAGGGCAGCGCGGACATCACCATCGCGGAGAGCCAGGTGTCCGCGGAGATCTCCAAGGTGCTGAGCGAGGCGGAGCTGAACGCGGCCGAGACGCGCGCGAAGGCGGACCGCGAGTTCGGCCTCGCGCAGGCGGAGGCCAAGCGGCTCAAGGTGGATGCGCTGAACGCCGCGGGTGGCCGCTACGTGGTGGCGCTGGAGACCGCGAAGATGTTCGACGCCGTGAGCCAGGGCGTGATGACGCCCGAGCAGTACATCACCTTCGTGCGCCAGAGCTGGCAGCTGGTGGGGCTCTCGCCCGGGGCGCCCATGTCCGTGCAGCCCGCCGCCGTGACGGGAGGTGCCAAGTGAAGCGCGTACTCGTGAGCTGCGTGCTCGCGCTGGCCCTGTGCGGCTGTGAGTCCACCAGCAGCACCGAGGTGGGCGTGCGCACGAACATGCTCGGACTGATGGAGAAGCGCGGCGAGCAGCAGATCTACCCCGCGGGCGGCACGTACCTGGTGATGCCGCTGCTCAACAGCTGGGACGTGCTGCCCTTGAGCCAGCAGAACCTCCTGATGAACGCGAACACGGACGAGGGCGACCGCCCCGTGCCGGACGACATCACCTTCAAGACGAAGGACGGCAACAACGTCCACATCGACGTGAACGTGATGTGGCGCGTGAACCCGCAGAAGGCCGGAGAGGTGGTGACGCGGGTGGGGCGCTCGGCGGAGGAGATCAAGGAGCGCGTGGTGCGCCCCATGGCCCGCAGCGCCATCCGGGACGCCTTCAACACCATCACCAGCGAGGAGTACTACCAGGTGGCGATGAAGAACCAGGTGGCGCAGAAGGCGCGCGACCTGCTCGCCAAGGAGCTGGAGGGTTACGGCCTGGTGGTGGACAGCCTGCAGGTGCAGCAGCACCGCTTCGACCCGGAGTACCAGGAGGCGATCAACGCCCAGAAGCAGGCGGAAGCGGACGTGCAGACGCTGCTCGAGCAGCAGAAGAACATCGTGGTGCAGAAGGCGAGCGAGCTGGAGGCGAAGCGCGCCGAGTGGAACCGGCGGCTGGAGGAGGCGCGCGGGCGCGCAGGCTCCATCCGCAACGAGGCGGACGGCTACTTCCAGACGCAGAGCAACGCGGCGAAGGCGCTGCTCGCGCGCGCTCGCGCGGAGTCGGATGCGACGCGCAAGGAGGCGGAGGCGCTCAATCGCCTCGGCGGCGACGCGTACGTGAAGATGCAGCTCGCGAAGCAGTTCGCGGGCAAGCGCATCCTGCTGGTGCCGGCGACGAACGTGTCCACGGTGAACGTGAACGACCTGGTGGGCTCGATGCTGGGTCAGCAGCAGTCGAAGGCCGCCCCCTCCGTCGCCCCCTCGGCCAACGCCGACGGCGAGTAACGAGCGAAGCCGCGTGAAGGTCCCCTCTCCCTCTGGGAGAGGGAAGGGGTGAGGGAGGGGCGCGCCGCCGCTACCTCTCCGGGAGCGGCGCGAGCCACGGCGCGAAGCGCAGCCGCGCCGTCGCGCGCTCGTGGGCCCGCGGAAGGAACAGGTCCGCGCCGCCCTGGAAGGGCGAGAACGCGCGGCCGCTGTGCAGCTCCACCCACATCACGCTGCCCACGTCCCCGGTGGCGCACGCGCGCAAGAGCGCATCCCACGCACCGGCGACCCAGAGCACGCGCGCGCCATAGAGCCACACCTGCGCGTCCTCGAAGGACTCCTCCAGCGCGGGCGAGCCCGTGAGCCGGGTGAGCCGCCGCAGCCCGTAGCCCGCGAGCGGATTGCCGCTCTCGCCGAGCACCTCGTCCAGCGCTTCGAGTGACGCAGGCGCGAGCGTGAGCGCATCCGTGGTGCGCAGGGTGACGAGCGCGCACGCGGCGCCCGGCCCCAGCACGTGGTCCGCGAGGGCGTGGTAGCGCGAGCGCACCTCCTCCAGGTCGGCCCAGTGGCGCACGTTGAACAGCGTGTACGCGCGCAGCCAGGTCTGCTCCGCCGCGCGCCGCAGCACGTGGGGCACGGGCGGGACGCCGGGATACCAGCGCTCCCAGCGGGCGAGGAAGTCCTCCAGCTCCGGAGCGCTCATCCCGCCCGCAGCGGCTTCTGCAGCACGAGGAAGGTGGGCTCGTCGTAGCCCGCGTGCGTGCCGTGCGCGTGGAACACGTAGCCGCGCCGCGCGTAGTACCGCTGCTGCTCCGTCAGCGCGAGCCGCACGCTGAGCCGCACCGCGCCCAGTCCCTCGGCGCCCGCCTCCACCGCATCCATCAGTGCAGCACCAACGCCCGCGCCGCGGAACGCCGGCAGCACCGCGAGCCGGTCCAGGTACACGTGGTCCTCCTTCGGGTGGAAGAACACGCAGCCCACGGGCGCTCCCTGAACGTCGGCAATCAGCGCCCCGCCGCCCGCCAGCTCGCGCAGCACGGCCTCGGCCGTCTTGCCGTGCGCGCTGGAGGGCGGGTCCAGCCTCCCCCGGAACTCCTCGAAGGCCTCGCGCAGGAGCCGCGCGAGCGCGGGCGCATCCGCGGCGCCCGCCTCGCGCAGCCGCACGCTAGTCATGGCACGCCCCGTGTCCGTCGCTCACGCGCGCCGGGGCGCTCCAGCCCTCGTTGCCGTCCTGCGTCTCGAACCAGAAGGGGCCGCGGGCGCGCTGGCGAGGGGCGAGTTCGTTCATCGTGTGCGCGTCGTAGAGGCGCCCGTTGGCGAGCGTGTAGCGGATGCTCTGCGTGTTCTTCAGCGCCTCGAGCGGGTTCTGGTCCAGCACGAGCAGGTCCGCGAGCTTCCCCACCTCGAGCGAGCCCACGTCGCGGTCGAGGCCCAGGTACTGCGCGCCCTCGAGCGTGGCGGCGCGCAGCGCCTGCAGCGGCTTCATCCCGCCCTGGCCAAACATCTGGAGCTCCCAGTGCGCGCCCATGCCTTCCCGTTGACCGTGGGCGCCGAGCTGCACGCTCACGCCGCGGTCGTTGAAGGCGCGCGCGACTCGGGCCTCGTTGAAGTGGTTGAGCTCCTCGTCCGGCACCTGCGTGGGGCGGCGGCTGCGCGCATCCACCACCCGGCGCGGCACGAAGGTGAGGAGCCTCTGGTCCTCCCAGACGTGCGTGGTCTGGTACCAGTAGTTCTCCCCCCAGTTGCCGCCGTAGGCCACGATGAGCGTGGGCGTGTAGCCGACCTTGGTGCCGCTCCACAGCTGCAGCGCGTCCTCGTACACGCGCTCCACCGGCAGCGAGTGCTCCACGCCGGTGTGGCCGTCCACGACCATGGTCATGTTGTGCTCGAAGAGGCTGCCGCCCTCGGGCACCACCATCATCTGCAGCTCGCGTGCGGCCTGGAGGATCTTCTGCCGCTGGTCGCGCCGCGGCTGGTTGTAGCTCTTCACGCTGAAGGCCCCCACGGCCTTCATCCGGCGCAGGTGGCTGCGCGCGTCCTCCAGCGTCTCCACCGGCGCGCGGAAGGCGCCCGACGCGCCGTAGAGCACGGTGCCGGTGGAGAAGATGTGCGGCCCCACGATGCTGCCTGCGCGCTGCAGCTCCGCGGCGGAGAACACCTCGCCCGTGTCGTTGGAGGGGTCGTGGATCGTGGTCACCCCGAACGCGAGCGCCGCGTACAGGGGCCAGCCCTGCTCCGGCGTGATGCCGTCCGAGCCCATGGGCCCGTGCCAGTGCACGTCCACGATGCCCGGCATCAGCGTCTTGCCCTTCACGTCCACGACGCGCGCCCCCGCGGGCACCTGCACCTGTCCGCGCGGCCCCACCGCGACGATGCGGTTGCCCCGCACCACCACGGTGCCGTCCTCCAGCACCTGGTCGCCCTTCATGGTGATGACGCGGCCGCCGACGAAGGCGAGCGTGCCCTCGGGCGCATCCGCGCGCTGCGTGAAGGAGATGTTCTGGCCGTGCTCGGGCGCGGGCGGGAGCTTCTCGGGCGCGCCCTGCATGAAGCGGAAGGCGTCCTTCAGCTCGCGCGTGTAGAGCTCGGGCCCCAGCGCCCAGTGCAGCCGCTGGCTGTCGCCGCTCCAGTGCAGATACGAGCCCGCGTCCCGCGTCACGCGCGCGACCGGCAGCGCCTTGCCGTCCGCGCTCGCCACGGCCGAGCGCGCGCCGCGCACGAAGGGCATGAGGAAGGCGTTGAAGTTCTGCTGGAAGGCCACCCAGCGCTCGTCCGGGCTCACGCGTACCTCGGTGGCCTCGCCGCTGGTCAGGTGCGTGCGCTCCTCGCTGCCGTCCAGCGCGATGCTCTTGAGCGCGCGCTTGTCCTCCTTCTCTCCCTCCTCCACGGTGAGGAAGTACACGCGCTCGCTGCCCTTGCCGAAGTGCGGCGCCTGGCCGTCCTTCGTGAGCAGGCGCGGCTGGGCGCCCCCCTGCGCGGGAATCACGTAGAGCCCGGGGTCCCGCGACCACAGGCCGCTGCGCAGGTAGCCGTCCCCGCTGCTGCGGTAGACGATGGAGCGCCCGTCCGGGCTGAAGGCGGGCTCGAGGTAGTGGCCCGGGTGCGGCGTCACGGTGCGCTCGGCGCCGCCGCTCGCGGAGACGACGCGCACCGAGCCCAGCTTGTCGTCGTCCCAGGTGGTGAAGACGATGTTGCGCCCGTCGCGACTGAAGGAGGGGTAGAGCTCGAAGTGGTCCGTCTGCTTCGTGAGCCGGTGCGGCGTGCCGTTGGGCAGCTGCTTCACGTACAGGTGCCCCAGCGCCTGGTACACCACGCGGTCGCCGGTGGGAGACACCTGCACCCAGCGCAGCATGCGCACCGGGAACTGCTCGGGGGCCACGGCCTGCGGGAAGCGCAGGGCCTCGGTCACGTGGCGCACTGCTTTCACGTGGAAGGGGATGTCCTTCACCTGCTTGCTCGCGACGTCGAGCCGGTGCAGGTGGCCGCGCGCCCAGAACACGAGGCTCTTGCTGTCCGGGGTCCACGCGATCTGCGGGTACACGCCGTGGATGGCCCAGGTCTCCTGCATGTCGCGCTCGAGCCCGTCGTAGAGCGGGCGCTCGGCGCCGCTGGCCACGTCCGCGAGGTAGAGCACGCTCTTGCCGCGCACGCGCCGGATGAAGGCGAGGCTCTTGCCGTCCGGCGACGGGGTGGGGCGGATCGCGCCGCCGGGGCCACCCACGAACTGCGTCGTCTCGCCGGTGTCCCGGTCGAGGCGCTGGATGACGTAGATCTCGGTGTTGGGGTCCTTGTTGTACTCGAACACCCGGCCCGGGGTGATGTCCTGGCTGTAGTAGACGTAGCGCCCGTCCGGGCTGAAGGCGGGCTCGCCCACGTCCTTCTGCTCGTTGGGGCGCTCGGTGAGCTGCACGCCCTCGCCGCCGGAGCGGTGGTACATCCAGATCTCACCCGCGCCGAGGCTGCGGCGTGCGGTGAAGTGCTTGCGCCCGAGCAGGTACTGCCCGTCCGGGCTCCACGCGGGGCTGTTGAGCAGGCGCAGCTTCTCGTTGGTGACGGCGAAGGGCGAGGAGCCGTCGCGCCGCATGATCCACAGGTTGTCCCCGCCGCCGCGGTCCGAGGTGAACGCGATGCTCTGCCCATCGGGGCTGTAGCGCGGCTGCATGTCCCAGGCGACACCGCTGGTGAGCGCGCGCGCCTCGCCGCCGCCGATGGGCAGCACGTAGATGTCGCCGAGCAGGTCGAAGACGAGCTCGTCGCCCTTGGGGCTCACGTCCACGCTGAGCCAGGTGCCCTCGCGCACGTCGAGCGGCACGTCGTGGCCGGGGCCGCCGGGGTTGTTCACGTCCCAGGCGGCCTCCTTCTTCCCCGCGCCCTCGGGCAGCTGCACGTCGAGGCCCTTCGCGGTACCGCCGTCCGCCGCGTTCTGCTGCGCGGCCTTCTCGTGCGCCTCCTCCTTCTTGCGCGCGGTGTCGTTCTCCTGCGGCTCCTTGATGGGCGGCGGCTCGGGAGGCGGCTGCTGCGTCTGGGCGCGGGCGGAGGGCAGCGCCACGCAGAGCATCAGGGCGAGCGCGGTGAAGGGCAGGGCGAGTCGGTTCACGGAGGAGTCCTCGGCGGGAGCGTGAAGGCGCGGGGCGCAGCGTACCCGGGTCGCAGCGGGGCAGGGTGGACGAGCAAAGGAACCCGTCCTCCCGTGGGCGCAATCCCGCGCTTGAGTGCGGCGCCGAGTTGCGGCAATCCACGCCTCGACACTTCCGCCGCGAGGACTCCCGTCATGCAGCCCGCACACCGCTTCTTCGGCCACTGGCAGCTCGACCCCGAGCGCTCCACGTACCAGTACGGAGAGGTGCCGCAGTCGCTGCTGATGACGCTGGAGGAGCGCGAGGGCGCGCTGCACATCCGCATGGAGATCGTCGGCGCCCACGGCGCACCCATCACCATGGACGGGCTGTGGCCCTTCGGCGAGGGCGAGCGCAACGCCACCGAGGTGCTCGACGAGCGCACGCTGGTGCACCGCCTGAAGCAGGACGGAGAGGTCACCTCCACCATCCGCCGCGAGCTCTGGCAGGACGGCCTCACCATGACCGTGCGCCACGAGGGCATCAGCGAGGGAGAGCCCTGGGTGAACATCTCCCTCTTCGTCCGCGTGGAGCGCGCGCTGGCATGATCACCCACGTCGTCTTCGACTTCGACGGCACGCTCGCCGACTCGCGCGCGGTGGCCATCGGCCTCTACAACGCCGTCGCCGAGCGCAAGGGCTACGGCGCGCTCACGCCGGAGAACCTCGCGGAGCTCAGCGCGCTCTCCATCCTGGAGCGCTGCAAGCGCCTGGAGGTCCCCGTGTACCGCCTCCCCGCGCTGATGCTCGAGGTGAGCCGCGGGTACCGGGGCGCCATGGACCGCGTGGAGCTCCAGCCCGGCGTGCGCGAGCTGCTCGCCGCCCTGCGCGAGCGGGGCCTGCGCCTCGTCATCCTCTCGAGCAACGCCGAGGAGAACATCCGCGCCTTCCTGCGCCGCCAGGGCATGGAAGCGTGGGTGGACGCGGTGCTCTGCAGCAGCCGCATCTTCGGCAAGGCGCGGCTGCTGCGCAGCCTGATGAAGAGTGAGGGCCTCGCGCCCGAGCAGCTCGTCTACGTGGGCGACGAGCACCGCGACGTGGAGGCCTGCCGCGAGGTGGGCGTGCGCGTCATCGCCGTGCGCTGGGGCTTCGACGCCGAGTCGCGCCTGCGCGAGGCCTCGCCTGACCACCTGGCGAGCGAGCCCGCGGAGGTGGCGGAGTGCGTGGGACGCTGGTCGGAGGCGCACAGGTAGGAGCGCTCTTCCCTCACCCCGACCCTCTCCCAGGGGGAGAGGGAGGACACGGTGCATCCGCTTCGGAAAGTGCGAGAATGGGCGGCGTGAGTGAGCCCATCCCCAGCTCCGTCGCCACCTTCCGCGCCGGCTACCGCGCGCGCATGGGCCGCTTCTACGTGGGCCCGGCCCACCTGGCCTTCACCAGCTTCGCCTCGCTGGGGGTCATCGCCTTCGCCCTCTCGCGCCTCTCCCACGTGCGGCCCCTGGAGTGGCTGCTCGTCCCCGTGACCTTCCTGGTCGCGAACGCGGCCGAGTACTTCGGCCACCGCGGCCCGATGCACCGCCCTGCGCGCGGGCTGCGCCTCATCTACCAGCGCCACACGCTCGAGCATCACCACTTCTTCACCCACGAGGCGATGGCCTTCGAGTCGCGCCGCGACTTCAAGATGGTGCTGTTCCCGCCGGTGCTGCTGCTCTTCTTCCTCGGCGCGCTCGCGACGCCCATCGGGGCGCTCTTCTTCTGGTGGGTGAGCCCCAACGCGGGCTGGCTCTTCGTGGCCACCGCGATGGGCTACTTCCTCACCTACGAGTGGCTGCACTTCGGCTACCACCTGCCCGAGTCCCACCCGCTCGCGCGCACGCCGCTGCTGCGCGCGCTGCGCCGCCACCACACGGTGCACCACGACCTGCGGCGCATGGGGCACCACAACTTCAACATCTCCTTCCCCCTCTTCGACACGCTGATGGGGACCACCTGGAAGGCGCCGCTCAGTGCGGCCGCGCCTCCTCCTCCAGCGGCGCGTCCGGGGCGAGGCGCTGGGGCAGGGTGACGGTGAACGTGGCGCCCGCGCCCAGTGCGCTCATCACGCCGATGTGGCCGCCGAGCGCCTCCACGATCTGGTGGGTGATGTAGAGCCCCAGTCCCAGGCCGCCGTAGTGCCGCTCGCTCACCGCGCGCTCGAACTTGCCGAAGATGCGCGAGAGGTGCTCGGGCGCGATGCCGATCCCCTCGTCGTGCACCGAGAGCTGCGCCACCCCGCGGTGGGCCTCCACCCGCACGCGCACCGGGTGCCCGGCGCCGTACTTGATGGCGTTGGAGAGCAGGTTGCTCACCACCTGCTCCAGCCGGGTGCGGTCCCACAGCCCGGCCACCGGCTCGGGTGCTTCCAGGAGCAGCGTCTCGTCGTGCGCCGTGGCGGCGGGCTGCGAGCGCGCGATCACCTCCCGCGCCACCTCGCGCAGGTCCACCGGCTCCAGCTCCAGGTGCAGCCGCTGCGCGGACACCTGCGAGACGTCCAGGAGCCGGTCCACGAGCACCGCCAGCTTGCGCACCTGGCGGCTCATCCCCTCCATCGCCGCGTGCATGCCGCGCACCGCGCCGTCCGTCTGCGACAGCACCTCCAGCTGCCGCTGCAGCGACTGCAGGCGCATCTGCAGCGGGGTGAGGGGCGTGCGCAGCTCGTGGCTCGCCACCGCGATGAACTCGTCGCGCATGTGGATGGCGGCCTGCGCCTCGCGGTACAGCCGGGCGTGGTCGATGGCGAGCGCCGCGCGCGCCGCCACCTCCTCGAGCAGCGCGAGCTCCTCCGGGCGCCAGCTGCTGCGCCCGCGGTCGTAGAGCACCGAGAGCGTGCCCAGCACCCGCTGCCCCACGCGCAGCGGCACGATGAACGCGCCCTGGGCCCCCAGCTCCCGCAGCAGCCGCAGGTGCTCCGCGTCGTGTGCGCCGGCGGTGAGCTCGGCCTCGGTCGGCGGGGGCACCACGCGGCTGCGCCGCTCGCGCAGCACCTCGGTGCGCGCGTCCGCGAAGCGGTCCGGCCCGTGGCGCTGCTGCAGCTCGCGCAGCCGCGCCTCCTGCCGGGGGTGCGCGTGCGCGAGCGCCGCCGGCTCGAGCGTCCCGTCGCTGCCCACCAGGTCCACGAGGCAGCCGTCCGCCACGCGCTCCACGATGAGGCGGGCCACGCTGTCCAGGGTCGCCTCCGGCTCCAGGGAGGTGAAGAGCCGCTCGCCGGCGAGCGCGAGCAGCTCCAGGCTGTGGTGCAGCGCGCGCTCGGCCGCGCGCTGGTCCGTCACGTCCAGCACGATGACCCCCACGCCCTCGGCGGCGCTCTCGCTCGAGCGCAGCGGGTAGTAGCTGGCGAGGAAGTGGCGCCAGTGCCCGGAGTGCGGCGGCACCTCGAGCGCGACGGGCACCCCCTGCCGGGCCCTGCCCGAGCGCAGCACCCGCTGCACTTGCAGCTGCACCGCGGGCGCGAGCTGCGGCGCGAGCTCCCAGAGGCTGCGGCCCAGCGCCGCCTCCGCCTGCATCCCGTGCACCGCCGCGAGCGCCGCGTTGATGCGCAGGAAGCGCAGCTGCGGGTCCAGCAGCGCGAGCCCCACGGGCGCCGCCGCCATCACCGCGTCCACCATGGGCAGCGGACCTGCCTCGCGCCGCAGCTCCTCCATCGCCGCGCGCAGGCGCACGGAGGTCTCGCGCGACATCACCAGGCGCTCCCCGTCCGCGAGCAGCGTGCGGTGGCCCCGGGCGCGCTCCAGCTGCAGGTACAGGTCCACGAACACCGCCACCTTGGTGCGCAGCACGTCCGGGTCGAAGGGCTTGACGATGTAGTCCACCGCCCCCTGCGCGTAGCCGTTGAGCACGTCCGCGTTCTCGCGGTGGTAGGCGGTGAGGAAGAGCAGCGGGGTGTGCCGCGTGCGCTCGCGCCCCTTGATGAGCTTCGCGGTCTGGAAGCCGTCCAGCCGCGGCATCTGCACGTCCAGCACGATGCAGGCGAACTCGTCCTGCAGCAGCTGGCGCAGCGCCTCCTCGCCGGAGCGGGCCTGGACGAGCCGCTGGCCGAGCGGCGCGAGCGTGGCCTCCAGCGCGACCAGGTTGGCGGGGTGGTCGTCCACCAGCAGCACGCCTGCAGAAGTCTCGGGTGTGGCCACGGGGGTGCGCCTCCTGGCGCGGCCGGACCTCGAGCTTCGCCGGGGGTTCGCGCGGCGCCGATGGGGTCCCGGGAGGGGCTCCAGCCGGACGCGTTATGCACGAAGGGGCAGGGGGGCATCGGCCGGCCGCCGGTGCTCGCCCCACCGGGAGGAGAGGGAGGGGCGAGGGGGGCGGACACCGCCCCGTCACGCGGGGGAATGCGAGGAGGTGCGCTTTACATTCCGCGCCCCAGCCGCTACTGGCAGGGCGTGCACCTGCGTTCCGCCTCCCGCTCCCGCTCCGCCGCGCGCCCCTCGGCGCTGCTTGCGTTGCTGGCGGCGCTCGCTTGCTCGGTCCTGGCCCTGCACCAGGACGCGCGCCTCCAGGCCCCCGTTCAGGATGGGGTGCGGCGCGAGTCGGCGCCTCCGCAGGAGCATCCCGGCGCGCTGCGTGCGGACGCCGGCGCGCTGCGCCTGCAGCCGGCGCCGGTGCGCAGCGGAGGGCCCGGCCCCGTCCCGCTGCACCCGGGCCCGCTCGCGGCGCTGCGCGCGCCCCCCGCGCCCGTGCTGCTGCAGCCGTCGCAGGACCCGCAGCGGCCGCTCGCGGTGAACCGACTCGCCGACCACCCGGACGTCCACACCTGCCCTGCGTGTGGACCGCCGGCGCGCGGCTGAAGCGCCCGTCTCCCTCACCTTCCCTTCACTGACGTGCCCGTGGCGCGCGCACCCTGCGTGTGCGCGCGGGCGCCTCTCCCCCCTCATGCACGCGCGCCTCCTTCAGGCGAGGAGCGCCGGAGTACTCCCATGCTCAAGACCTCCCAGCCTCCCTCCACCCACGCCACGCCCGACCTGCCCCTTGCCCCCACGCCGCACACGCCGTCCAGCCCGCCCGCCAAGGCCCCCGCTGCGCAGGAGGCCGTGCGCGGCCCCGGCCACGACGTGGACTGGGCGCGCATGCTCATCGCCGGCGTGCTCTGCGCGCTCGTGGTGGCCGGAGCCGTCCTCTTCGAAGTGCTGAGCTGAGGGAGCGAGCGCCATGACCGAGGCCCACGACTTCCTCACGAACCTCGCCCTCATCCTGTGCGTGGCCGCGGTCACGACGGTGCTCTTCCAGAGGCTGCGCCAGCCGGTGGTGCTCGGCTACCTGCTGGCGGGCCTGCTCATCGGGCCGCACGTCCCCTTTCCCCTGGTGGCGGATCCGAAGCTCGCGCACACGCTCTCGGAGCTGGGCGTCATCCTGCTGATGTTCTCGCTGGGTCTCGAGTTCAGCCTGCGCAAGCTGCTGCGCGTGGGGCCCACCGCGGGCCTCATCGCGCTCATCCAGTGCAGCCTCATGCTGTGGCTCGGCTACCTCGCGGGCCGGGCCTTCGGCTGGAGCAGCCTGGAGAGCCTCTTCCTGGGCGCGCTGGTGGCCATCAGCAGCACCACCATCATCGTGAAGGCCTTCGGCGAGCAGAAGGTGGGCGGGCGGCTCGCCGAGCTGGTCTTCGGCGTGCTCATCGTCGAGGACCTCATCGCCATCCTCCTGCTCACGCTGCTCACCGCGGTGGCCACCGGCACCGGCCTCTCCGCGGGCGCGGTCGCGGCGGTGGTGGGCAAGCTCGCGCTCTTCCTCGTGGGCGTGGTGGGGCTGGGGCTCTTGCTCATCCCGCGGCTCGTGCGCTTCATCCTGAAGCTGGACCGGCCGGAGACGACGCTGGTCGCGAGCGTGGGCGTCTGCTTCGCGCTCGCGCTGCTCGCGCACGCCTTCGGCTACTCGGTGGCGCTGGGCGCCTTCCTCGGTGGCTCGCTCGTCGCGGAGAGCGGGCACGCGCGCCAGGTGGAGCACCTCATCCAGCCGGTGCGGGACCTCTTCGCCGCCATCTTCTTCGTGGCGGTGGGCATGCTCATCCAGCCCGCCCTCGTGCTCGAGCACTGGGGCGCCATCGTGCTCATCACGCTCGTGGTGGTGGTGGGCAAGGTGCTGGGCGTCTCGGTGGGCGCCTTCCTCACGGGCCACGGCATCCGCACCTCGGTGCAGGCGGGGATGAGCCTCGCGCAGATCGGCGAGTTCTCCTTCATCATCGCCGGCGTGGGGCTCGCGCTCGGCGCGACGGGCGCCTTCCTCTACCCCATCGCGGTGGCCGTCTCCGCGCTCACCACGCTGCTCACCCCCTGGCTCATCCGCGCGAGCGACCCGGTGGCCCAGTTCATCGACCGGCGCCTGCCCCGGCCGCTGCAGACCTTCGCCGCGCTCTACGGCTCCTGGCTCGAGCAGCTGCGCGCGCGCCCGCGCCACCACGCCGAGCTGAGCCTGCGCCGCAGGCTGGTGCGCCTGCTCGCGCTGGACGCGGCCCTGCTCGCCGCGCTGCTCATCGGCAGCTCGCTCGCGCTGGATGCGTTGGCCAGCGCGCTGCAGCGCACGGTGGGGCTCGCCGCGCCGCTCGCGCGCGGAGGCGTGATGGCGGCCGCGGCCCTGCTCTCGCTGCCCTTCTGGGTGGGGGCGGTGCGCTGTGCGCGCTCGCTCGGCGCGCTGCTCGCCGCCGAGGCCCTGCCGGTGAAGGGCCGCGGGAAGGTGGACCTCGCGGCCGCGCCTCGCCGCGCCCTCACCGTGACGCTGCAGGTGGCGCTGCTGCTCGCGGTGGGCGTGCCGCTGCTCGCCATCACCCAGCCCTTCCTGCCCTCGCTGCCCGGCGCGGTGCTGCTCCTGCTCCTGCTCGTCCCGCCGCTCGTGGGCGTGTGGCGCAGCAGCGCGAACCTGCACGGGCACGTGCGCGCCGGCGCGCAGATGATCGCCGAGGTGCTCGCCCGCCAGTCGCAGGCCGAGGACGCCCCAGAGCCCGGCCACGAGCCGCTGCAGGTGGTGCACACCGTGCTACCCGGGCTCGGCGAGCCGGTGACGCTGCGGCTCGAGCCCGCGAGCCCCGCTGTCGGCCGCACCCTCGCGCAGCTGAACCTGCGCGGGCTCACGGGCGCCACCGTGCTCGCGCTGACGCACGGCGGGGAGGGCGACGTGCTCGTGCCCACGGGACACGAGACCCTGCAGGCGGGAGACCTGCTCGCGCTCGCCGGCACGCAGGCAGCGGTGGAGGCGGCGCGGGCGCTGCTCGCGGCGCCGGTTGCTGCGGTGGTGGGGGCTCCTGCGGCGGGGGCTCCGACGGCGGCGGCGTAGAGAACGTGGGGGACGCGGGTACGGCCCTCGTCCCTCATCCTTTCCCTCTCCCAGAGGGACAGGGGACATCTTCGCCCGCTGTGCTCCTCTTCTCTGCGGCTCAGTGGTTGGACGTGAGGGACTCGGTACTGGCGTGCGCGGCGCGCCAGGCGGCGAGCTGCTGGCGCAGGGCCTCGGCGCCATCCGGCTGCGCGCCGAGGTCCGCCTCGGCCTTCTCGGCGAGCGCGAGCGCGCGCGGGTGCGCGGCGCTGCCCCCCTCCCACAGCGCCTGCGCGAGGGCGAAGCGGCTCGCGGCGAGCTCCAGCGGGGGCACGTGCGCGGCCTCGCGGATGGCGAGCGCGCGCTCGAGGGCGGCGAGCGCCTCGGCGGAGTGCCCCAGCCTGCGCTGCGCGTCTCCCAGCCCCATTAGCGCGACCGCGAGGCTGGGGTGCTGGCTCTTGAGCGCGCGCTCCTGGATGGAGAGCGCGCGGCGGAAGTAGGGCAGCGCCTCGGCGGGGCGGCCCGCGTCCGTGAGTGCGAGCCCGAGACTCACGCAGGGCTGCGCCACGTCCGGGTGGTTGGGCCCGCGCGCGGCCTCGCTCGCCGAGAGCGCCTTCTGCAGCTGCACCAGCGCCTCCTCGTGCCGGCCCGCCTTCCACAGCGCCGTGCCCAACGCGTCGAGCGCCTTGGGCATGAAGGGGTGCTTGGGCGCGAGCGTGCGCTCGAGAATGCCGAGCCCCTCGCGCAGCGTCGCGAGCGCCTCGTCGCGCCGTCCGAGCTCGCTGTAGGTGGTGCCCAGGTTCACCAGGGTGCTGCCCACGCGCGGGTGCTCTCCGCCGAGTGCGGCGCGGAAGATGCCGAGCGCGCGCTGCAGCACCGGCAGCGTCTGCGCGTGGCGCCCCTGGGCGCTGAGCGTGTTGGAGAGCCGGCGCAGCACCACCCCCACCTCGGGGCTCTCCGGGCCCAGGCTGCGCTCGGCCGCCACGAGCGCCTCGCGCTGCGCGCGCTCGGCTTCCGCGAAGCGCCCCTCGCTGGAGAGCGCGAGGCCGTGCGCGCTGTACAGCTCCGCGAGCAGGCGCCCGCCGGTGCGCAGCCGCGCGAGCAGCGCGCGCCCGCTCTCGAAGGTGTCGTGGGCCTCCGGGGCGCGCGCGGCGTTGTAGCCCAGCAGGCTGGTGAGCGCGGTGAGCGCCTCGGCGCGCAGTTCGTCCGCGTGCGCCTCCTCCGCCGTCCACACCGCGCGCTTCATCGCGCGCTCGCCGGCCTCCGCGTTGCCGAAGCCCTCCTCCAGCTGCCCCAGCTGCAGGAGCACCTCGGCGCGCACCGGGAGGTAGCCCAGCGCCTCGGCCTCCTTCTCGAGCGGGCGCACCGCCTCCACGCCCGCCTTGTAGCGCCCGGCGGCCCACAGCGCGCGCGCCTGGGCGAGGCTCTGGCGCAGCGCCTCCACGCGCTGGGCCTCGTGCGCGTCCGCGGGCGGCGGGACGCGCGAGGAGAGCAGGTCCACGTCCGCGCACACCTCGAGCTCGGGCAGGGTGCGCACCGCGCTGAGCGCCTGCTGCACCACGTCCGCGTCCGCCGTGCGCAGCACCTCGGTGAGCGCCTGCAGCTCGCCGCGCCGCTGCTCGAGGCACGCGGTGCGCAAGCCCAGCACCTTCTCGCTCGCCTCGCCCCGCAGGCGCGTAGCCTCGCAGGCCTGGGTCTGCATCTCCACCCACGCGCCCGTGTACCCGTCCAGCGCGCTCCGCACGCCCTCCCACGCCCGCGCCGCGTACGGCACGCCGGTGGTCGTGAAGGCGCTCGCGATGGCGTCCTTGCGCGCGTCGTCCCACACGCCCTCGAGCCGCGCGGCCGCGCCCTGGCAGCGCGCCGCGCGCTCGCGCACCGCGTGCGTCGTGAAGCCCACGCTGGCGAGCAGCAGGGCGCCTGCGCCCGCGAGCGCGAGCAGGCGCCGGCGCCGCCTTGCCGGGTCCTTCTGCAGCGCCGTGAGCAGCGCCTCCACCGACGAGAAGCGCGCCTCGGGCGCGGGCGAGAGGCCGCGCACCACCACCTGGTGCACCCACGCGGGCACGCGCGTGTTGGCGGGCGGCGCCTGCACGCGCCCCTCGCGCGCGGCGTAGAAGAGGGCGGCCGCGTTGTCGCCCGCGAAGGCGCGGCTGCCGTAGAGTGCGAGGTACAGCGTGGCGCAGAAGCCGAACTGGTCCGCCGCCGGGCTCGCCGTCTCGCCGCGGTACTGCTCGGGCGCCATGTAGCCCGGGGTGCCCAGCACCGCGCCGCGGCGGGTGACGGGCGTGCCCAGCGCGGCCTGCGGCGAGTGCGGCGTCGCGCGCGGTGTGGCGCCGGGGGGCAGGGTGCCCAGCGTCTCGGAGGGCGCGGGCACGGCCGCCATCGCCTGCGCCGAGGCCGGTCCCTCGCCCTCGGCGCCGCGGCCCACCGCGAGCCCGAAGTCCAGCACGTACACGCGCTCGTCGCGGCCGATGAGCACGTTGTCCGGCTTGAAGTCGCGGTGCACGAGGCCCGCCGCGTGCGCCGCCGCGAGCCCGCGTCCCGCCGCGCTCAGCACCTCCACCACCTCGCGCCAGCCTCGCGGCCGCTCCTCGAGCCAGCGGCGCAGGGTGCGCCCCTCGATGAACTCCATCGCCACGAAGACGCGCTCGCCGAACTCGCCGAGGTCGTAGACGGGGATGACGTTGGGATGCGACAGGCGCGCCATCGCCTGCGCCTCGCGCAGCAGCCGCAGCCGCGCCTCTGCCTGCGCCTCGGGGCTGCCCGCGGGCAGCAGCAGCTTGAGCGCCACCTTGCGGTTGAGCTGCGGATCGAAGGCCGCGTACACCTCGCCCATCCCGCCGGCGCCCAGGCGCTCGAGGATGAGGTAGCGGCCCAGGGGCGTGCCGCGCGGCAGCAGCCCCACGCCCTCCGTCAGCGGCGCCGGTGACCCGATGGGGTTGGTGGGCTCGTCCTCGCCGCGCGCGCCGCCGCTGAGCGCCTCGAGCCGCTCGGTGCAGGCGCTGCACCCGTCCGCATGCGCGAGCGCGCGCGTGACGGCAGACTCGTCGAGCCTGCCGGCCAGCAGCTCCTCCAGCGTTGCGTCATCGAGGCACTTCACCCCAGCGGCTCCCCTCCAGAGGCGCGGAGAGGACGCCCGCGCGGCGATGCCCGCAGGATGCCACGAGGAGTGGGGGCTTGCGCAGGGGAGTCCGGCCCGACCCGAGGTCAGGCGGCTTCCACCCTGCGGAATTCCCCCAGGGCCGGGAGGCCCCGGGGGGAGGGGCGCTAGGCCGTCGGGTGGCCGTGGCCGTCCGCGTCCGGCTGCCGCGGGGGCTGCGCACCTGCATCGCGCTGGGGCCGCTGGCGCAGGGTGCCGAAGAGGACGTCCAGGTACATGTGGCTGATGCCGAAGTTCTTGTCCGGGGTGTTGAAGTGGTGCGCCATGTGGCGCGCCCGCAGCTCCTTGCCCCAGGCGCCCGGCAGCCCCCCGTGGTGGACGCGGTAGTGGATGAAGTCGTAGGCCATGTAGCCGGTGACGAGGCCGCAGAAGAAGGGCAGCGTGAGGTGGGGGGCGCGCAGGAGGTAGAGCCCTCCGCCAATGACGAGGGCCAAGGGCACGCTCGCCCCCAGCGGCATGACGAGGCGCTGGCCGTCATCCGGGTAGGTGTGGTGGTAGCCGTGGATGACGGCGTGCACCCGCCGGGTGAAGGGCCCCGTGCCCTCCCAGTGGAAGAAGCCGCGGTGCAGCCCGTACTCCATCAGCTGCCAGGCCACGTACCCCACGGCGAACAGCAGGGCGCTGGAGGCCACGTGCAAGGGCCCGCGGGTAAAGCCCCAGGCCAAAAGCCCCAGCACCAGCGGCCCGTAGACGACGAATGGCGTGGCGGGGTGAATCTTGCTCCCCCACTCGAGCACCGGGTTGTCGAACATCCGCCCCGCGCTGTGGCGCACGTAGCCCTTCATGGTCCTCATCCCTCTGCGCGCAAGGCCGGGGCTCCGAGCCCTCCAGAGCGACGGCGCGCGATCAGGCGCGTTGTAACCGGCCTGCCCGCCTGCGTCATGCGGAACGTGCGCAGCGGGGCGGGAGGTGGACATCGTACCCCCGGCGGATGCCCGCCTGTCGTGCGTGCTTGCCCGCATGCACCGAGGTGGTCATCTTCGCGGCATCACCCCCTGAGCGCCCGGAGCGACAGCCGCCGTGGTCTACCGCCTCGCCCACCAGACCCACCAGCGCTGGAGCCAGCTGCGGCGCGACCTGCGCACCCGGCTGGGCATTCCCAAGCCTCTCTACGTGCTGCCCTTCCGCGGCTACGGCACTCCAGCGCGCGCGGTGGTGAAGGCGCGGGTGCTCGAGGACCGCCACGTGCGCCCGCCCGAGCAGCGCCGCTCGCTCGTGGGCGCCGCCGTCGCCTCCTACAAGCGCTACGCGACGCACGAGGTGCCCGGCGCGCGCGTGCAGGTGAGGTGGGGGGACAAGCAGTGGGAGGGGCTCACCGACGAGGAGGGCTTCCTCGACCTCTGGGTGCCGCCTCCCCTGAACGCCCGTCCCGGCTGGCACGAGGTGCACCTGCACCTGCCGGACGCTGCGGGCCAGCCCGGCGCGGACGCGGTGGGGCAGGTGCTGCTGAGCGGCACGGACTCGGAGCTGGGCATCATCAGCGACCTCGACGACACCGTCATCGAGACCGGCGTCACCAACCCGCTCAAGCGCGCCTGGGCGCTGTTCCTCACCGACCACCGCCAGCGCGTGCCCTTCGAGGGCGTGGGCGCCTTCTACGCCGCGCTGCAGGCGGGCCGGCACGAGGGCGTGCTCAACCCGCTCTTCTACGTCTCCAGCAGCCCGTGGAACCTCTACGAGCACCTGGATGCGTACCTCCAGACGCACGAGATCCCCGCGGGGCCCCTGCTGCTGCGCGACTGGGGCCTCACGGCGCAGGGCTTCGCGCCCGGCGGCGGGCACGGCCACAAGCTCGATAAAATCCGCGCGGTGATGGACACGCTCGCGCCGCTGCCCTTCCTGCTGCTGGGCGACAGCGGCCAGGAGGACCCCGAGCACTACGCCACCATCGTGCGCGAGTACCCCTCGCGCGTGCGCTGCATCTACATCCGCATGGTGCACAGCCGTCGCGGGCGCGAGGCGGAGCTCGCGCGGCTCGCTGCCGACGTGCGCGCCCACGGCAGCGAGCTGCTCGTGGTGGAGGACAGCGTGTCCGCGGCGCGCCACGCGGCGGCGCAGGGGTGGATCCGGTGGGCCGAGGTCCCCGACGTGCAGCGCGCCCAGGGCGAGGACGCGGCGGCCGCCGGCGTGCTGGACCGGCTCGAGCGCCACCCCTGAGCACCCTCTGTGCAGGGCGAGCGGGCGGACGAGCGCTGCACAGCTCGTCCTCCTTGCGTGTCGGGGCCTGCGCCTGGCGCGCGGCGTGCGAAGCCTGAGGGCTCCACCCCGCTTCCCGGAGGCAGGCGCGTCATGGATCTCATCGGTCAGCTCACCCAGCAGCTCGGCCTCGCGCCCGACACGGCGCAGGCCGCCTCGGGCTCGCTCTTCAGCCTCATCCAGCAGCACGCACCCGCGGGCGCCTTCCAGCAGCTGCTCGGCGCCGCGCCCGAGGTGGCCGGATGGATGTCCCGGGCCCAGGGCGCGGGGGCTGTCCCGCCGGCGAGCAGCGGCGGCCTGGGGGCGCTCGGCGGCGGCAGCAGCGGCGGGCTCTCCGGGATGCTGGGCGCCGCGGCGGGCAGCATGCTGGGCGGCGCGGGCGGTGGCGCAGCGACGCAGATGGCGGCGCTCACCGGCATGCTCGGCCGCTTCGGCGTCAGCCCCGAGATGGCGATGAAGGTGCTCCCGCTCGCGCTGCAGTTCGTGCAGTCGAAGCTGGGGCCGCAGGGTACGCAGCAGCTCGTCTCCGGGATGCCGCTGCTGCAGCAGCTTCTGCAGGGAGGCGGCGCGCAGGGACAGGGCGGGGGCCTGGGCGGGATGCTGGGAAAGCTGTTCTAGACGCCGAGACTTGAACCTGCCCGGACCGCTGTGGTGCTGTGCAGGCACGATGAACGCGCCTCCCCCGTCTGACCCCAGCGCCACGCGTCGGCTGGGCCGCTACGAGCTCGTGCACACCCTCGGACAGGGGGGCATGGGCGAGGTGTACCTGGCGAAGATCACCGGCGCCGCCGGCTTCGAGAAGCCCTGCATCGTGAAGACGGTGCTGCCCGCGCTGCTGAGCGACCGGCAGTTCCTCGACCGCTTCCACCACGAGGCGCAGGTGCTCGTGCACCTGGTGCACGCGAACATCGCGCAGGTCTACGACATGGGGGAGGCCGAGGGCACCTACTTCATGGCGCTCGAGTACGTGGCCGGCGTGGACCTCGCGCAGGTGCAGGAGCAGGCGCGCCAGAGCAAGGCGCAGCTGCCCGTGCCGGTGGTGCTCTACCTCGGCCAGCGCATGATGGAGGGCCTGGGCTACGCGCACCGCAAGGCGGGCCCGGACGGGCTGCCGCTGGGCATCGTCCACCGCGACATCTCGCCGCACAACGTGATGGTGTCCTACGAGGGCGAGGTCAAGGTCATCGACTTCGGGCTCGCGAAGTCTGCTGCGCGCAGCAAGTACACGATGCCCTCCACGGTGATGGGCAAGCTCGGGTACATGTCCCCGGAGCAGGCGCGCGGCGAGCCGCTGGACCACCGCAGCGACATCTACTCGGGCGCGGTCGTCCTCTGGGAGCTGCTCGCGGGCCGGTCGCTCGTGCCCTACGGCACCACCGGCGAGATGGTCGCCGCGATGGCCAACCCGCGCGTTCCTTCACTGTGTGAGCTGCGTCCGGACGTCTCACCCGAGCTGGACGCGACGCTGCGCCGCGCGCTCGCCACCGCGCCCGCGGACCGCTACGCGCGCGCCGATGACCTCGCGCGCGCGCTCGCCACGCACTTGATGCAGACCGGCAGCAACCTCGGCGCCGAGGAGGTGGGTAACTTCGTGCGCCACCTCTGCCCCGAGGCCTTCGCCGCGCAGCGCCGCCTGCTCTCGCGCCTGAGCAGCAGCACGGGCTACCACCGCAGCCCGGCGTCGCCTGCGCCCATCAAGCTGACGACGCCTGCGCCCGGTGCGCAGGACCCCGGGATGGACGCCACGCTGCTGCGCCGCGCCTCTTTCCGCGACCTCGTGCCGGGAGCCTCCACGCCGCACGGGGGGATTCCCGCCGTTGCTGCGCCGACGCAGCAAGTGGCGCCGCAGCCTGCGCCCGTGGCCGCACCGCGCAAGAGCCGCACGCTCCTCACGGTGGCGCTGGCGGTGGCGGTGTTCGGCCTCACGCTCGCGGGCCTGCGCTACTGGGACTCGCGCGGGGCCCCGTCCCCGGTGAAGCCGGGCACGGTGGTGGCGCCGGGGCCGAAGACGCCGCCCGCGCTCGCGGACAAGGTGGCAGCGCCCACGCCCACGGGCGTCGCCGCGACCTCGCCGCCTGCCGAGACGGCGCCGAAGCCCGAGGAGCAGGCAGCCGCGACGCCTCCCGCAGCCCCTGCATCGGACGCAAAGCCGACAGAGGAGAAGCCGACGGTGACGGAGGCGCCGCCTGCGGAGAAGCCCGCGGCGCCGGTGGCCGCCGCGCCGAAGACGCCGCGCAAGCGCACCCGTCCGCAGCCGGAGACGGCGCCTGCGGGAGGCACGCAGCTGGCGAGCGGCACCGAGCCGGCGCGTCCCGCAGCACCTGCGCCCGCGCCGGTCGCTGCGGCGCCCGTGCCGGCGGCTCCCGCACCGGCCGCTGCGCAGCCGCGCAAGCTGGTGGGCCGCGCGAAGCTGGAGGGGGCCTTCTCCAAGAGCGTGGCGATCTTCAACGCGGACCGCGAGTCGTGGAGTGAGTGCACGGTGATCGCCGACGGGAACAAGGCGGTGCGCGTGGCAGTCATCGGGCAGGGGATGAAGAACAACTTCCCGATGAAGGAGTTCCGCGAGGACGACAGCGTGCGCCGCGCGCCGCCGAACACGGTGGCCGTGGAGTGCGTGGAAGGCCGAGCGGAGTTCCCGCTCAAGTAGGGTTGAAGAAGCCCCACCTGCCCGACCGTGTCCTCCCTCTCCCTCTGGGAGAGGGTCGGGGTGAGGGAGCCAGGTTCCCTACTGCGCCCCCACCACGCGCGCCGGAACACCAAAGGCCCGGGCCCCCGGAGGCACATCCCGCACGGCACAGGCCCCCGCGCCGAGCGTGGCCCCGGCCCCGATGCGCACGCCCGGGCACACGATGCTCCCGATGCCGAGCATCGCGCCTGCGCCAATCAGCGCGCCTCCGGCAATCTGCACACCGGGCGCGACCTGGGCGAAGTCCTCGATGCGCACGTCATGGCCCACGGTGGTGTGCGCGCTGACGATGACGTGGTCGCCGATGAAGGCCTCGGAGCCGATGACCGCGCCGGGGAACACGACGCACCCTGTGCCCACGCGAGCGAGCGGGTTGATGTACGCGCCGGGGTAGAGCACCTGGGCCCAGCGGGCTTCCGGAAATCTCCGCGCCGCATCGCGACGGGCCGCATTCTCCCCGAGCGCAATCACGGCCTCGGCATCGGGAAACCGCCGAAGCTCCTCGAGCCCGCCGAGCACGGGCACGCCGCACACGCGTGTGCCCCACAGCCCGGACGCATCGTCGAGCACCCCGAGCACGCGACGTCCCATGGCCACGAGCACGCCGAGCACCGACTTGCCGTGTCCGCCTGCACCCAGCACCAGAACACCTGCCGGCTCTTCACTCATGGCGCCCTCGCGTGACGACCGGGTTCTGCTCCGGTCAACACGCGGGCTGCACAGTGCCGTTCTCCTCCGCTGGTACTACGCGCCCGTGCCCTCTCCCCTGAGGGATGTGCGCCGTCTCACGTGACCTGGCTCAGCACTCGAGGCCTGTGTCCTCGTCGGAGATGGCGATCCATCGCTTCTCCTGACGTTCGAGGTGAACGACCCGTTGAGAGCAGGAGAGGAACGCCGAGCTGACGAGCACCTTCACAGATGCACTGTGCTCCGAGGCGAACACGACCGGCTCGACGAGGACCCACCGGGCGTGGAGGGTCTTTCCAGGTGCGGTTACACTCTTCTGAACCACAGGCCGCCCGTTGCGCATCCCGCAGTCGCTGCCGCGTGCGAAGCGAGCCTTGTCCTTGGCGAATCGCTGAACGAACGGCATGGGGACTGGGCTGCAACTCCAGGAACCTTGGTCACACGCTTCGATGCAAAGGACCGGGTCTACTTCCGTGTAGCCGGCAGTCAGCCTGCGAATCGCTGCCTCTTGGATGTCGTCCTGCTCCGCGGCTCTGTGAGCTGGCGCATGTGCGCAGCCGAATGAAAAGAGCAGCGCCACTGCCCACGTCCTCACGGTCACGCGCATTCGGCAATCCCTCACCCCGACCCTCTCCCAGGGGGAGAGGGGGCGGTCACGCGACTTCCATCCGGAAGCCCACGCCGCGGATGGTGTGGATGGCGAAGCCGGCCTCGCTCGTCCAGTTGAGCTTCTTGCGCAGGCTGCTCACGAAGTTGTCCACGGTGTGCGGGTCCACCACCACGTCCTGTCCCCACACGGCGTCCAGGATCTCATCCCGCGTGAGCGCGCGGTCGCGGTGGCTCAAGAGGAACGCGAGCAGGTCGAACTCCTTGCGCGTGAGCTCGATGCCCGTGCCCGCGGGCGAGCTCAGCTGCCGCTTCGCGAGGTCCAGCGTGAACCCGCCGAACGCGACACTCTGCTGCACCGGCGCCACGCCGCCGCGCCGCAAGAGCGCGCCCACGCGCGCGAGCAGCTCCCGCAGCCGGTACGGCTTCGCGAGGTAGTCCTGCGCCCCCGCCTCGAAGCCGCGCACGAGGTCGTCCTCCAGCGTGCGCGCGGTGAGCATCAGCACCATGCTCTTCACGCCCTTGGCCCTGAGGCTGCGGCACAGGCTGTACCCGTCCCCGTCTGGCAGCATCACGTCCAGGATGAGCAGGTCGAACGTGCGCTGGGCGAGCAGCGCCTGCGCCTCCTTCGCGCTCGCGGCCCCCTGCACCTGGTAGCCCTCGTCCTGCAGGTTGTCGGTGAGGGTGAGGCGCAGGTTGGTGTCGTCTTCCACGATGAGGATGGAGGGGTTGCTCATGAGGCGGTCTCCGGGAAGGTGAGCTCGAAGGTGGTGCCCGCGGGGCTGGACTCGGCGATGCGCAGGGTGCCCCCGTGCAGGGCCATGATGCGGCGGCACAGCGCGAGCCCCAGCCCGCTGCCGTGCACCTCGGGGCCGCTGCCGCGCAGGCGGTGGAACTCCTCGAAGACGCGCTCCCACTCGCCCTTCGGAATGCCCACGCCGTTGTCGCGGAACAGCACGCGGCCGCCGGCTTGCGCCTCGATGTCCAGCTCCACCGGCTGGCGCGTGTTGTACGCGCAGGCATTGCGGCCGAGGTTGCTGAAGAGCAGCCGCAGGAGCGGCGCATCCGCGTCCAGTTCCATGCTGCCCACGCTCGCGCGCAGCTGCACCGGGCGCTCGCTCCACGCGGCGAGGTCCTGGCGCAGCGCGCCCACCAGCTCCTCCAGCCGCACGCGCGAGCGGCGCGGCACCCAGCGCCCCTTGTCGATGCGGTGGAAGGACAGCAGGTTCTCCACGAGGAAGCTCAGGCCGTCCGCCTCGCGCACGATGCGCTGCGGGTAGTCCTTCGCGCCCGGCGCGCCCGAGAGCTTGCGCTCCAGCGTCTCGGCCATGAGGCGGATGGAGGCGAGCGGCGTGCGCAGCTCGTGGCTCACCGCGGCGACGAAGTCGCTCTTGAGCTCCACGAAGCGCCACTTGCGCAGCTGCGCGAGGAAGAGCAGCGCGAAGAGCGCGAGCCCCAGCAGCGCGCAGCCCGCGAGCAGCGCCGTCTTCAGCCGGTAGTGCTGCGCGATGTCCGCGCTGTCGCGCTCCCACTCGGGCGACTCCACCGGCAGCCGCAGCGTGGCGAAGCGGCGCAGGGGCATGTTCGCCGCCGGAGACACCACCTCGCCCTCGGGGCCGATCAGCCCCCGCCCGCGCATCTCCTCGGTGAGGTCCTGCACCAGCGAGGGCAGGTCGATGGCCACGCCGCGCACCGAGCCGTCCGGGTAGGGCGCGAGGTACCAGTCTCCGTTCACCACCGCCTCGCTCAGCGCGCCCGGCAGCGGCAGGGGCGCGTCAGCGAGCTCGCGCGCCCGCGCCTCGAAGTCCGCGTACGGGGCGCCCGCGCGCTCGCTGAGGCGCGCGATGTGCTCGCGCAGGAAGTCGAAGTCGCGCGGGCCGAAGCGCGTGCGCTGCAGCAGCAGCTGGCGCTGCAGCCCCTCCACGCGGCCGCCCTGGCCGTCCGAGACGCCGTCGCGCAGGAGGCCGCGCATCAGGTCGGGGAAGGGCTCGGTGCCCTCGTAGAGGCGCTCGAGCAGCACCACCATGTAGGGCAGGTCCTCGAGCGTGGCGACGCGGAAGGCGCCGCGGTGCAGGAGCACCTGGGAGAAGAGGTGGTCGGTGCGCGCCACGTCGTGGCGCTCCAGCGCGCGCCCCAGCTGTGCGAGCAGCGCGAGGCGCTCGGCCCAGGGGCCCTCCTTGGACTTGTCCCCGGGCTGCACGCTGCCCTCGCGCAGCGCCGCGTACGCGCTGCGCGCCTTGCCCTCGGCCTCGAGGTCCCAGCGGGCCACGCGCGGCAGCACCTGCTCGCCGCGCTCGTGCAGGTACAGGCCCTCCGCGGGCGCGAGCGGGTCCTGGCGCGCGGCCTCCATCATCGGCGTCACGCGCTCGTAGGCCTGGCGCAGCGTGTGGCGCAGGGACTCGGAGGCGTACTGCGCGAGCGCCTCCCGGCGCGCGGAGAGCGAGGCGCGCGCCCTGTCTGCCTCCGCGGCGAAGATGCGCTGCAGCCGGAAGAGGCCCCAGCCCAGGACGAGCAGTCCGAGCGACAGCAGCACGAGGGTGGGTAGGAGCCTGCGGAGCATGCGCGAGAGGGCGAAGGCGCTACTTCAACCGGGGAGGGTGGCCGAAGTCCACCGCGGCGACGGGGGCCCGCTCCGGTCGTGGAACGATGGCTCCGCGTGCGCACCATCGCCTCCTCACCACCCGGCGTCCTCGCGCACGGGGACGGTGCGCAGGTGCAGAGGCTCGCTGCGAGTGGAGGGGCGGAATCCGTCGCTCGCCGGCGGCTCGACCACGCCCTCCAGCACCCAGCCCTGCTCGGAGGCGGCTGGTCCGATCGACAGCGCGTAGGCCTCGCTCACCGAGGGAGGCGCGAGCTCGACGAGGGACTCGAAGCCGCGCGCGGGAGGGCTCGGAGCGAGCCGTCGCTCTCCGCCGCAGAGGCGCCCTGGGTGGGGCAGGTCGTGCTCCTGCGCCCGCTCCTCACCGAGCGGCTCGAGCGCCACGTTCACGCGCAGCACCCGGCCGTCGCGCACGTGCAGCTCGGCGCGCGTGGCGGTGGCAAAGCCCTCGCGCTCCAGGGTGACGAGGTAGGAGCCGGGGCGCAGGGAGGCGAGCCGGTAGTTGCCCTCCGCGTCCGTGTGCACCTCGAGCGGCGCGGGCAGGGTGGAGGCACGCACGGTGACGCGCACCCTCGGGAGGGCAGCGTCCGTGCGGCGGTCGCGCACGCTGCCCAGGAGGGCTCCAGACTGGGCCTGGACCGCCGAGGCCACCAGGAGGGTGATGAGCACGCAGGCGCTTCTCATGCTCCCGAGCCTGCGCCTCTGCGGGTGGGCGCGTTGCATGTGCTCCGCACCGCTTCTTCACGAAATCCTCATCAACCGCATGGCCCGCTGCCTCTTGCGCGGCGCGGGTGGATTGCACAGCTTGCGCTGGGCAAGGCGCCTCGACTCTGCGAGACCGGACCTCTGCCTCCTGGGAGCCATGCCGTGTCCGTCGACGCCGTCCTGCAGCTGCCTGCCATCCGCCGCTACCGGCACTTCCTCGAGCAGGCGCTGCGCACGGGCGAGGTGTGGGGGCTGCAGGAGGACGGCTGGGCGCTGGCGGTGGACGCCGAGGGGCGCGACGTCTTCACCCTGTGGCCCGCGCCCGAGTACGCGGTGCTGTGCGCGACGCGGCTGTGGGAGGGCTACGCGCCGCACCCCATCACGCTCGCGGAGCTGGAGAGCGTGCTCCTGCCCGAGCTGGAGGCGGGAGGCCTGATGCTGGGCATCTTCAACACGCCGGACGGGCAGGGCTACCCGGTGAGCCCATCGCAGCTGCGCGAGGACCTGCAGGCGGCCCGCGCCCGCACGCCGCAGGCCTGAGCGTCACTGCTCGTCGAGCAGCACGGGGCTGAACTTCGCCGCGTCGCAGGAGGCGAGCACGTAGCGCACGCCGCCGTGCTCGCCGGTGAAGCCCGCGGCGATGCCGGCCGCGTGCAGGTGGCCGTAGACGCACACCTTGGGGGCGAAGGCCTCGATGGGGCCGGTGAAGGCGGTGGGCTTCTCGTTCGCGTACAGCGGCGGGAAGTGCACGGCGACGACGCGGGTGAGGGGCGTGGGGCTCGCGGCCTCCTTCTTCTTCGCGTCCTCGAAGGAGGTGGCGAGCCGGCGCGTCTCGCGCTCGACGTAGCCGAGGTCAGCGGGCTCGTCGCCCATCTCGCCGCCGGGCATGGGCGGGGCCTCGGGCGCGGTCCACAGGCGGCTGCCGGCGATGACCCAGGGGCCCATCACGACGGCGCTGTTGTGGAGGAAGCCCTCGAGGGTGGGGAAGGGCTCGAGCAGGCGGCGCAGCTTGCTCGCGCTGTCGCCCCACCAGTAGTCGTGGTTGCCGCGCACCAGCACCTTGCGGCCGGGGCGGGAGTCGAGCCACTTGAGGTCGTCGAGCACCTCGGTAGCGCGGGTGGCCCAGGAGATGTCGCCCGCGACGATGACCACGTCGTCGGGGCGCACCTTCTCGTCCCATGCGCGCTGCAGGGGCAGGGGATGCTCGTCCCAGCCGAAGCGGTGCATGTCCTTGTTGCGCGTGGAGGGAAGGTGCGTGTCGCCGATTGCGAAGAGGCGCATGCACCTCCTCTACCTCATACGCGCCCGCTGCCAACCTTCATGTTCGCTCCCAGTGAGGGCAGGTGAGGGACGAGTGCCTTGCTCAGTCCGACGAGCGGCGCGGAAACCGGGCCATGAAGCGCCGGTCGATGCGGTCCTTGAGGCGCAGCAGCACGCGTCCCTCCGCAGCCCAGCCCCGCCAGGCTCCCAGCGCCGTACCGTCGCCGGCGTTCAGCAGCGCGAGGTAGCCCGACTGCGCGCGGTAGCGCCGCAGCACCTCGGTGCCCGTGAGCCGCGCGCTCACGTTGTGAATCAGCACGGGCGCCTCGCGCACCGCGTACACGCCGGCCCGCGGCACATGCTGGCCACTGACGAAGCCCGCGCAGTCACCCGCGGCGAACAGCCCCGGATGCGAGGTGCTCTCCAACGTGTCGTGCACGGCGAGATAGCCCTGCGCATCGAGCGCCGCCCCGCAGCTCGCGAGCAGCGGATGCGGCCGCGGCCCCGTGGCCCAGACGCACGTCGCGAAGGGCAGAGTGCGTCCGGAGCCGAGCCGCGCCCGCTGCAGTCCTTCCTCTCCCGGCTCCAGCGCGGCGACGCTCTCTCCCGCATGCACGGCGATGCCGCGGCGAGCGAGCACGCGGGCCGCGAGCCGCTGGGCCCGTGCGGACTGCTCGGGCAGTGCGCACGGGCCGCGCTCCACCAGGGCCGTGGGCACCTGCGCCCGCGCCTGCAGGCACAGCGCGAGCTCCACGCCCGCAGCCCCCGCACCCACCACGAGCAGGGGGCCTGCGGACAACCTGCGCAGCCTCGTGAGCGCCCCAGCGAGCGGCTTGAGGGGCACGGCGAGCGCGTGAACTCCCGGCACCTCGTCGTGCGCCGGCGCACTGCCCACGTCCACGCTGGCCACGTCGTAGTCGAGCACGCGTCCATCGCCGAGCCGCACGCGCCGGGCCGAGGCCTCGAGTCCCTGCGCCCCGCTCTGCTCGAGGCGCGCGCCGGCGGCGCGGGCAAGCGCAGGCAGGTCCACCTGCAGCGCCGCGGGCGGATACATCCCGGCGAGGCAGCCGCTGAGCATCCCGCTGTAGAGCTGCGCGGGGCCCTGCGAGACGAGCACCACCTCCACGCCGGAAGGCCGCGCGCGTGCGAGGTGCGCGAGCAGCAGCAGGTGGGGGTGACCGGGGCCGAGCAGGACGAGGCGCTTCACCTCGCCGGTATGCCTCAGCGCTACGTCTTGGGCGAGATCATCATCAGCACGCCGAGGCCGCGCGCGGCGCCTGCGTTGCGCGGCACATAGGTGCCGGCGGCGCCCTCCACGGCGAGCCGGAAGGTCTCCACGTTGCCGCCCGAGTGCACGTAGAGGAAGAGGCCGGAGGCGTCGGTGGCCTCGGTGCCGAGCGTGCCGGCGTCGCCGCTCGGGTAGAAGACGTGGCCCGCGAGGTCGGGGCGGTCCACCGCGGAGATGCGGGCGCCGGCGACGGGCATCCCGGCGGCGTCCACCACGCGGCCGAGCACGAAGCCGGTCTCCTGCAGGTCTGCGAGCAGGCCGTTGCTCAGCGCGCGGATGCGCGGCTCGCCCACGAGGTACGAGAGCGCCTGCACGTAGCGCATCGGCAGCACGTAGGCGCGCGTGTCCACCAGGTCGCGGCGCGGGCGCGTCTGGGTGAGCGCGGTGTCGAAGACGATGGTGCTGGTGTGCATCAGGTTGCCGCTGAAGCTCCCGTCGCCCACGCCGGCGCCGAGGCTGAGCAGCACGTTGCGCACCGGGACCTCGGAGACGCGGTAGGCGCCGTCGGTGGCGAGGCTGCCGGTGGCGAGCGGCGCGTCGGGATCGTTCACGGCGACGCGCAGGGGCTCCTCGATGCGCACCGGGAGGCCATCGAGCGCGGGCAGGTCGATGCTGCGCGCGCGCAGGTACTGCGCGGCCTCGGGGAAGACCGCGGCCTGGCCACTCACGGTGATGAGCAGATCCTCACTGTCCACCTCCTCGACTCCGGCCTGGCTGGCGCCAGGACCATCGGAGCCGCAGCCCCCCCAGAGCGTGGCGAGGACACAGGTGGCGAGCAGGGCAGCGCGCGTCATGGAGATCGGGGCGTGAAGGGTGGAGGTGTGCTGCTGTGCGGGCCAGCCTGCTGGGTGCCCCCTCCCGTCCCAGCGCCGGCTCCGACCTGGCGGCAAGATCGGCACGGGTGCGGGCGCTGGCAATCCACCCTCGCGCACGGATCGTCCCGTGCCCGACGGAGTGGAGGTAGGCAGCAGGCGAGCAGCCGTGCTCCAGAAACGACGAGGGGTCCCGAGCCGATGGCTGGGGACCCCTTTGTTGCCCTCTGTGCGAGAGCGTCAGGGTGAGGGGAGGGCGCTCAGCCCGGGGTGCCTAACGCCACCCGCGACCCGAGGACGAGCGACCCGCGGAGTGCGAGGCCGGGCGCGAGCTGCCGCCGGACCCGCCGCCGTTGCCATGCCCACCACCACCGCCGTTGCCGCCGCCGTGGCCACTGCCACCGCCGCTGTTGCCACCGCTCCCCCAACCGCCACCGCTGCTGCCGCCACCACTGCCGCTGTTGCCATGGCCGCCACCGCTGCCGCTGCTGCCGCCGCCGCTGCCCCAGCCACCACCGCTGCTGCTCCCGCCACCGCTGCCGCTGCTGCCACCGCCATTGCCGCTGTTGCCGTGGCCGCCGCCGTTGCCCCACCCACCACCGCTGCTGCTCCCCCCACCGCTGTTGCCGCCACCGTTACCGCTGTTGCCACCACCGCTGCTGCCACCGCCGTTGCCGCTGTTGCCACCACCGCTGCTGCCGCCACCGTTGCCGCTGTTGCCGTGGCCACCGCCGTTGCCCCAACCGCCGCCATTGTCGTTGCCGCCGCCATTGCCGCCGTTGCCCCAACCGCCGCCATTGTCGTTGCCGCCGCCATTGCCGCTGCTGCCACCGCCGTTGCCGCTGTTGCCGTGGCCCTGACCACCGCCGCTGCCCTGACCCCAGCCGCCGCCGTTGCCGACGCCCCCGCCATTGCCCTGGCCACCGCCGTGCCCCCAGCCGCCGCCATTGCCATTGCCCTGGCCGCCGCCGTGACCCCAGCCGCCGCCATTGCCGTGGCCATCGTCGTCGTCATCGTCACCGTCGTCGTTGCCGTGGCCGTTCCCGCCGCCGTTGCCGTGCCCGCCGCCATTGCCCCAGCCGCCGCCGTTGCCGTGCCCGCCGCCGTTGCCATGGCCGTTGCCGTGGCCGTCGTCATCGTCGTCGTTGCCGTGACCCCAGGGGCCGCCGCTGCCGTGGCCATGCCCGTCGTCATCGTCGTCGTTGCCCCAGCCGCCGCCGTTGTGGCCCGGAGGCGTGCCACCGTGCCCCGGGGGCGTGCCGCCGTGGCCGGGGGGCGGGTTGTAGCCGCCGCCGTTGCCATGCCCGCCGCCATTGCCCCAGCCGCCGCCGGAGGAGGGAGGCGTGGACCCATGACCCACGCCGGTGGGGGGCGGGGTGTAGCTGCTGCCGTTCCCGCCGCCGTAGTTGGCGGGGATCGGGCGGTTGTAGACGTAGACATCGCGGCCGCGGTCCCAGCTGTAGTCGCGGGTCGGGAAGTAGTCGTGCGAGTGGCGCCCGTGCAGGCTGCAGTAGCCGCCGTGGTTGTCGGGGTGGACGTCGACGTACCAGACGACGGTGGGCCCGCGGTACGCGTAGACGTTGTCCGTGTAGACGTACTGGGCGCTGGGCGCGTACGCGTGCACGTGCACGTGCGACTCGGTGCACCAGCCGCCGCCCGAGTCGTAGGGCACCGGGTGCATGCCCGAGTACGAGTACTCGTAGGCCGCGGGCTCGGCGGGGTAGTACGCGTGGGTGTGGGCCACGCAGCCGCTCGCGCCAGCGGAGAAGGCGAGCGGGACGAGGAGGGTGAGGAGGCGGCGCATGTGTGGATCTCCCGGCCGCGCTGGGGAGCAGCGGCCACGATCACGTCGCGGGGGCAGACGGGCAGGCAGGAAATAAATTCACGCCTGGCGTGAGCCTAACCCAGGCTGCGGGGTCTCCGCGCGAGGGGGCAGGGCGAGCTGAGGTAGGCTCGTGTCGGCACGCTCCGCTCCAGAGGCGGACGTCCAGGGCGCGAGGAAAACGAGAGAGATGATGGATCAGGGCAACGACTCGGGCGTGCGGGCACAGGCCTTCGCGCTCACGCGGGACAGCTGGAACTTCAGCGCGCTGCTGGACGCGTGCATGGACGCCTTCCGGCGCGACTGGCTCCTCTTGAGCGTAGGCGCGCTGCTCACGATGCTGATTCCGTACGGCGTCTCGTTGGTCGGGATGCTCGCGGGGGCCATCGCAGGGCAGCTGAGCCAGGCGCTCGTGCTCCCCATCACGGTGGTGCAGGCGCTGCTGCAGTTCGCGGTGCAGAGCGCGCTCACGCTGGGGCTGATGGCCATGGCGCTGCAGGCGCTGCGGGGCGCCCCGGTGGAGCTCGGGCAGCTCTTCGGCCAGGTGCGCCAGGCGCCGCGCTACCTCTTCCTCACGATCGTGGCGATGCTCGCGATGCTGGTACCGCTGGGAGCGCTCGCGGGCGCGGGCTACTTCGCGTACCTGCAGGGCCTCTTCGCCTGGAACTGGGGCACCCTGGCCTTCCTGGGGCTGCTGGGCCTGGGCCTCTTCGTGCTGTTCGTCTACGCCACCCTGCCGCTCTACTTCCTGGTGCCCGAGACGGTGCTGTGCGCGCACCCGGGCATGCTGCAGCCGCTGCGCAACTGCTACCGGGTGGTCGACGGACAGCGCCTTCCGACGCTGGCCGCCATGTTCATCTCGTCGGGCCTGATGCTCGCGGGGGTGGTGGCCTGCTGCGTGGGCGTGGTCCCCGCGTTGGCCGCGATGCAGCTGCTGATGGGCGGGCTGTACCTCGCGCTGCGCCACGGTGCGGACGTCGAGCGTCCATAGGGCGCGGCGGCCACGGCGCGCGCTGCCGCTAGTGGAAGAGGCGCTCGGTCTCGCCCGCCTTGGGCAGGTGCAGCTTGCCGAGGCAGGCGAGGATGTGCTCGCGGTACTCGCTCACCTCGCGCAGGCCGCACACCATCCAGCGCCCGCCGATGACGAGCGTGGGCACGCCGCGCACGCCGCGGCCGGCGGCGAGCCGGTGCTCGTCCATCACCAGCTGGCGCGTCTGGGGGCTGGCGAAGGCGGCGGCGAACGCGTTCATGGAGAGCCCCACGCGGCTGGCGAGCTCGAAGATGACGTCGTTGCGGGTGACGTTCACGCCCTGCTCGAGCGCGGCGCGCTGCATGGCGCGGGCGAGCAGCGCGCGGGCGGTGGGGCCCTGCAGCCGCGCGGCCTCCAGCGCCGCGAGCGCGGGCACGCTGCTGCGCGGCGCATCCGAGCCCTTCCACAGCTCGGGAGTGATGAGGCGCGCGGCCGGGTCCAGCTCCTCCTGCGCCCGCTCCACCTCCTTCACGAGCGCACGGCGCTCCTTGTCGGTGGGCAGCACGTCGTTCACGCGCAGCGGGAAGGGCCGCACGCGGAAGCGGACGATGTCGCGGAACTCCTGTCGCAGCACGTCGAGTCGCGAGTCCGCGAGGTAGCTCCACGCGCACAGCACGTCCTGGTAGACCGTGATCTGCAGCGGCTTCGGCATCAGCGGCAACGGCTTGGGCAGGGAATTCATCGGCGGGCGCCGAGAGTAAGTGCGCTCGGGCCGCGCTAACAATCCCCCCTGACACTGCGCGCCCATGCCCTCTGCCACATCGACCCACGAGGCGCAGGGCTCGGCTGGACGGCTGCTCACCGGGAGTGGAGCCGCGCCGCACGCACTGCATCAGCGGGTTCTCCCCTAGCACCTCCCCTAGATGACGCGGCGCTTGCTCCAGCCGGCCGCCTGCGCCCCGGCGAAGGCGAGGGCGTGGTCCACGATGCTGCCGGCGATGTCCTCGCCCGTGGCGCCCTCCAGCCCCTCGAAGCCGGGGCTGGAGTTGATCTCCATCAGCTTGGGGCCCGCGTGCCCCTCGAGCATGTCCACGCCGGCGATCTCCAGCCCGATGATGTGGGCCGCCTTCACCGCCGTCTCCACGTACTCGGGGGAGAGCTTCACCGGGGTGCCCTCGCCGCCGCGGTGCAGGTTGCTGCGGAACTCGCCCTTCTTCGCCTGCCGGCGCATCGCGCCCACCACGCGGTCGCCCACCACGAGCGCGCGGATGTCGCGCCCCTTGCTCTCCGCGATGAACTCCTGCAGCACGATCTCCTGGCCCAGGTCCCAGAAGGTGTCCACGATGGTCTGCACCTCGGCCAGCGTGCTCGCGATCATCACGCCCACGCCCTGCGTGCCGCGGATGAGCTTGATGATGACGGGCAACCCGCCCACCTCCTCCACGAGGCGCCCCACGTTGCTGCGGTCGTGCGCCATCACGGTGCGCGGGATGTCGATGTCGAAGCGGCTGAGCAGCTGCAGGCAGCGCAGCTTGTCGCGGCTGCGCGCGATGGGCACCGAGTTGTTCACCACGGGCACGCCCATCATGTCGAAGTGGTTCACCACCGCGAGCCCGTACGCCGTGATGGACGCGCCGATGCGCGGGATGACCACGTCCACGCCGCGGATCTCCACGCCGCGGTACAGCATGCGCGGCTGCCCGCGCGCGAGGATCATGCTGCAGCGCAGCGTGTCCAGCACCAGCGGGCGGTGGCCGCGCGCCTTGATCGCCTCGACCAGCCGGCTCGTGCTGTAGAGCGAGCGCTTGCGGCTGAGGATGACCACGGTCTTCTTCGCCGCGCGCCGCGCGGGCGCAGGCGACTTCTTGCGCAGGGACTTGGGCTTCTTCGCAGCCATAGGGGGTCGAACACCGTAACACGCACCGTTCGCGCCCCTGTCCCTTCCGCAGCGCCCGCGCGCACGCACGACTCCGGAACAGCGCGACAGCCCCGCGAAGCGCTGCGTTCGCCGTGCGAAAGCGTCCTGCACCGGACGGCTTCTGGACCCGGAGGGGAGGCGAGCAGGAGGGCCGCTTCTGTTACGCTTCGGCCACGCTGATGACGCACGCCAAGGCCCAAGCCCACCCGGACGAGATCCTCACCAACCCAGGCGACCTCTCCCTGGATGCGCTCGCCCACCCCCACGGGGTGGAGCCAGCCACCCAGGTCGTGGAGCCGCGCACCACGCTCAAGCTGCGCAAGTGTCGCCTCCAGGTGACGCTGGGCCCGGACGAGGGGCGCTCGGTGGTGAGCGACAAGGAGCGCCTGCGCGTGGGCGCGCACGGCAGCAACGACCTGGTGCTGGTGGAGGACCGCACCGCGAGCCGCCACCACTTCGAGATCCAGTACACCGAGCGCGGCTACCTGCTGGTGGACCTCAACTCCACCAACGGCACCTTCCTGGACGGCCGGCGCATCGAGCGCGCCTACCTCACCAGCGGCTCGCAGATCCGCGCGGGCACCAGCACCATGCTCTTCGCGCCGATCGACGAGGAGGTCACCGTCGAGCCGGACCGCGACGGTGAGCTGTGCGGCATGGTGGGGCAGAGCGTGAAGATGCGGCAGATCTTCGGGCTCATCAAGAAGATCGCCCCCATGGACGTGAGCGTCATCATCGGCGGCGAGACGGGCACCGGGAAGGAGCTGGTGGCGCAGGCCATCCACGAGCTCTCCCCGCGCTCGAAGGGCCCGCTGGTGGTGCTCGACTGCGGCGCGATTCCGCCCAACCTCATCGAGAGCGAGCTGTTCGGGCACGAGAAGGGCGCCTTCACCGGCGCGCTCGCGAGCCGCCCCGGCGCCTTCGAGCGCGCGCAGGGCGGCACCATCTTCCTGGACGAGCTGGGCGAGCTGCGGCTCGACCTGCAGCCCAAGCTGCTGCGCGTGCTGGAGAACCGCGAGGTGCGGCGCGTGGGCGGCAACGACGTCATCGGCGTGAACTGCCGGGTCATCGCCGCCACGCACCGGGACTTGATGAAGGAGGTGAGCGCGGGCAACTTCCGCGAGGACCTCTACTTCCGCCTCAGCGTCATCAACATCCAGCTGCCCGCGCTGCGCCAGCGCCGCGACGACATCCCGCACATCCTGCGCCGCGCGCTCTCGGACCCCGAGCTGGTGGAGAAGCACGGGCGCAAGCGCTTCAGCCCCGAGGCGCTCGCGGTGTTGATGGCCTACCCGTGGCCGGGCAACGTGCGCGAGCTGATGAACGTGCTCAGCCACGTGCTCACCTTCAGCGAGGGCGAGGAGGTCACCCCGGCGAACCTGCCGCCGCGCGTGCTCGGCCAGGTGAAGGAGGGCCCGCTGCCCTTCAACGAGCACCTCTCCTTCAAGGACGCGAAGGAGCAGCTGCTCGAGAACTTCGAGCGCGAGTACATCACCAGCGTGCTGCGCCGCTGCGAGGGCAACCTCTCCCGCGCCGCGCGCGAGAGCGGCCTGCACCGCAAGTCCATCGAGCGCCTGGTGAAGAAGTACCAGCTCGACGCGAAGGGCATGAAGCCGCGCTGAATGTCCCCTCTCCCTCTGGCTCGTGTTTCGCCCTTTTGGGCGGCGCGAGGGGGGGAGGAAAGTAAGAGCCGCGCGGCGCGCAGTCTCCCGTAGGGTTGGGGTGTCTAGACCTAACTCTGCGAGCGAGAAAGGAGGCGCCGCG
>NZ_VJZZ01000022.1 GCF_009659535.1 Aggregicoccus sp. 17bor-14
TCGCCAGTGCGAGGGGGGCGATGCTTCTAACCCTGGCGCTTTCGCCTGTCAACCACTCCGCCCGTCCTGCCCGCCCGTCCCTGCCGCCCGCTTTCGGGCGGGGCGCGGCTTCTACTTCAGCGCCGCGTTCGGTGTCAACCACTCACCGCTTCGTCTGCTTCCCGCCGGCGCGCGCCCGACTTCGGCGTCTGCTTCTCGGCGGCGGGGCGCGGCTTCTAACCCGCTGCGCCCTCACTCGTCAACCGCCTCGTCATCCAGCGGCTTGCTGCCCGCTGGTGCTTCCGGTCGGCGGGGCGCGGCTTCTACTTCGTCGCCGCGCCTGCTGTCAACCGCTGCTCGTCTTCGCTCTATTTCGGCTCGAAGACCCCTTCGTCCTGCCATGGTCTCGACCCTCTCGAGCGGGGCGCCGTAACTACCCCTTCGACGCTCTCGGCGTCAACATCGACTTCGCCGTCCATTCGTCCTGGCCGCCGACATCTCGGCCGATCCTTCCGGGGCGGGGCGCGGCTTCTACGTCCTGGCCGCGTTTCGTGTCAACCGCGCTCTGCTTCCCCCTATTTCGAGGTCCTCGCCTGGGCGGGGACGTCCGTTCTGAGGGTGTGATGCGGTTGCTTCGCTGCCACGGAGTTCGAGTCGATCCTCACTCTCGGCCCTCTGCGCTCAACCACCCTGCTCTGCTCCCGAGGAGCAGCTCCATCCACCGTCCCGCCACCGTCCGCCAGGGACCTGCCAGTCAACGCGCTTCATGCCGAGCCGAGGGACGCTTCGGGTCCACCGCATAAAGCCGATGGGTCTCTCCGTGCTGCGATCCTTCTTTGCGGCCTCCGCTCCCGAGGGAGAGGCTGCCGCAGCTCGTTCGGTCTCTATTGATGAAATAAAAGAGCAGCAGCGCTTTCGCGCCGTTTTCATCAAACCCTTGTGAGGTTTCCTCGAGCCTGCGGGCTTTCACCCGCTTGCGAGCACCGTTGTGCGCCGCGTTGCCGTCGGTGGGGCGGCTTATGCGTCAAACCTCCGCGCGCCGCAAGAACTTTGTTCAACACCCGCCGATGCCTCTCGGCGTCACGGCTCCCGGGCTCCACGCGAGGTGCGCCCGGTAGGGGTCAAAACGGTCTGCCCCCGGCTGGTCATTCCCTGCCCTTCGCGGGCTCCGACGTCAGCGAGGCCTCGAGCTTCAGGCGCGAGAGATCGACACGTCCGCGGCGGCACCGCTCGGCGGCCACCACTGAGCGGAGGTCGGAGTACGCACGCTCGAAGTCGTCGTTCACGATGATGAAGTCGTAGGAGGCGGCACCCCGCTCCATCTCTGCGCGCGCGGCCAGCATCCGGCGGCGGATGGTCTCGTCCGAGTCGGTGTTCCGGTCGCGGAGCCTGCGCTCCAGCTCCTCCATCGAAGGGGGCAGGATGAACACGAGGAGGGCATCGGGGTGCTTGCGCTTGATCGCCTGCCCTCCCTGCACGTCGATGTCGAAGACGGCGACGCCGTGCTTCGCCTTCGCCTCGTCCACAACCGACTGAGGGCTGCCGTAGAAGTGCCCGTGGACCTCGGCCCACTCCACGAAGCCGCCCTGCTCGATCAGGCGCTGGAAGCGCTCCACGTCGACGAAGTGGTAGTCCACTCCGTCGCGCTCCTGCCCACGGGGGCGGCGCGTGGTGTAGCTCACCGAGAACACGCCCCCGGGCAGCTCCGAGAGGAGCTTGCGAGCGAGCGTCGTCTTCCCCGCTCCGGACGGCGCGGAGAGGACGAGCAGGAGACCGGGATGCAGAGTGGATTCGCTCATTCGACGTTCTGAACCTGCTCGCGGATGCGCTCGACCTCGGCCTTCATCGAGACGACCCGGTTCGAGATCTCGGCGTGCTGGCTCTTGGAGCCCGTGGTGTTCACCTCCCGGTGCATCTCCTGCACGAGGAAGTCCATGCGGCGCCCCGAGGGCTCGCTGCTCTGGATGAGCGCCCGGAACTGCTCGAGGTGGCTCGAGAGTCGGGTCATCTCCTCCGCGATGTCGGTGCGCTCGGCGAAGACCGCGACCTCCTGCGCGAGGCGCTGGGGGTCGACCGTCATCCCCCGCGAGAGCTCGGCCACCCGCTCCTCGAGGCGGCGGCGGTAGTCGTCCACGGAGCGCGGGGCGAGCTGCGCGACCTCCGAGGCCCAGCCGGAGATGAGGGAGAGGCGCGACTCGAGATCGGCCCGGATGGCCTCGCCCTCCACGCGCCGCATCTCCTCGAGCGCGCTCAGCGCCTGGCCCAGTGCGGCCTGACAGGCTGTGGCGGCCTCCTCGACGTTCGCTCCGCGCTCCTCGAGGCGCACGACGCCCGGCTGGTTCACGAGCTGCGAGAGGCTCAGCTCGCCCGAGAGGCCGAGCGAGCTGGAGAGCTCCCGAAACGCGCGTGCGTACTCGCGGGCGAGCCCGAGGTCGATGGTGGGCACCGTGCCTGTGGCCGTCGGCGACTGGCGGCGCACGAGCAGCTCCACGGAGCCTCGGGCGAGCCGGTCCTTCACCTGCTTCACGAGCGCCGGCTCCAGCGTGGCCAGCTCGCGCGGCAGGCGTGCCTTCACCTCGCAGAACTTGTGGTTGAGGGAGCGCAGCTCGACGCTGAGCTCCTCGTCACCTACCCGGGCGCGTCCCGCGCCGAACCCCGTCATGCTCCTCAACATTGCCGGGTTGCTAGGGGCTTTTGGCGGCCAGGTCAAGCGGCCGCGCGCTCTCCGGGAGCAGGTCCGGGACGCCGCCCTCCACCGGGTACGCGAGGCGACACGCCGCACAGACGAGCACGGCACCGTCGCTCCCGTGTGTGAGCGGTCCCTTGCACCGCGGACACGCGAGCAGGGCGAGCACTGCCTCTTCGAGCTTCATGCGGGCTCCAGGGGCAGGCCTCAGGGTTTGAGCCGGGCCGCCAGGGCCGTGGTGCTGTGGTCCTTCGGGTCTCCCGAGACGGCGGTGCGGCCCCCGTAGGCGCACACCTCGTCGGCCTCGGGGATGGTGTCCGGGGTGTAGTCCGTCCCCTTCACGTGCACGTCCGGGCGCAGCGCGCGGATGATGCCGCGGACGTTGGGCTCGTCGAAGACGAGGACGGCATCGGTGCAGGCCAGCGCGGCCACCAGCTCCGCCCGCTCGTTCTCCGGGATGATGGGCCGACCCGGGCCCTTGTACGCGCGGGTGGAGGCGTCCGAGTTCACCGCCACCACCAGGACATCCGCCAGCGCCCGCGCGCCCTCGAGGTAGCGCACGTGCCCCACGTGCAGCAGGTCGAAGACGCCGTTGGCCAGCGCCACGGTCCGGCCTTCGCGCCGCCAGCGCTCGCGCTGCTCCGCGAGGGCCTCGAGGGACTGCAGCTTGTCCAGTGTCCTCATCCGCGCCCCCGCAGCTCCGCCTGCAGCTCCTCGCGCGAGACCGTGGCCGTCCCCTGCTTCTGCACGACGAGTGCCCCCGCGACGTTCGCGAGGCGCGCCGCCTCCAGGAAGGTGCCGCCCGCCGCGAGCCCCAGCGCGAAGCTCGCGATGACCGTGTCCCCCGCTCCGGTCACGTCCACTGCCTCCTTCATCCCGTGGACGGGGATGCGCTCCACGCCCCCCTTCGCATCGAAGAGCACCATGCCGTGGCGGCCCCGGGTGACGAGGAGCGCCTGGCACTGGAGACGCCGCAGGGCGGCGTGCCCCGCGTCCAGCAGCTCTGCCTCGGTGCGCACCGGGCGGCCGGCGAGGCTCTCCAGCTCGGGCTCGTTGGGCTTGCAGACCGTGACGCCCGTGAACGAGGCGAGCGCATAGCGGGAGTCGACGCAGACCGGCATCCCCTCCGCGGCGAGTGCGCGCAGCGACGCTCGTACCTCGTCGCCCACCACCCCTGCCCCGTAGTCGCTCACGACGATGGCATCCGCATCGCGCGCGGCGCGCACCAGCTGCCGCGCGAGCTCGCGCCGCGCCCGCGGCGGCAAGGACGTGCGCCGGCTGCGGTCCAGCCGCAGCATCTGCTGGCGCGTCGTGCTCACACCTCCCGCGAGGATGCGCGTCTTGGTCTCGGTCTCCACGCCCGGGCCGCCCACCGCGCTGAGCGCGATGCCGCGCGAGCGGAACTGCTGCCGCAGCTCCCGCCCCATCTCATCGTCCCCGAGGGCGCCGAGCGCGCGGACCTCGCCCTCCAGGCTGCGCAGGTTCGCCGCCACGTTCGCTCCGCCGCCGAGCTTCACCTCGGCGGACTCGTAGCGGACGATCAGCACCGGTGCCTCGCGGCTCACGCGGTCCGTCTGGCCGTAGATGTAGTGGTCCGCGACCAGGTCGCCGACCACGAGCACGCGGCGGCGAGGGAAGAGGCGGGGCAGACGCGAGAGCTCGGGCGGCTTGCGAGGCGGAGAGGCGGCGCGCATGGGACGGCCGGTTTGTCCCACAGGGCAGGAGGGCCCACAAGTCAGCCGAGGCTGGACGAGAGCCCGAGGGCGCGCCGGAGGTGGGCCTCCCCCTCCATCACCTGCACCTCGAGGCGCACCTGCCAACAGGCGAAGGACGGAGGCAGCCGCACCGCGTCCTTCTCCGTCGTGACCACCCGTGCGCCCAGCTGCTCGGCCTTCGCGCTGACCTCGCGCAGCTCCGCGGCGCTGAAGCGGTGGTGATCGGGGAACAGCGCCGTGCCGCGCAGGTCCGTGCCCAGCGAGCGCAAGGTGGCGAGGAAGCCCGCGGGCCGCGCGAGGCCGGCGAGCGCGAGCACCGGGGCACCCTGGAGTGCCGCGGGAGGCAGTGCCGCGCCGGAGGGTTCGATCCAGGCGCTCGGCGCATAGCGCACGCGAACCACCGGCCCTGGCAGCGCGGGCAGCGGCGCCGCAGGGCCTGCACCTTCGCGAACCCAGAAGAGCGTGGCCCGGTGCAGCGCAGAGGGGGGCTCTCGCAGCGGCCCGCGCGGCAGCAGGTGGCCATTGCCCAGCCCTGCGCTCGCGTCGAGCACCACCAGGTCCTCGTCGCGCGCGAGCTTGCGGTGCTGGAAGCCGTCGTCGAGCAGCAGCGTGTCCAGGCCGTGCTCGTCGCGCGCCTGCCGCGCCAGCGCGCGGCGGTCCGGGCCGACGAAGACCCAGGCCTCGGGGCAGCGCTTCGCGATGAGCAGCGGCTCGTCCCCGACCTCCTCTGGCGAGGGCAGCAGTGCGCGGCCCTGGAAGGCGTAGGGCCGCTTCGCCGTGCGGCCGTAGCCACGGCTCAGCACGCCCACGCGCCGGCCGGCGGCAATGAGCTGCTGGGCCAGGTGCAGCACCGCGGGCGTCTTCCCCGTCCCACCCACGTGGAGGTTGCCCACCGAGACGACGCGCACGCCCTCCACGCGCTCCGGGCGCAAGACCCCTCCCGTGTAGAGCGCCCCGCGCGCCCACACGCCCGCGCCGAACGCCCACGAGAGACCGGTGAGCGGAGCGAGCAGTGCGCGCCTGGACCAGGGCTCGACGCCCCCAGGGTAGAAGACGCGCTCGAGGATGGTGGGCTCGCTCATCGTCGACTCCGCGCGGCGTCGTAGAGGGCGAGCGTGGCCTCGGCCACCTCGCGGTGCGTGGGCAGCGACCGGGGTGAGCGCGTGCCCGAGAGCGATGCCGCGACGACCGCGTCTGGCGTCGGGTCGCTGACGAGCGCGTCGGCGAGCGACGGGAGCGCGCCCTCCGCCACGGCCACCACGCGCACCCCACAGGCGCGTGCCTGTGCGGCAGCCCTCGCGCTCCAGTCATTGCCGAGCCCGAGGAGCCACACCTCGTCCAGCGCCTGGAGCCAGCGGACGAACTCGGCGCCCGAGCGATACCCCGCGAAGGTCACGGCGTGTCCCAGCTCGAGCGCCTGCACCTGCGCACGCAGGGCGCCCTCGAGTGCGCCATCTCCCACGAGCACCAGGTGCGCCCCGGGACGCTTCGGGTGGAGGCGGGCGAAGGCGTCCAGCCCGAGGCCGTGGCGGCGCGAGGGCTGGAAGGTGGACACCATGCCGATCAGCGGCGCGCCGCGCAGGCCGAGCGCCGCGCGCAGGGCGCCGACGTCGGGCGCCGGCGTGAAGCGCTCGTCCACCAGCGCCGGGAGCTGGAGCACGGCGTGCCCTGCGAGGCGTGTGCGGTCCTGGCCGCTGAACACGGTGTACGCGTCCGCATGCGGAAGGCTTCGCCGCAGGCTGCGCGGCGCGTGCACCGAGCGCACGAGCACGCTGCCCGGGGGCCGGCCCCACCGAGCCAGGAGGTGATCGTGCGTGAAGTGCGCGTGCACCACGTCCAGGGGGCGCGTGCGCAGCCGGCGCAGGTCGCGCAGCACGGCCCAGGGCGTGGACTTCACCGACAGCTCCAGGCCTCCCTCGTCCAGCAGGCCCCACTCGCGCAGGCGCGGCGCGATGGGCTCCTCCGCGAGGGTGGACTCGCGCTTGCGGTCGACGGCGATGTGCACCTCGTGGCCGAGCTGCGCCTGCGCCCGCGCGAGCAGCGCCACGTTCTCGGCGGGGCCGCTGAAGAAGGGGCTGGCGAGCAGGTGGAGGATGCGCATCAGCGGTCGAGTGACGCGTAGACCCGGGTGAGTGCCTGCGCCTCGTGGCTCACGCCGAAGCGGGTGCGCGCAGCGGCAGCGGCGGCGGCCCCCATCGCGCGGGCGCGTGCGGGGTCTGCGAGCAGGGAGGCGAGGAGCGAGCGGAGCGCCGGGACATCTCCCGGTGGATAGAGGAAGCCCGTCTCGCCGTGCACGATGGCGTCCTCCGAGTAGGGCAGCCGTGCCGCCACCACGCAGCAGCCGGAGGCCATGGCCTCGAGGAGGACCATCGAGTAGCCCTCGGTGTGCGAGGGCTGCACCATCACCGTGAGGCCGCGGTACCAGCGCTCGACGTCCGAGCGCTCGCCGAGCAGCGCGAGCCCACTGCCGCCCTGCGCGCGCAGCGCCTCCGCGAAGCCCTGCTCGGGCGGCTTGACCGCCCCCACCAGCACGGCGCGCCACTCGGGATGCGCGGCAAGCAGCGGCGCGAGCGCCGCGACGAAGTCCCCCTGCCCCTTCGCGGGACGCACGCGGCCGATGACCCCGATGCCCCAGCGGCCTCCCACCTCCAGGGCGCGCCAGGCCTCGTCCCGATCCTGCGGCGGCACGAAGCGCGAGAGGTCGATGCCGTGGCCCACCACGTCCGCCGGCAGGTGCAGCTCGGCCGCCATGGGCGCCGTGAGCGCGACGACGCGGTCCGCGCCGCGGGCGATGAGGCGGGTGAAGCGCCCGGGCCGCGCGGAGTGCCGGGTGAACACCACGCGCACGCGCCGCCCCAGCGCCTTGAGCGCCAGGCCCCAGAGCAGCTCGTTGTTGCGGTGCGCGTGCCAGATGACCGGCTCCTGTCCCGCCCGCCGCCAGAGCTCGCGCCAGCCGATGGTGGGCAGCCCCGGCTCCAGCGTGCGGCCCAGGGTGCGCGTCTCCTGGTGCTCGGCGAGCGCAGGCACCACCATCTCCACGTGGCGCGTCACGCCCGTGCGGCGCGGATGGAAGTGCGGGTGCACCACGAGCGGACGGGGCGCGCTCACGGGCCCACCGCGGGGCGAGGGCTCGCGCTGCGGTCCTCGCGCCGGCCTCCGGTGAGCAGGCGGTCCATGTGGTCCACGTTGCGCGCGCTCGCGCCGGAGACCTGTCGCACGGCGCTCTGCGCGAGCTCGCCGAGCGAGGCGATGGTGTCCGGACGGCCAAGCAGCTCGGCGATGACGCGGTAGAGGTGATCCGGGTCGTTCACCTGGATGCCTCCGCGCCCCACGAGCACCTGCACGCTGTCGTGGAAGTTCTCCATGTGCGGCCCGAAGAGCACGGGGCGGCCCTGGGCCGCAGGCTCCAGGATGTTCTGGCCTCCGCGCAGGGTGAAGGAGCCGCCCACGAAGACCAGCGTGGCGAGCCGGTACGCGCGGCTGAGCTCGCCGATGGTGTCCAGCACCACCACGGGCGCGCCCTGCCGGTTCTCCTGCGAGCGAAGGCCCGCCGTCAGCCCCGCCTCCTGCGCGAGCGCGAGGATGCGTCCGGCGCGGTCGATGTAGCGCGGCGCAATGACGAGCCGCAGGTCCGGGTGCTGCGCCCGGAGGCGGCGGTAGACCTCGAGGACGTGCTCCTCCTCGCCCTCGTGGGTGCTCCCCGCGATGAGCACGCGCGCCTCATCGGGGAGGCCGAGCGAGCGCCGCAGGCTCTCGTCGGCCGCGGCCACGTTCGGCACGGTGAGCGCGTCGAACTTGGTGTTGCCCGTCACCCAGACGCGCTCGAGTGGGGCGCCGAGTCGCAGGACGCGCTCGGCCTCGTCGTCCTCGCGCATGAGGAAGAGGTCGATCTCCCGCAGCGGGTTGCCGATGAGCGAGAAGAGCGTGCGGTAGCGGCCCAGGTGCGCGGGGCTGAAGCGCCCGTTGGTGAGCGCCACGCGCGCCCCGGAGCGCTTCACGGCGCGGATCAGGTTGGGCCAGATCTCGGTGTACTCGAGCACGAGCAGGTCCGGGCGCAGCGCCCGGACGGCCCGGCGCGTCGCGCCCCAGAGATCGTAGGGCGCGTACACCACCACGTCGATCTGCTTCGCGAGCCGCTCGCGCGCCATCATGTAGCCCGAGTTCGTGGTCGTGGAGAGCACGATGCGGCAGCCGGGGAAGCGGGCGCGCAGCGGAGCGAACATCGGGGAGAGCGCGAGCAGGTCTCCCGCGCTCGCGCCGTGCAGCCAGAGCGTGGGCCCGCTTCCCGCCGGGACGATGCCCGCCGGGTAGAAGCCGAGGCGCTGCAGCAGGCCGTTGCGCGTCTTGCGGTGCAGCGAGAGCACCGGGAAGAGCAGCGCGAAGAGCACGTAGCTGGCGAGGACGTAGAGGAGGCGCATGGCGCGGGCGGGGTTGGGGCTGCTCTATCAGATGCCCGCGGCGCGCGGCAGCACCTGCACGGGGCTGGGGACGAGCCACGGGCGCCACTCGCGTCCCCACAGCCGTCCGGGGCCGAGCACCCAGACCTCCACCTGCACCGCGCCGGGGCCGCTGAGCTGCACGCTGCGGCCGTCCGCCAGGAGCCTCCCCTGCCCCCACACCCGCACGCGCACCTGCTCGGGCGGCAGCGGGGGCAGGCGCACGCGCAGCACGTCGCCTGCGTGCGCGCGGCGGGCCCCGGGACCCGAGGCAGCGAGCCCCTCGAGCGCGAAGTCGGGGGGCTCGCCCAGCGCGCGGAACGCACACAGCGCGCGGCCAGAGCCGAGCGCCTGCACGACCTGCGAGGCCGCGAGCGCGGGGTCCGCGGGCAGCTGGCCCCCGGGCGCGGGGACGTAGAGCGCGAAGGTGCGGAAGACGTCCGCGTAGGGAGGAAGGCCGTGGGCGTCGTGGGCGCAGAGTGCGACCTGCGGCCCACGCGCCGCGAGCCCGAGCAGCCGCGGGAGTGCGGGCGAGTCCTCGTGCGCGAGCAGGAGCAGGCCGTGCTCGGGGTTGGCGAGGAAGGCGCCCGCCGCGGGCAGGAGGCGCGCGAAGGGCTCGGCGAGCGCCTCGCGGAAGAGCGAGTCCGCGCTGTACAGCTCGAGCCCCGTCGCACGCGGCGCCCCCTCCCAGTCGCGCCACGGGTTCTTGCGCTGCACCGGGTGCGCGAGGAAGGCCAGGGCGCCCGCGGCGCGGACCGCGTCGATGCCGCCCTCGCGCGCCGAGGCATCGAGCGGATGCGGGGCGCCGAGCGCGACGAGGTGGCCGCTGGGCGTGGAGAGCTCGACGCCGGGGACCACCAGCACGCCGTCGACATACGCGGGTGCAGCGGGCGCGAAGTCGTTGTGGTCCGTCACGACGACGAAGCCGAGCCCCGCGCGCTTCGAAGCAGCGACCACCTCCTGCAGCGTGCCGCGGCCGTCGGAGCGCAGCGTGTGGACGTGGTAGGCCCCGCGCACCCACGCGCCGGAGGGCCCAGCGGGGGCCAGGACCGGATAGTCCACGGCGCTCGCGCGCAGGCTGAACAGGCCCACGTACCCGAGCAGGAGCAGCACCAGGCCGGCGAGGGCCCTCAGCAGGCGGATGGCGAGCGCCGCGGGCCTCACGCGGCGCTGCCCTCCACCTCTCCGTGCTGCAGGCGCCAGAGCTGCGCGTAGCGCCGGCCCGCGGCGAGCAGCTGCGCGTGCGTGCCGGACTCGACGATGCGGCCGGCCTCCACCACGTGGATGACGTCCGCGTGGACCACGGTGTCCAGCCGGTGGGCGATGACCAGCGCGGTGCGTCCCGGGAGCACCTCGGCGAGCGCCGCCTGCACCTCGCGCTCGCTCTCCGGGTCCAGGCTGCTCGTCGCCTCGTCCAGCAGCAGCACCGGGGCGCGCGAGAGCACCGCGCGCGCGATGCACAGGCGCTGGCGCTGGCCCCCGCTCAAGGTCACCCCGCGCTCGCCCACCGGCGTGTCGTAGCCCTGCGGCAGCGCGCGGATGAAGCCGTCGGCGTTCGCCACGCGCGCTGCGGCGACCACCTCCTCGAGGCTCGCCGTGGGGTGCGCGAAGCGCAGGTTCTCCAGCACCGAGCCCGAGAAGAGCAGCGGCTCCTGGGTGACGAGCGAGAACTGCGCCCGCACGCTCGCCGCGCGGTAGCGCTCCGCGTCCACGCCGTCCAGCAGCAGCCGGCCCTCCTGCGGGCGCTCGAAGCGCAGCAGCAGCGACGTCACCGTGCTCTTGCCACCGCCGCTGGGGCCCACCAGGGCGCTCACCTTGCCGAGCGGCAGCTCGAGGTCCAACCCCTCCAGCGCGCGGCGCGGGCCGTAGGCGAAGTGCACCTGCTCCAGGCGAACGCCCTGCGAGAGCGCAGGCGCCTGCGTGGCGCCCGCAGCATCCTGGACGGGGTGGCGGCGGTCGAAGAGCGCGAAGAGCCGCTCGCCGGCCACGCCCGCCACCACACCGTACTGCGTGACCCGGCCCAGCGCCTTCATCGGCTGGTACACGAGCACCAGCGCGGTGAGGAAGGAGAGCAGGTTCTCGGGGGGCAGCGCGCGGGTGAGCGCCGCCCAGGTGAGCGCGCCAGCGAGCGCGGCGGCGGCGATGATCTCCATCACCCCGGGCACCGCGGCGCGCGCCCAGGCCGCGCGTACCACCGCCTCCTCGTGGGCGCGCGCGTGGGCGTTGAAGCGCGCGAGCTCCGCCTCCTGCCCGTTGAAGGCCTGGATGGTGCGCAGGCCCCCGAGCCCCTCGTGCAGCTGGCCCGCGAGCAGGCCGAGCTGGGCCTGGCCCTCGCGCGTGCCCTTGAGCACCGCGCGGGTGAAGCGCGAGGCCGGCAGCAGCGCGACCGGCAGCACGCAGAGCATCACCAGGCCCAGGCCCGGGCTGAGGCTGAGCGCCACCGCGGAGAGCACCAGGACCTGGAGGGAGTCGCGGATGTACGAGGCGACGGTGAGGGTGGCGGCGGTCTCCACCGCCTGCGCGTCCGCGGAGAAGTGGCTGAGCAGATCCCCCGCGCGCTCGCGAGAGAGCTGCGTGGGCGAGAGCGCGGTGAGGTGCACGAAGAGCTCGCGCCGCAGGTCCATCACCACGCGCTGGCCGAAGAGGCCCGCGAAGTAGAACTGCCCGAGGTAGCTCGCGCCCTTGATCAGCGCGAGCACGATGACGGCGAAGGGCATGCCCCACAGGGCCTGCTCGCGGCTGAGGCTCGAGAGCCAGGGCACGTGGTGGGTGCCGCCGAAGCCGCCCTCCCCTCCCGAGAGCAGGAAGCGCAGGGCCGGGCCCATCAGGTACGCGTAGGCCCCGGTGGCGAGCCCGAGGATGCCCATGAAGAGAAAGGCGAGCGCGAGCAGCCCCAGGTGGGGGCGGCCGAAGCGCGCGAGCCTCAGGTAGGTCTGGAGCACCCTACCGACCTATCTTGCGCAGGGCCGCCTTGGCCAGCTGCGAATACGGGTTGAGCTCGAGCACCTTGAGCAGCTTGCGCCGCGCGCTCGAGGCCTCGCCGCCGTCCGTGTCCACGATGGCCGAGATGATGTGCGCGCGCTCGAGGTAGGGGTTGAGTGCGAGCGCGCGCTTGAGCACGCGCTGGGCAGAGCGGGCGCGCTCCTCGCGCGCGCCCTCACCGGCGAGGTACGTGGCCCAGGCGAGGTGCGAGTAGTACTCGGGCTCGCGCGGGTTGAGCGCCACGGCCTCCTCGAAGAGCTGGCGCGCCGAGCGCGGGTCGCGGCGCTTGAGGGCGGCCTCTCCCTTGCGAAGCAAGATCTCCGCGTCCACGTTCACCGCGGTGACGCGCCCCACGTCCAGCCGGGAGAAGAGATACTGCAGGTAGGCCTTGCGCTTCTCCTCCACCGAGAGGACCCGGTAGGAGGCCGCGAGGCGGTCCTGCACGCTGTCGAGCAGGTCCTGCAGCTCCGAGGTGTCGTGCTCGGGGTAGGAGTCCGGATGGAAGCGCGCGGCGACCTCGTGGTAGGCGCGCTCCACGTCCTCGGTGTCCGCGGTGATGTCCAGCCCGAGGCCGTGGAAGTAGCTGCCGGTGATGATGCGCACCGCGGCCTCGCGCAGCGACGCGGCAGTGTCCGCGGGCAGCGGCTTGCGGCGCCGGGGCGCGATGATGTCCGCGCCCACCGGCCCCATCGTGGAAGGGCCCTCGGTCACCGGCTCGCGCGAGAAGCGCACGCCGCCGGTGAGCTTCAGCAGCCACAGCAGCGAGTAGCCGCGGCGCAGGTCACCGCGCCCGTGCGCCAGCAGGTCACGCAGCGCGATGCGGCCGTTGAACTGCATCGCGACCTTGAGGTCATCCGTGTCCAGCGCGAGCGCCGTCAGGTCCGCGCCGAAGGCGGCCGTGCGCACCGGGAACTCCGCGAGGTGCGGGCGCAGGGAGGCGGCGAGCGTGCGGACGGGGAAGGCGCGGCGCGCACCGTCGAGGAGGGGGGCGAGCGCGGGCAGCTCCACGCGGGCCACGTCCGCGAGGAACTCGTCGCCGGCGTAGAAGGCGTAGCGGCCCTCGCGCATGCCCAGCACCTGGGCCACGCGGTCGCGGGTGTAGTCGCGCAGCAAGTGCAGCAGCACCTCGCCGGCGGCCTCCACGCCGGCCTCGGCGAGCGCCGCGCCCACCCGCAGGCCCGAGGCGAGCGCCTGCGTGAGCCGGTCTCCCTGCGCCTCGGTGAGCTTGCCGCGCTCGACGAGGAAGCGCGGAAGCGCGTCCTGGCGTGCGGTGGACTCGTAGCCCACCGGGCTGCCGTGGGCGAAGTAGATGCGGCGCGAGAGGTCCCCGCGCGCCACGGCGAGGATGCCGTCGCGGCGCAGGCGGTAGGTGGAGTGCAGCAGCGCCGGCAGCGGGAAGCCCTTGAGCTCGCCCGAGGCCACCGGGGGCCGCCCCAGCGTGGCGAGCGCGCCGCGCGCAGGCGCGCCCTGGCTCGCGCGGGCCGTGGTGACGAGCGACTCGAGCTTGGCCACCAGCTCGCCGGGGCGCAGCGGGTCCGCGAGGTAGCCGTTGGCCTTGAGGTCGAGCACGGCGGCGACGCCGCGGGCCTTGCCGAGGTGCCCCTTGTCGATGACGAGCAGCGGCACGCGCGCGCCCTGCTCGCTCGCGCGCAGGAGCGGCCCGAGGTGCGCCCCCTGCAGGCGCGGGAAGTCCACCGCGACGACGACGGCGTCGGGGTTCTCGGCGACGAAGTGCTCGAGCGCGGCGCCCGGCTCGCCCACGCCGCGCACGGAGTGCCCCGCCTGGGACAGCAGTCCGATGAGGTGCTCCAGCGTGGGGCGGTGGTGCTCGGCGATCAGCAGCTTCATGAAGACTTCACGGGGAGCATCGGAGTGTAGACGCTGTTTGGGCGTCGTTGCAGCGCAGCATTCAGTTACCATGCCGGCCCTCTCATGGCTGCTCCCTCTCAGATCCTCGTCGTGTGCGGCGAGGCCTCCGGTGACGCCCACGCTGCCGAGCTGGTGGCCGCGCTGCAGGAACGGCGCCCCGAGCTGACCTTCTTCGGCATGGGTGGTTCCCGACTCGGGGCGCGCGGCGTGGAGCTGCTCTACGGGGCGCACGAGGTGTCGGTGATGGGTATCACCGAGGTGCTGCCGAAGATCCCCCGCATCCTGCAGGTGATGCGCGGGCTCGCCGAGGCGGCGGCCGAGCGCCGTCCCGCCTGCGCCATCCTCGTGGACATCCCGGACTTCAACCTGCGGCTCGCGGCGAAGCTGAAGGCCCTCGGGATTCCGGTCGTCTACTACGTGTCCCCGATGATCTGGGCCTGGCGCCGGGGGCGCGTGAAGACGATCGCCCGCCTGGTCGACCGGATGCTCTGCATCCTCCCCTTCGAGGAGGCCTTCTACCGGGAGGCCGGAGTGAGCGCGCGGTACGTGGGCAGCCCCGTGCTCGAGCAGGTGCCGGCGCCGGCGAGCGCCGGCGAGTTCCGCGAGCGGTTGGGCCTGACCCAGGCGCCCACGCTCGCCCTGCTGCCCGGCAGCCGGATGAGCGAGATCCGCCGCATCCTGCCGGCCATGGTGGGTGCGGCGCGCACGCTGGTTCAGGAGCGACCCGGGCTGCAGGTGGTGGTGCCGGTGGCACCCACCGTGGCGCGCGAGGAGATCCTCCAGCGCTTCGAGGGCAGCGGCGTGACCCCGGTGCTGGTGGAGGGCCGGGCGCCGGAGGTGGTGGGCGCGAGCGACGCGGCAATCGTGGCCTCGGGCACCGCGGTGCTCGAGGCGGGCCTGATGCAGCGGCCGCTGGTGGTGGTCTACCGCGTGTCGCTCATCACCTACTGGGTGGGGCGCATGCTGCTCAAGGTCGCGCACGTGGCGCTGGTGAACCTGCTGGCCGGCCGGCGGCTGGTGCCGGAGCTGCTGCAGGGGGACATGACGCCCGAGCGCATCGCGGGCGAGGTGCGGCAGGTGTGGATGCCGGGCGCGCCGCGCGAGCAGATGCTGCAGGGGCTCGCCGAGGTGCGGGGCACGCTGGGCAGCGTGGGCGCCGCGCACCGGGCGGCCGACGCGGTGCTGGAGCTGCTGCCTCCGGCGCCCGCCGCGCTGCCAGAATAGGAAGAGCGGGGCGGCCCGCTTCTGCTATGTCCGGACGTCGATGAATCCTGCCCTGGTCTGCATCCCCACCTACAACGAGCGCGAGAACCTGGAGCCGATCGTGAGAGCCGTGCTCGCCGCGGACCCTCGCGTGGACATCCTCGTGGTGGACGACAACTCGCCGGACGGCACCGGGCAGGTGGCGGACGCGCTCGCCGCGGAGCTGCCGCGCGTGCGCGTGCTGCACCGCGAGAAGAAGCAGGGGCTGGGCCGGGCCTACCTCCACGCGTTCCGCTGGGCGCTCGCCGAGCCGTACGCGTACGTCATCGAGATGGATGCGGACTTCAGCCACGACCCGCGCTACCTGCCCACGCTGCTGGACACGGCGATGGCGGGCGCGGACCTGGTGCTGGGCAGCCGCTACGTGCCGGGGGGCGGCACGGTGAACTGGGGCGTGGGCCGCAAGCTGCTCAGCCGCGGCGGCTCGCTCTACGCGCGCTCCATCCTCGGCGTGCGGGTGCGCGACCTCACGGGCGGCTTCAAGTGCTTCTCGCGGCGGGTGCTCGAGGCGCTGGACCTGGATGCGGTGGGCAGCAGCGGGTACGGCTTCCAGATCGAGCTCACGTACCGCACGCTGCGCAAGGGCTTCCGGGTGCAGGAGGTGCCGATCGTGTTCGAGGACCGGCGGGTCGGGAAGTCGAAGATGAGCCGGCGCATCTTCCTCGAGGCGCTGACCATGGTGTGGAAGCTGCGCCTGACGGTGTGAGCTCCATGTCCGAGTACGTCTCCCTCTTCCTGGTCTCGCTCTCGGCGGTGTTCTTCGTCGTGGACCCCATCGGCGTGGTGCCGCTGTTCCTCGCGATGACGGCGAACGACCCGCGCGAGAAGATCCGCCGCACGGCGGCGCGCGCGTGCCTGGTGGCCGGCGGGCTGATCCTCTTCTTCGCCCTCTTCGGCGGCATCATCTTCAAGGTCTTCTCGGTGTCGCTCGGGGCCTTCCGCGTGGCCGGCGGCATCCTGCTGCTCATCACCGCGCTGGACATGCTGCGCGCGCGCACCTCCGAGACGCGCACCACGCCGGGCGAGACGCTCGCGGGCGCCGGCAAGGAGGACATCGCGATCGTGCCGCTGGCGATGCCGCTGCTCGCGGGGCCGGGCGCCATCGCCACCGTGATGGTGCTGATGGCCAAGGGCCGCACGCTGGCGAGCGCCATCCCGGTGCTGCTCGCGGTGGTGCTCACCTTCCTCTCGGCCTACGTCATCCTGCGCGCCGCGGGGCTGGTGCAGCGGGTGCTGGGCCAGTCCGGCGTGGCCATCCTCGAGCGCGTGATGGGGCTCATCCTCGCCGCCATCGCCGTGCAGTTCATGGCGGACGGCGCGCGCGAGCTGATGGGACTCTAGGCGCCGGCGCTAGGGCACATCGGCAGTGACCCAGCCGGCGTGGGTGCGGCTCACGTGACCGGTGGGAGGCCCGTCCAGCACCAGGGCATCCGGGCTGGAGCGGCGCGCCTCGTAGGTGTAGCCGCCGTCCTGCGTGGGCTCGAGGTAGAGCACCAGCGCGTCCACGTTGCTCTCGCGCTGCACGGCGAAGCGCCCGTCCGTGCACACCTCGCCCTCGGCGAAGAAGCGCTGCAGCAGCCCCCCCTCGCGCAGGAACACCATCACCGGCGCGGCGCCGTTGGCGGGCTTGAGCTCTTCGACGAGGCGCGCGGGCACCGGGTCCTGGACGAGCGTGCGCACCAGCTCGCAGCGGGCGGCGGGAGGGTCGTCGCGGCCCACGCCCGAGGCCCCGCCGGGGGGCGGAGCGTGGGCGCAGCCGGTGAGCAGGGCGGCGAGGCCAGCGGCGATCAGCGGGAGGCGGGGGCTCATGGGCGGGTCTCCTCTCAGAGCTTGCGCCAGCGCGGCGCGAAGGGAGGATCCGGCAGGCGGGGATCCTCGACGGCGATGATGTACTCGGCGCGGCGGTTGCGGGCCTCGTCGGTCTCGTCCGGGGTGGGCACGCGCGGCGCCTCCTCCCCGAAGCCCTCGACGTAGAGCGGCACCCCGAGCCCCTTGCGGCGGAAGTAGGTGGCGATGCTGCGGGCGCGCGCGAGTGAGAGCGCCCGGTTGTCCGCGGCGGCGCCCACCGTGTCGGTGTGGCCGAGCACGTAGAGGCGCAGCGGTGCGAAGCGGCCATAGCGCGCGAGCGCCTCGGCGATGCGCGCGTGGCTCGCGTCCAGCTTGGGGCGCTCGGCCGCGGGCACGTCCGAGCGACCGGTGGCGAAGTGCACCTCCTCGTGGGGGATGTCCACCTGCCAGGGGAAGAGGTCCAGCCCGTTGAAGAAGTCCGCGGTGTCCCAGACGCGCAGCGAGATGCGCAGCACCCTGCCCTGCGCCGCGGGCCAGCGCACCGTGAGCGGCGTGCCCGCGGGCTCACCGGCGAAGCGCACCTCGCCGTCGAAGGCCTTCGTCCCCGTGTCCATCAGCACCGTGAGCTGCGCGCGCGCGGCGGGGCGCGAGAGCGTGAAGCGCAGCGTGCGCGCCGCGAGGTCCAGGTCGGCGGGGGCGACCGAGAGCTTCAGCGTGCCGAGCACCTCGGTGTCGAAGGAGAGGGGCATGCTCCCCGTCTCCGCGTTGGGGAAGTTCACCACGAGCTCTCCCTCGTAGTGGAAGCTGCCCTCGGGCTGCGGCAGGTCCACCCGGCGGGTGACGCCCGGGCGCCCTCCCCCCTTCACGTCCACGTCCTGCCCGTCACTGCGGCGCAGCTTCACCTCGAAGCCCGCGATGGGCTCCAGGATGTGCACGAGCAGCGCGGGGGGCGCCTGGCCCGGACCCCGCTTCGCCTCGAGCGAGACGCGCACCGCGTCCGCGCGGGCGGCGAAGGGGACGAGCAGGAGCAGGAGGGCACCGAGGCGCGCGAGCATGGGTGGGGTTCTAGTCCGGAAGGCAGAGCGTGCAACCAGGCTGCGGGCGCGCGCATTCCCAGGGGTGCAGGAGGAAGAACCACCTTCCCTCACCCCGTCCCTCTCCCAGAGGGAGCGGGGACCGTCAGCGCACTCCGACGATGGTGATGCCGTGAGTCTGCGCGGCCGCGAAGAGGGCCGGGGCGTCCAGGAGCACCGTGCGGCCCACCTCGAGCGCGAGCACGCGGGCGCCCGCCTCGGCCATCACCTCGAGCGTGCGCGGGCCCACCGCCGGCAGGTCGAAGCGCAGGTCCTGCCCGGGCTTGCAGCGCTTCACCACCACGGCGCCCTTGCCTCCGAGCTGCGCGCCGCGGCGGATGGTCTCGTCCGTGCCCTCCACGGCCTCGAGCGCGAGCACGTGGCCGCCGCGCACCACCACCGTCTGCCCCACGTCCGCGCGGCCCAGCAGCGTGGCCACCTCCACGCCGAGCGCCACGTCGCGCTCCCCTGCGGCGTCCAGGCGGGGCCCGGCGAGGTGGCCCTCGGGGCAGAGCACCTGGGCGAGGAAGTCCGTGGGAGCGACGATGCGCACCCCGCGCGCCTCGAAGTAGGCGGCGATGGCGCGCAGGAGCGCGTCGTCGCGCACGGTGCGCAGCGAGGCGAGGATGCGCAGGGCGCCCAGGTCCGGGCGCACCTCGGTGAAGGCGCGCACCCGGCCGATGCCGCCGGCCATCACCGCGCGCGTGCAGCCGGCCGCCTTGAGCGCGCGCGCGATGCGGTCCACCTGCCCGAGCCGCACCCAGTGCAGCTCCTCGACCTCCGCGGCGAGCGCGGGGTCCGCCTCGCCGCGGTGGGCGACGGCCACCACCTCCAGCCCCTGCTCGCGCGCGGCGCGGGCGAAGAGGAAGGGCAGCTGGCCGTTGCCCGCGATGAGGCCGATGCGCTCCACGCGGGGGCTAGCGGGTGAGGCCGCGCTTGCTCGCGGTGACGAAGTCCACCAGGTGATCGATCTCCGGGTGGCCGCCCAGCTCCGAGCGCAGGCGGTCCACGGCCTCGGCCAGCGGGAGCTTCGCGCGGAAGAGGATGCGGTAGGCCTCCTTGATGCGGCCGATCTGCTCCTCGCTGTAGCCGTGGCGCTGCAGGCCCACGGCGTTGAGGCCGGCGAGCTCGGCGCGGTCTCCCTGCGCGGTGCAGTACGGGGCCACGTCCATCACCACCATGGCGCCGCCGGAGATGAAGACGTGCTTGCCGATGCGGGTGAACTGGTGCACCGCCATCAGGCCGCTGAAGATGGCGTGGTCCCCCACCTCCACGTGACCCGCGAGCGCGGAGCCCTGGCCCAGGATGATGCCGTTGCCGAGCTGGCAGTCGTGCGCCACGTGGCTGTTGGCCATGAGGAGGCAGCGGCTGCCGATGCGGGTGGCGCCGCCGCCGCCCACGGTGCCGCGGTGCAGGGTGACGAACTCGCGCACGGTGTTCTCGTCACCGAGCACCAGCTGCGTGTCCTCGCCCGCGTACTTGAGGTCCTGCGGCGCCGCCCCCACCGAGGCGAACTGGAAGATGCGGTTGCGGGCACCGATCGTGGTGCGCCCCTCGATCACCGCGTGCGGGCCCACCGTGGTGCCCTCGCCCAGGGTGACCTTGGGACCGATGACCGCGAAGGGCCCCACCTCCACCGTGGGGTGGAGACGGGCCTCGGGGTGCACGACCGCGGTGGGGTGGATGTTCGCCATCTGAGCGCCCTCGCGTCCGTGCCTCAGGCCGGCTCGCCCGCGGCGGCCGAGCCGTCCTTGTCCACCACGGTGGCGAGGAACTCGCCCTCGGCGACCTTCACGCCGTCCACGGTGGCCACGCCCTTCTGCTTCCAGACGGCGCCCTTGTGGCGCACGACCTCCACGGAGAGCTGCACGCGGTCTCCGGGGAGCACGGGCTTGCGGAACTTCGCCGCGTCGATGCCCATGAGGTAGGTGACCTTCTTCTCCGGGTCCATGTTCTCGCTCTTGTAGGCGAGGATGGCGCAGGCCTGGGCGAGCGCCTCCAGGATGAGCACGCCCGGCATCACCGGGTGGCCGGGGAAGTGGCCGTTGAAGAAGGGCTCGTTGACGGTGACGTTCTTGTACGCCACCAGCTTCTGCCCGGGGACGATCTCCACGACCCGGTCCACCAGCAGGAACGGGTAGCGGTGCGGCAGCAGTCGCTGGATCTCTCCGATGTCCATCATCCGCCCTTCTCCTTCTCGAGCTGTTCGAGCCTGCGGCGCAGGCTGCGCACTTCCTTGGTGAGGTCCGCGAGCTGGCCCTGCGCGGCCACGTTCTTGAGCCAGTCGCGGTGCGGGATCGCGGGGCTGCCGGAGACCACCTGGCCGTCCGGCACGTCGTGGGCGATGCCCGACTGGGCGCCCACCTTGGCCATGTCGCCGACGCGGATGTGGCCGACCACGCCCACCTGGCCGGCGAGCACCACGCCCTGGCCGAGCTCCGCGGAGCCCGAGACGCCGGCCTGCGCGCACAGGAGGCTGAGCGGGCCCACCTTCACGTTGTGGGCGATCTGCACCAGGTTGTCGATCTTGGTGCCGCGGCCGATGACCGTCTCGCCGAGGGTGGCGCGGTCGATGGTGGTGCAGGCGCCCACCTCCACGTCGTCCTCGATGCGCACGATGCCGGCCTGGGGCACCTTGAAGTGCTGGGGACCCTGAGGGCCCTCGGGGTCGAAGGCGAAGCCGAAGCCGTCCGCGCCCACCACGCAGGAGGCGTGGAGGACGACGCGGTCGCCGACGAGGCAGCCCTCGCGCACGGTGACGTTGGGGTAGAGGATGCAGTCCTCACCCACCCGGGCGTTCTCCCCCAGGTACACGCCGGGGAAGAGCACGCTGCGCGCGCCCACGCGGGCGCCCTCCTCCACCGTGGCGCCGGCCATCACGGTGGCCTCGAGGTCCACGAGCGCGCCGGGATGCACGATGGCGCCCAGGCGCACGCCGGGAGGCGGGCGCACGCGCGGGTGGAAGAGCTCGAGCAGCCGCGCGAAGGCGAGGTGCGGGTTGGGCACCCGCACGAGGCTGAGGCCCGCGCGCGGGGGGACGTCCGGGCCCACCAGCACCGCGGAGGCGTGGGTGGACTCGAACTCGCGGCGGTAGCGGGGGTTGCCGTAGAACGAGAGGTCGCCCGTGGCTGCCTCGGCGAGCCCGCTCAGCCCACGGATGGCCTGAGCAGGGTCGCCGAGCAGCTCGCCGCCCACGTGGGCGGCGAGGTCACCGAGGCGGCGGGTGGGCTTCTCGGCAGTCACGGGCGCGCGCTCCCTTCCCTACTTCTTGACCGGCGCGTCCTTGGCGGGCGCCGCGGGCTTGGCGGGGGAAGCGGCGGGCTTCGAGGCCGCGGGGGAGGCGTTGTAGGTGCGCACGACCTCGTTGGTGAGGTCCAGCTGGGCGAGCGCGAAGACGATGCCGGAGTCGCGCTTCTCGAAGACCATGGTCAGCCCGTCGCGCTGGGCGATGCGGCCGATGATCTGGTCGATCTTCGCCACGATGGGCTCCATCTCCTGGCGCTCCTTGTTGGCGGCCTCGGCGCGGCTGCCCTCGTACTTCTGGCCGAGCGCCATGACCTTCTTCTGCAGCTCGGTGGCGCGCTGGGTGCGCACCTCCTCGCTCAGCGCGCTGGCCTGCTTCTGCAGCAGCTCCTGCTCCTTGCGCAGCTGCTCCTGCTCGCGGTCGATCTCCTTCTGGCGGGACTCGAGCCACTGCTGGAGGCGGGCCTTGGCCGCCTTGCCCTCGTCCACCTCGAGCAGCACGCGCTGGTAGTCCACGTAGGCGAGCTTGGGCGCCGTCTGGGCGGCAGCGGCCACGGGAAGGACGAGCGACAGGGCAACGGCGACGGTCGACACGAGGCTTCGAAGCGACATGTTCAGCAACTCCTCAGCAGGTACGGCACGGGAGACGACAGCAGTGTGAGAGACACACGAGAGACGGCGCGCCGGGGCGCGTGTTCATCCGGGCGGGCGGCCAGGGGCCCCCCGCGCGGATGGGGCCGGCCCCGGGGCGCACGGCGGCGCACCGGGGCGCAGCGAGGGTTATCAGAAGAAGTTGCCGATGGTGAACTCGAAGAGGAGCTTGTCGTCTTCCGGGCGCCTGGTTAGCGGCACGCCCCACTCGAAGCGCAGGGGGCCCACGGGGCTGAACCAGCGGATGCCGAAGCCCACGGAGTGGAACATGCCGAGCGGCAAGTTGTCCTGCTTGTCCTGGAAGAAGCGCTCGTTGGGGGCGTAGGCGTTGCCGGCGTCGTAGAAGAGCACGCCGCGCAGGCCGGCCTTCTCGAGGATGGGCACCTCGAGCTCGAAGTTGAGGACGATCTGCTTGTCGCCGCCCACGTCCAGCTTGCTCACCGTGGCGTCCGGATTGCTGGAGGTGCCGGCGATGATGGTGGGGCTGATGCTGCGCAGGAAGTAGCCGCGCACGGTGTTGATGCCGCCCAGGTAGTAGAGCTCGGAGATGGGCACCGGGCGGGTGTCGTCCAGGTTCTGGATGTAGCCCACCGTGGCGTTGGTCTTGAAGACTGCGCCGAGCACGTGCAGCGGGAAGTACAGGCGCGAGTAGCCGCTGTAGCGCGCGAAGAGGAAGCTGCCGCCGAGGAACTGCGGGGCGAACTCCGCCGAGACCGAGTGGATGAAGCCCTTGGACGGGAAGAGGCGGTTGTCGCGCCGGTCCCAGGTGAGCGAGAGGCGCGCGGAGCTGGTGGTGCCGTCCAGGAAGTAGTTGGCGAGCACGTCGCGCTGCAGCTCGTTGCCGCTGCTCACCTTCACGAACTCGAGCGTGTAGCCGAGGCTCGCGTTGATGTCCTCGGTGAGGTAGCGGCCCAGCGACACGCTGCCGCCGGTGCTGTTGCGCACGAAGCTCGAGTAGTCCGCCTGCTGCCGGTAGAAGTCCGCCGAGAGCAGGTAGTTGGTGTCCAGGAAGTACGGGTCGAAGAAGGAGAGCTGCACCAGCGAGCGCAGGCCGGAGATCTGCGCGGAGGCGCTCACCGTCTGGCCCCACCCGAGGAAGTTGTTCTGGGAGACCTGGGCCGTGAAGATGAAGGTCTCCACGCTGGAGAAGCCGAGGCCGACCTGGAAGGTGCCCGTGGCCTTCTCGCGCACCTCCACCTGGAGCACGATGAGGTCGTCGCGGCTGCCGGGCTTCTGGGTGACCTCCACGCTCTCGAAGAAGCCGAGCGCGGTGATGCGCTCCTTGCTGCGGCGCATGCCGGTGCCGCTGTAGAGCTCGCCCTCGTACACGCGCATCTCGCGGCGGATGACCTGGTCGCGGGTCTTCGTATTGCCCACGATGTCGATGCGCTCGATGGTGACCTGCTTGCCCTTCTGCGCGTCGAAGGTCACGGCGACGGTGCGGTGCTCCGGGTCCGTCGCGGTGACGGGGGAGATGTTCGCGTAGGCGTAGCCCTGGTCGTAGTAGACGTCCGTGATCGCCTGGATGTCCTGGGAGAGCTTGGTGCGGTTGAAGCGCTCTCCGCGGTGGCTCGTCATCAGCGACGCGAGCTTCTCCTTGGGGACGATGAGATCACCGGAGAAGTCGATGCTGGAGATGTCGTAGGGCTCGCCCTCGGTGATGCGCAGGGTGATGAAGATGTAGCGCTTGTCCGCGGACATCTGGACGGTGGGCTTGTCCACCTTCACGTTGATGTAGCCGCGGTCGTAGTAGGCGCCCTGGATGACGGCGAGGTCGCGCTGGAACATCTCCTCGCGGTAGGTGCCCTCGCCGGTGAGGAAGGAGAGGAAGCCGCCCTCCTTGGTGAGCATCACGTCGCGCAGGACGTCCGGGCTCACCTTCTCCGCTCCGATGAAGCGGATCTCCTTCACCATCACCTTCGCGTGCTCTTTGATGTGGAAGATGACGTCGACGGAGTTCTCGTTCGGGATCGGCTTGATCTCGTTGGTGACCTCCGCGAGGAAGTAGCCCTTCTCGATGTACTTCTCCTGCACCTTCTTCTGGTTCTTCTGGACGGCCTCCATGTCCAGGAGGCTGAAGGGCTTGATGTCGAGCGTCTCCTTGAAGTCGTCGTCGCTCAGCTCCTCGTTGCCCTCGAGCTTCACGGAGCGCACCGCGGGGCGCTCGCTGACGCGCACCACGTAGGCGATGCCGCCGGTGGGCAGCTGCTGGGTGAGCAGCTGCACGTCCTGGAAGAAGCCCAGGGCCCAGACGGCGCGCAGGTCGTCGTCCGTGAGCGAGGGGTCGAAGGGCTGCCCCACGCGCGTCTTGAGCGCGCGGCGCACGACCTCGGCCTCGACGCGGCGGTTGCCCTCCACGCGCACCTGCACGACGCGCTCGGCGGAGGGGTTGCCGGCATCGGAGCCGGCGGGAGCAGGCGCACCCGTGTCCGCACCGGTCTGGGCGTGTGAGCGCACCGGAGCCAGGGAGACCAGGGTGGCCGCGATCAGGGGCAGCCAGGAGCGGAGCGGGAGAACGGTGTGCCTCAAGAGAGCAGGGGGGCCGGTGAGGGGCGGGCGAATCTAGACGGAGCGTTCGCCAGCGCTCAATCCAAAAGCGAGCGGGGAGGTAGGACAAACACCTTCAGGCGGGGGTGACGTCGCCGCCGGCGAGCCGCAGGCGCCGCGGCATGGAGGCGGCGAGGACGGCGTTGTGGGTGACCACGACGGCGGTGATGCCGAGGTCGCGGTTCACCTCGCGCAGCAGCTGGTGGATGCCCTCGCCGGTGGCGGGGTCGAGGTTTCCGGTGGGCTCGTCCGCGAGCAGCAGCGCGGGCTTGAGCACGAGCGCGCGCGCGAGCGCCACGCGCTGGGCCTCGCCGCCGGAGAGCTCGCCGGGGCGGTGGTCCACGCGCGCACCCAGCCCCACCCGCTCGAGCAGCTCGCGCGCGTAGGTGTAGGTGGGACCGCGGTCGCGGCGCTGGATGAGCGCGGGCATGGCCACGTTCTCCAGGGCGGTGAACTCGGGCAGCAGGTGGTGGCTCTGGAAGACGAAGCCGATGGTGCGGTTGCGGAACTCGGCGATCTCCGCGTCGTTCATCGCGAAGAGCGAGCGCCCCTCGAAGAGGACCTCGCCGGCCGCCGGCGCATCCAGGGTGCCCAGCACGTGCAGGAAGGTGCTCTTGCCCGCGCCCGAGGCCCCGATGAGGCTCACCAGCTCGCCCTGCGCGATGTCCAGGGACACGCCGCGCAGCACGTCCACGCGCTTGCCGTGCAGGAAGTAGCTCTTGAAGACGTTGCGGATGCTGAGGAAGGACATGGCGCTCACTCGCCCTTGAGCCCTTCCACCGGCTCCACGCTCGAGGCCTTGAGCGCGGGGTAGATGGAGGCGAGATAGGTGATGAGCACGGCGATGACCACCGCGAGCAGGTTCTGCCCCCACTCGATGCGCACCGGCAGGTTGGGGATGTAATAGACCTCGGGGTCCAGCTTGATCCCCACGCGCTCGATGAACTTGCACCACGCGTAGCCGCTGAGCAGGCCGAGGAGGCCGCCCGCGACGCCGATCTGCAGGCCTTCCGCGAGGAAGATCTTCACGATGCCGCTGTCCGAGACTCCCAGCGCCTTGAGCACGGAGATCTCCTTGCGCTTCTCGAGCACCAGCATGATCACCGTGGCCACGATGAGGCCGGCCGCGACGATGATGATGATGGTGAGGATGATGCCCATCACCAGCTTCTCCAGGCGCAGCGCAGAGAAGAGGTTCTTGTTCATCTCGCCCCAGTCCTTCGCCCGGTAGGGGAAGCCCCCGAGCCGCTCCACCACCGCGCCGCCCACGCGCCGCGCATCGTCGATGTCCTCGACCTTGAGCTCGATGCCGTGGGCGCCCTTCACGTCGAAGAACTTCTGGGCCTCGCTGATCAGGATGTAGACGAACTTGGAGTCGTACTCGTACATGCCCGAGTAGAAGATGCCGGCCACCCGGAAGGCGCGGCTCTTGGGCATGGGGCCCGAGGGGCCCAGCTCGCTGCCCAGCGGGCTCACCACGCTCACCCGGTCTCCCACGAAGACGTGCAGGGAGGCGGCGAGCTCGCGGCCCAGGATGATGCCGGGCAGCACCGCAGGCTGCTTGGGCTCGGTGCGCTTGCCGATGATGGGGTCCTCGTCCTCGCCCTCGTCCTTCGCGGCGGGAGGCGGCGGAGGCTTCGCGCTCCCCTTCCCTCCCCCGAGCGCGAGCCCGTCCGGCGGGACGAGCAGGCGGGTCGCGGGCCCCTCGAGCGAGGGCGCGGTGAGGATCTGCTGCGGGTGCACGAGCCAGTCGAGCTTGCCGGGGGGCTGGATGTTCTCGGGCAGGTCGGTGACCTTGCCCACGGTGCCCGGGTCGATGCCCTTGATGATCACGCCGGCCACGTTGCCCTCGGCGATGATCATCACCTCGTTGAGGACGAAGGGGGTCTGCCCCACCACGCCGGGAACCTTCTCGATCTCCTTCATCACGCGGGGGTAGTCCTCCATCCCCTCCGCGCCGTACTTGGAGACCACCGCGTGCGCGTTGGTGCCGAGGATCTTCTGCTGCAGGTCCGCCTCGAACCCGCTCATCACCGAGAGCACGATGATCAGCGCCATCACGCCCACGCCCACGCCGCCCACGCTCAGGGCGGTCATCATGGCGGTGGGGCTCTGCTCGCGCAGCTTGAGGCGGTTCACCGCCGCGGCGGACTGCAAGGGGTCCGCGAGCCCCAGCGCGCGGATGCGGGTGCGCTCCACCGCGGCCTCGGCCGTGGCGATGATCCCGTAGATGATCAGCGGCGGCACGATGCCGAAGAGCAGCACCGCGAGCGTGCCCAGGATGAGCGAGGGGCGGAACACGCTCACGTGGCGGCGGGCCACGAAGAGCTCGAAGCCGTTGCGCAGGTCGAGCCGCCCGCTGCCCGCGGCGACGAAGCCGGTGTTGATGCCCAAGACCAGCCAGAGCACGAGGAAGGAGAAGACGAGCCAGTAGCCGAGCTCGGCGCGGCCCAGGAGCCCCGCGAGGTAGGTCACCTCGTCCAGCCGGTACATCAGCGCGCGCTGCAGCGCGGGCACGCTGCCCATCAGCGTGAGCAGCAGCGGGATGGGGGTGCCCAGGTAGATGACCCCCAGCGTGGCCTCGGGCACGCTGAGGCGGCGGGCGCGCGCGGCGCCCACGAAGCCCGCGGCGAACGCGATGAGCGCGGAGACCGCGAGCGCGATGGCGAAGGCGCCGGTGGGCGGCAGGTGCAGGCCCGCCTCGCGCGGGTTCGACTCCAGCTCACCGAAGCGCACGCCCGTGGCGAGGAAGGTCTGCAGCAGCAGGAAGACGAGCTCGGCGAGCAGGATGCCGCCGCCGTAGGACGCGAGGGTGCTCCAGTAGAAGTCGCGGTACTGCGCGAGCCGCGGGTAGAGCGGCGCGCCGGCGGCCGCGCTCGGTCCCTCGGCGGGGGCGTGCGAGCGGCGGATGCCCGCGGCCACCAGCGCCCAGCCCGCGAGCCACACGGCGGCCCCCAGCAGCAGCGGGCCGCTCGCGTGCGCGCCCTTCGCGGCGCCCCACGAGCCCAGGGAGCCGAGCAGCTGGGCCAGCGGGCCCCAGCCGAACAGCGCGCCGCCCAGCGGCAGCACGGCGCTCCCCCACCCCTCCGCGCGGGTCACGCTCGCGCCCAGCAGCGCGAGGCCCACGAGCGCCACGAGGGCGCCCGCCCACACGAGGCTCCAGCGATAGACGGTCTGCCGCTCGGCGTTCACGGGCGCGGAGGTCCTCACCGCGGCTGCGGCTTGAGGAGGGGGAAGAGGATGACGTCGCGGATGGACGGGGCGTCCGTGAAGAGCATGGCGAGCCGGTCGATGCCGATGCCCTCACCGGCGGTGGGCGGCATGCCGTGCTCGAGCGCGCGGATGTAGTCCTCGTCGTAGTCCATGGTCTCCTGCTGGCCGCGCTGCTTCGCGTCCAGCTGGGCCTGGAAGCGGCCCGCCTGGTCCACCGGATCGTTGAGCTCGCTGAAGGCGTTGGCGATCTCGCGGCCGGCCACGTACAGCTCGAAGCGGTCGGTGACCTCGGGGTTCTGGTCGTTCTTGCGCGCGAGCGGCGAGATGGCCGTGGGGAACTGGGTGATGAACGTGGGGTTCACCAGCGTGCCCTCCACGTGGTGCTCGAAGAGCGCCGCCACCAGCTCGCCGTGGTTCATGCCGGCAATCGCGCGCTTGTCGCTCTCCGAGGTGACGCCCTGGAGCAGCTCGGCGCGCAGCCGGTCCGCGTCCGCCATGTCCTTGTCGGTGAGCGAGGGCAGCTTCTCGCGGATGGCCTCGACCATGGGGATGCGGCGCCAGCCCTTGGCGAAGTCCAGGGTGTTGCCCTGGTACTGCACCTGGGAGCTGCCCGTCACCGCCTGCGCCGCGCCCGAGAGCATCTCCTCGGTGAGGTCCATCAGGTCCTCGTACGTGGCGTAGGCCTGGTAGAACTCGAGCATCGTGAACTCGGGGTTGTGCCGGGTGCTGATGCCCTCGTTGCGGAAGTTGCGGTTGATCTCGTAGACGCGCTCGAGCCCGCCCACCACGAGGCGCTTGAGGTAGAGCTCGGGGGCGATGCGCATGAAGAGCGGGATGTCGAGCGCGTTGTGGTGCGTCTTGAAGGGACGCGCCGCGGCGCCGGACACCAGCGGGTGCATCATGGGCGTCTCGACCTCGACGAAGTCGCGCCCGTCCAGGAACTCGCGGATGAAGCGCACGAGCTTGGTGCGCTTGAGGAACACGGCCTTCACGTCCGGGTTGCTCACCATGTCGAGGTAGCGCTGGCGGTAGCGCACCTCCACGTCGGTGAGGCCGTGCCACTTCTCGGGCAGCGGGCGCAGGGACTTGGTGAGCGGCGTGAGGCGGGTGGCGGAGAGCGTGAGCTCGCCCGTCTTGGAGCGGAAGAGCACGCCCTCGGCGCCCACGAAGTCGCCCAGGTCGCACAGCTTGAAGAGCTCGTAGGCTTCCCCGAGCGCGTCCTTCTTCACGTGGACCTGGAGCTCGCCCGAGCGGTCGCGCAGCTTGATGAAGGCCGCCTTGCCGAAGGAGCGCATCGCGACGATGCGCCCGGCCACCGTGTAGGCGGGGGGCGGCGAGGCCTCGAGCTGCTCGGCGGTGTCGGCCGCGTGGCGCTGCAGGATGTCCGCGGCGAGGTGCAGGGGGCGGAAGCCGTTGCCGTAGGGGTTCGCCCCCGCGGCCTTCCACTTCTCCGCCTTGTCCAGGCGCTGCGCGTACATCTCCTGCTCTTTGGACCCTAAGTCCTTGTCTTCCATGGTCTTTTTGGTCTCGTCGGACATGGCGTTGGCGGAAAGCGCGCCACCCTACATAAGCGCGCCCGCCGCCGCAACGCGCACGGCGCGCGCAAGGGGCCCAGGTAGGGACAGCTCGCGCGGGCCTCTATTCCGCAGCGCTGCGGTTGGGGTTCTTCACGCCCAGCAGCATCGCGGTGATGAAGTCCTCCAGCTCGCCGTCGAGCACGGCGTCCACGTTGCCCGTTTCCACTCCGGTGCGCAGGTCCTTCACCATGCGGTAGGGGGCGAGCACGTAGCTGCGGATCTGGCTGCCGAAGGCGATGTCCTTCTTGTTCGCCTCCACCGCGTCGCGCTCGGCCTCGCGCTTGCGCATCTCGGCCTCGTACAGGCGCGAGCGGAGGATCTTCCACGCCATGTCGCGGTTGGCGTGCTGGCTGCGCTCGTTCTGCATGGCCACGGTGATGCCCGTGGGAATGTGCGTGAGGCGCACGGCGCTGGAGGTCTTGTTCACCTTCTGTCCGCCTGCCCCGGACGCGCGGTACACGTCCACGCGCACGTCCTTCTCCGGGATGTCGATGACGATGGCGTCGTCGATCTCGGGGTACACGGCGACGGAGGCGAAGGCGGTCTGCCGGCGGGCGTTCGCGTCGAAGGGGCTGATGCGCACGAGCCGGTGCACGCCCACCTCGGCCTTGAGGTAGCCGTAGGCGTACTCGCCGGTGACGGTGAAGGAGACGTTCTTCACGCCCGCCTCCTCGCCCGCCACGAAGTCGTTGATCTCCACCTTCCAGCCGCGCGCCTCGCAGTAGCGCGTGTACATGCGCAGCAGCATGGCGGCCCAGTCCATGGAGTCGGTGCCGCCGGCGCCGGCGTTGATCTCCACGAAGCAGCTGTTCGCGTCGTTCTCGCCGGAGAGCATGCGGGCGAGCTCCAGCTTGCCGAGGTCCGCCTCCACGGGTGCGAGGCTCGCGTCGGCCTCCTGCAGGCTCGCCTCGTCTCCCATCTCGGTGCCCAGCTCGAAGAGCACCTTCGCGTCGTCGAGGCCGCGCTGCACGCGCTCCACCGCACCCACGCTCGCCTCCAGGCCGTTCTTCTCCTTGAGCAGCGCCTGCGCCTTGGTGTTGTCGTCCCAGAAGTTGGGCAGCGTGGACTCGCGCTCGATCAGCGCGATGCGGCTGCGCTTGCGGTCGAGGTCAAAGATACCCCCGGAGCGCGTCCAGCCGCTCCCGAAGGGCTTCGATTCGCTGAAGGGTGTCGTTGGCCATGGTCGGTGGGTCCTCTTGGAGGAAGTGCGAAGAAGGAGTGAAGAGGCTCAGGAGGCGCGCGGCGCAGAGGGCGCGAGCGGCTCGGCCTCGGCGGCGCTGCGGCGCGCCGGGGCGAAGAGGAGGAAGCCCGCGGCGCAGCCCAGCGAGATGGGCAGGATGAGGGCGATGAGGCGCCAGTTGTCCTGGTCGAAGCGGGGCAGCACCTTGAGCACGAGCCCCAGCACGCCCGTCACCGCGAGCGCCGCCCACACCGCGCGCAGCCGCGCCCAGGTGCGCGGGTTCTTCCCGCGCGCGAGCGAGATGCCCAGCGGCAGCGCGAGCAGCGTGAGGGGATTGGCCAGCAGCAGGTTCTCGTTGCGGTGCGTGACCGTGTGCTCGGTGAAGAGCCACATCAGCATCAGGAGCAGCCCGGGCAGCCCGAGCACGAAGCCGAGCAGCGCCTGCTGCAGCCCCAGGCTCACGCGTGCCCAGCGCGCTCCGGCGCGCGCGCGCTGCGCGAGGCCCAGCGCCACGAGGCCCAGCGCCACCCCGAGCGCGAGCACCCAGGGGCCGTAGGCAGGGGGCTCCTCGGGCGTGGGGCCGTGGTGCTTGGACGTATGGAAGCGCACGTCGCGCGCGACGAGGGGGCTGCCGTCCGGGTAGCGGAAGGCCTCGACCTGCTTCTCCAGCTCGTCCGGGAGGAAGGCCTCCTCCCAGCGGGTGATGGGCTGGTCGATCTCGTCGTTCATCCAGAAGTCGAGCAGCAGGCTCATCGGTGCGAACACCGCGGTGTAGCGCCGGGTGTGGCCGCGCAGCGTGAGGCGCGCGGGGGCCGACTGCGCCTGGTGGAAGAGCCCGCCCGTGGCGAGGTCGATGCCGTCGCGCAGCCGCGTGGAGCAGTTGTCGTTGTAGTGGTGGTACAGGTACTCGCGGTTCTGCGGCAGCACGTTCTGCGCGAGCGCGCGCGCGAGCACCAGCCGCTTTTCCGGAGGCAGGTTCAGCTCCTGGATGCGCACGTCGCGGTCGAGCATCCGGTAGAGCCGGTAGGTGCCCAGGGCGCTCGCCTCGCCGACCCAGAACTCGAGCCGGCCCATGAGGAAGCGGGCGAGCATGCGGCCGTCGAAGGTGAACATCCCGTAGTTGTACAGGCGCTCCTGGTTCAGCCGGCGGTCCGTCACCACGAGCGAGCCGTGGCCGAACCACGAGGGGATGTCGTCACCCGGCCCGAAGGTGACGAGCGAGATGGTGAGGTCCTCGGGGCGGCTCTGCCCGGTGGCCCAGGGCGGCAAGGGGACGCCGTCGTCCTCCTGCGCGCGGGCAGGGGCCGCGGCGAGGGCGAGCAGCAGGGCGAGAGGCAGGAGGGTTGCGCGCAGCATGGTCGGAGGGCGTCCCTATCACGCCCGGGGGGTCGAAGCAGAAGACAACGCGGACGCGGGGGACCCGGCTTCCCGCGGCCGTGGGGGCCCGGACGAGCGCTCAGACGAGCCGGGCCCGCCGCTGCTTCAGGGGCACGCCGTCCGCCACCATGCCCCGCCCGCCGAGCAGCCGCTCCTCGAGCGAGGCCATGCGCCGCGCCTCGGCCGGCTTCTCGTGGTCGTGCCCGAGCAGGTGCAGGATGCCGTGCGCGAGGTAGCGCGCCATCTCCACGTCCAGCGAGCGCTCGTACTCCTTCGCGTTGCGGCGCGCAGTGTCGATGGAGATGACCACGTCCCCCAGCAGGCGCGGGCCCGGCACGCCCTTGGGCGCCTCCCCCGCGGGGAAGCTGAGCACGTCCGTGGCCTTGTCCTTCTTGCGCCAGGTGCGGTTGAGGCGGCGGATGGCGCGGTCGCCCACCAGCGAGAGCGAGAGCTCGCAGTCCTGCAGCTCGAGCCGGTCCAGGTACTGGCGCGCGAGCGCCTCCAGCGGCTCCGCGTAGCGCTCGCCCTGCGCGTGCGCCACCTGCACGGTGACGTGATTGGCGCCCGGGTCCTTCCTGCGCGCGGCCTTTGCGCGAGGCGCGGGCTTCGGCTCGGGCTCCTCCTCCGGAGCCTCCATGTGCGCGAGCTGCGGGAGGAAGGCCGGGGCGCAGACGGAGAAGTAGTCGCAGGCCACGCCGGCGTCATTGCGGTACACGACGCGCTTGCCGCGCGGCACCAGCCCCACCTCCCCTGCCCCGATGCGCTCGCGCTTGCCCTCGATGACGAGGGTGAGCTCGCCCTCGAGCACCATCACCACCTCGTCGAACTCGGGCGTCTGCGCGGGCTCGGCCCAGCCGGGCGGCGCGTTCATGCGCGCGACGGACACGCTGGAGGTGGCGGTGGTGGCCTGGCCCACGAACTCCTCGATGCGCTTGCCATCGTCACGCGGGATGATCTTGCCCTTGCGCAGTCTCACGGAGGTCCTCTCGGGGAAAAGCGTGTGCCCGCGCTAGCTGCCGGAGCTGCGCGGGCGCGGGTCGTTGCTGGAAGTGGGAGCCGCCGTGGAGCCCACGCTGCGGGTTTCCGCCACGCCGACCGCCGGCGCCTTGAGGCCCGCGGCCACCGCGCCCGCGGGGTACACGGGGCGCGCGTGGTAGATGCCCTCCAGCGTGTGCAGGAACGAGCGCTGGATGAGGTGCAGGTCCTTGAGCGTGAGGTCGCACTCGTCGAGCTGCCCCTCGGAGAAGATCACGTTGATGATCTTCTGCACCTGCGCGTGGAGGCGCTGGGGCGTGGGCTCGGGCAGGGCGCGGCAGGAGGCCTCCACCGCGTCCGCGATCATCACCAGCGCGGCCTCGCGGAACTGCGGCTTGGGGCCCGGGTAGCGGTAGATGCTCTCGTCGAGCGGGGGCGCGCCCTCCTTGCCCTCCTGCTCCTTCTGCGCCTTGTGGAAGAAGTAGCCCACCAGCCGCGTGCCGTGGTGCTGGGGGATGGCGTCCGCCACCAGCTTGGGCAGCCGGTAGTGGCGCGCCATTTCCAGGCCCTCGGTGACGTGGCGCTTGATGATGACCGCGCTCATGGCGGGGGCCATGGCGTCGTGCCGGTTCTCGCCCTTCTGGTTCTCGCCGAAGTAGAGCGGGTTCCGGCCCTTGCCGATGTCGTGGTAGTAGGCGCACGAGCGCGCGAGCAGCGGGTTCGCCCCGATCGCCTCCGCCGCGTTCTCCACCAGCGTGCCGATGATGATGGAGTGGTGGTAGGTGCCGGGCGCGCGGACGATGAGCTCCTTGAGCGCCGGGTGGTTGAGGTTCGCGAGCTCCAGCAGCTTGAGGTCCGAGGCGTAGCCGAAGGTCACCTCGATGAGCGGCGTGAGCGCCATCACCAGCACGGGCACCGCGAGCGTGGTGCCCACGAAGGCGAAGAGCGCGGTGACGAGGCTCTCGGCGCCCAGGCCCTTGCCCTCGGCGAGCATGAGGCAGAGCACGCACAGGAGGTTCGCCACGCCCGTGGCCACACCGGCGCGGAAGATGCCCACGCGGTCCTTGGCGCGCGGGATGCGCCAGGCGCCCACGAGCGAGCCCACCAGCGTGTAGATGCCGAAGGCGAGCGAGTTGCCCAGCATCACGCCCACGAGGCAGGAGAGCACCAGCGCGAAGAGCAGCGCGTGCTCCTCCGAGAGCACGAAGCGCACCAGCATCGCGCCCGCGGCCACGGGGATGGCGAAGTAGAGCGCCTCGAGCGGCAGCTGGGTGTAGCGGTCCTGCACGGCGTCCGCCACGGACACCCAGAGCTGGATGACGCCGAGCATGCCCACCAGCAACCCGCCCAGCAGCAGCCCGTCGCGGCGGGTGGGCCGGAAGCGGCGGAACGCGGCGGTGCAGAAGGCGTAGCAGGCGGCGACGATCACCGCGACGAGGCCCGTGCCGCCCACCTGCAGCTGCAGCAGGTCCACGCGGTCCGTCTGCGCGCGCATCCCCTTGAGCACCACCAGGTGCGTCTCGTTGATGAGCTCGCCGTCCCCGATGACGCGCTGGCCCTTCTTGATGGAGATGACCGCGTCCTTCACGGCGGCCGCGGCCTGGCGCCTGCGCGCATCCGTCTCGGCGAGGTTGATGGTGAGGTTCGGGCGCACGAGGCGCTTGGCGAGCCGGAGCACCGCGCGGCGGCGGGCGGCCGGCGCGTCCGGCAGGAGGCTCGCCGGCAGCGAGGCGAAGCGGTCCAGCTCGGCGTAGGTCTCGGCCACGTCCTGCAGGCGCGGCGACTGCGGGGGCAGCGAGAGCTCGGTGTGCTGGCGCAGGTCGCGCAGCGTGAGGCCCTGCGGCCCCTCGCGCTGCAGCTCCTGGCGCGTGCCCAGCACGTACGTGGGGGCGCTGGGCCCCTGCGAGTAGGCGCGCTCGAGCAGCGTGAGCGTGGCGGCCTCCACGTCCGGGCTGAAGCTCGCCGCGCGCAGCGCCTGGAAGTCGTCGGGCTCGAGCCCTTCCGCCTGGCCGAAGAGCTTCGCCTGGAACTCCGCGCGCAGCGCCTCCAGCGCCTCGGGCTCCAGGCGCTCCTCGCGCGCGCGGGCACCCTTGCGCACGGGGGCCTCGGCGGGGCCGGGCACGCTCGCCACGGCGAGCCGCTCGCGCGCCCCGGCGAAGGCGCTCTGCACGGCGCGCCGCACGTCCTCGGCGACGGAGGGGCTGTAGTCGTAGACCGGGTGCACCGAGGCGCGCGCCTCGGCGCGGCGCTGGGCGGTCATCCCCGCGTGGAGGATCTCGTAGTCGTGCCCCGCCTTGAAGCCCGAGGGGGAGCTGGCGCGGAAGGGGCGCCCGAGGGACTCGGGGCCCAGCGCCGGGATCTGCTGCGTGTAGAGCCCCGGCGAGATGAAGAAGCCGGCCGCGGCGGACACGAGCGCCAGCAGCAGCAGCTGGGTGAGGAGGCGGTTCCAGCCCGCGTGCACCCGGAAGCGGCGAGCGAGGGCGTCCAGGGGGCTGGGCGCTGGCGGTGACGTTTCCGGGTCGGCCATGGGACGGACACCCTAGGCGCCGGGCCCCCCCGACTCAAGGACGGGGGCTGCCGGGCTGTCAGGGGCTCAGACCTCCGCTGCGGGGGCGGCAGCGGCGGGGGCAGCGGCCGCCTCGGCCTGCTCGCGCGCGGCATCCGCGCGCTCGTAGGCCTTGATGACCTCCTGCACGAGCGGGTGGCGCACGACGTCCACGTCCGAGAACTCGCTGAAGCCGATGCCCTCGATGTTGCGCAGGATGCGCTGCGCGTGGCGCAGGCCGGAGGCCTTGCCGGTGGGCAGGTCCACCTGGGTCACGTCGCCCGTGACCACCGCCTTGCTGTTGTAGCCGATGCGCGTGAGGAACATCTTCATCTGCTCGACGGTGGTGTTCTGCGCCTCGTCGAGGATGACGAAGGCGTCGTTGAGCGTGCGGCCGCGCATGAAGGCGAGCGGCGCGACCTCGACCACCCCCTGCTCGATGAGGCTCGCGGCGCGCTCGGCCGCCATCATGTCGTTGAGCGCGTCGTAGAGCGGGCGCAGGTAGGGGTTCACCTTCTCCGCGAGATCACCGGGGAGGAAGCCGAGCTTCTCGCCCGCCTCCACCGCGGGGCGCGCGAGGATGATGCGCTTGACCTTGCGCTCCTGCAGGAAGGCGACCGCCATGGCCATGGCCAGGTAGGTCTTGCCGGTGCCCGCGGGGCCGATGCCGAAGACGATGTCGTGGGCGCGGATGGCGTCCACGTAGCGCTTCTGCGCGATGCTCTTGGGCGCGATGGAGCGGTTGCCGTGGCTCTTGAGCACGGGCGTGGTCATCACGTCCTGCAGCGACTCGGCGCCGCGCCCGAGGACCTTGATGGCCTGCTCCACGTCCTCGCGGTACAGCGGGCGTCCCGCGCGGATCATCTCCTCGAGGTTCTCCACGAGGCGCACCGAGAAGGCGACCGCATCCGGGGGGCCGCTCAGCAGCAGCTCGGTGCCGCGCTGGCCCACGCGCACCCCGAGCCTGCGCTCGATCAGCTTGATGTTCTCGTTCTGGTTTCCGCAGAGGGCGAGCGTGGTCGCGTTGTCGCGGACATCCACCTTCGCAGAGGTGGGCGTGGGGGGCGCTTCCAGCGTGGCAGTCGTGGTTGGCAACCTGGCGTGTTCCTCCGGCAGGGCTCGGGCCTCTCTCGACCCAAAGCTAACGACGTCTCTCTAGCGACGAAAGGCGCCGCCTGCAGGAGACTAACGCAAGGGAGGAAGCAAGACGTACTCCCGACCAGCCAGGCGTCGGTAATGGTACGGCTCCTGCCAGGGGTAGCGCAGGTCCGACTCGGAGAGCAGCCCCGCCTCCACCAGCGCGGGCAGCGCCTCGGGCAGCCCGCCCCTCTCGAGCCGGAAGACCTCCAGCGCCGCCTCGATGCGGGCGCGCTGGGCGCGGGAGACCAGGCGCTGGGCCGCCGGGTCGGCGAACGAGCGGGCGGCCGGGGGCGCGAGCCCTGCCCCCTCACCGTGCACGCGCGAGACGACGAGCGCGAGGGTGCCGACCACGGCCACGCTCACCGCGAGCCGGCCGAGCATCCCGGCGGCCGCGCGCAGCTGGCGCAGCGCCCCGGCGCCGCCCACCGCGGGGAGCCGCACCGTCGGCGCGCGGGCGCGCAGGTGGCCGAGGCTGACCAGGTTGCAGAGCGCCTTGCAGGTCTCGAACTCTCCGAGGCAGGCGAGGTCCACCAGCTTGCGCACGGTGCGTCCGGGCCGCACGAGGGCGAAGACGCGCCGCTCGCTCTCGCCCACCGTGCGCAGCTCGCTGCCGCCCTCCTCGCCGTCCCCGTCTCCGGCTCCGGCTCCGGCTCCGCGCGCCGTGGGCGCGGGCAGGGGCTGGGCCAGCTCGAAGGTGAGGCCGTCGTGGGGGATGGTGCGCCGGATGACCGGCCACTCGTCCACCATCCGGAAGCCCTCCATCAGCACGCTCTCGGCGCGCAAGGGAGTGATGGACTCGCTGTCGGGCTCGGCCGCGACGCCCTCCTCGGGCGCGAAGGCGTAGGTGCCGTTCTTCCAGGTGAAGAGGCGGTAGAGCGTCTCGGTGGCCTGCAGCTGCATCATCTGGCGGAAGCGCTCGGTGGAGAGCGCCCGCTCGGAGACGAGCACGTCGCCGAGGCGCATCAGGGTGCGCCGCTGCGTCTCCAGCGCCTGCTCCAGCTGGGCCTCGGTGATGAGCTCGGCGCGCACCAGCATGTTGCCGATGAGATCCTTCTTGCGCCGGGTGGTGCTCTCCGCGCGCACGATGCTGCCGTCGCGGAAGGTGACCTGCACCTCCTGCTCCTTCGCGCGCAGCACCAGCGTGCCGGTCTTCTGCTGCTGGCCGATCAGCTGCAGGATGTCCGCGATGCCGAAGTCCTTCAGCGTGCCTTGCAGCGCCATCAGTGCGTCTCCGGGGCGGGGCGCAGCTGCTGGCGGCGGCGCAGGGAGCGCAGCGAGAGCAGGTGCAGCGGCACGAGCACGAGCACCAGCAGCGCCACCTTGAGCCCCGCGGGCACCTCGCCGTAGGGCGCGCGCACCAGGCCCTGGGGGCCGGCCACGCCCAGCAGCAGGAAGAGGAAGAGGAAGGCGTGCAGCGCGCCGCGCACCGGCAGCCCGCTGAGCACGTGGCCCGCGCCGCCCACGAGCGTGCCGGCGGCGAGCGCGAGCCGCTCCATGCGCGTGCGGTGGCGCTCCACCTCGAGCTCCTTGCGGGCGCGCACCTGGGGGGCCACGAGGCCACGGCGCACGAAGGCGTTCACGCACTGGCTGCACTGCGCGCCGCGCACGCCCAGCGCGCGGTCGCAGCGGCGGCACACGCTGCGCCCGCAGCGCTCGCAGCCACGGCTCGCCCGGAGCCGCTCGCCCGCGCTCGCCCAGAGCAGCACCAGCGCTGCCGCGGCCGCGGGCAGCACCGAGGCGAAGGGCCCGCCCCACCCGCCCAGCAGCGCCTGCTCCAGCTGCGCGCGCACGGCGGCACCCGCGTCCGGCCCGGTGAGCGCGAGGAGCTCGGCTTGCGTGAGCCCCGGGCTGAGCAGCAGCCGGTTCATCAGCAGGCGCTCGCCCGGGGGCGGCACGCGCCCGAGCAGCGAGGGGTCCAGGCGCTCGGCGGCGGTGAGCGCGGCGCTCGCGCGCCCCGCCGTCTCTCCCACCTGGAAGTCCGGGAGCAGGGCGGCGCGGCGCTGGTACACCTGCGCGACGTTGAAGGCCGCGGCGGCGAGCGTGGCGTCCTCCTGGCGCGCGCTCTCGTAGAGCTGGGCCGCGGCCTCGGGGTCGCCGGAGGCGAGGCGGATGTTGCCCAGGTTCGTGAGCACCCGGGGGTCCGCGCTGCGCAGCGCCGCGGCGCGCTTGAAGTGCGCCGTGGCGCGCGTGAGCTCCCCGCGGCGCGCCTCGTAGCGCCCGAGCGCGAAGAGCTCGGCGAACTGGGCGCGCAGGGCCTCGTCCCGCGCCTGCACCCGGGCGCCCGCGGCCGCTGCGGCGAGCCCGCCGCGCTCCAGGACGTACACGTCCTCGGCCACGGTGCCGGCGAAGGCCGTCTCGCGCGCGAGCTCACCGGCGGCGAGCGGGAGCAGCCCGAGCAGCGCGAGCAGTGCGGCGCCCAGCAGGCGCTCGGCGCGCGTCAGGTACAGCGCCACCGCGGCGAAGAGCGCGAGCAGCAGCGGCACCCAGCCGAGCCGGAAGGCCGCCGGCAGGCCGAGCAGCAGCAGCGCGAGCGCCGCGGACTGCCAGCGCGCGGTGGAGCGCGGGAAGAGGTGGTGCACGTCGTGCAGCAGGTAGCGCAGCCCGCGCAGGAAGAGCAGCAGCACCACCGCGCTCGCGGCGGCGAGCAGCGCGAGCAGCCCTGCGCCGCCCACGTCCGCGAGCGCCGGGCGCAGGTAGCGCGGGTCCGCGGCGAGCGCGCGCAGGCCGGCCATCGCCTGCGGTGCGTAGAGCACCACGTCCAGCGGCGCGCGCCGGGCGTTGCTGCGGGCCAGGGCGAAGTGCACGTAGGGCAGGTCCGGCGCGAGCGAGACCGCGCCCTCGGCGAGCTGCAGCGCGGAGGCCTCGTCGCCGGCGCGCGCGCGCTGCTCCGCGAGGCGGGAGAGCGCCAGGGCAAAGGGCTCCAGGTCGCTCGCGCCCACGTCCTCGCGCAGCGCGACGAGCGCGCGCAGGGCCGACTCCATGGCCGCAGGCTCGCGGGCCGCCTGCACCCGGGTCCACGCGGCCGTGAGCTGCGCGTCGCCCACGCGGGGAGCGACGATCGGAGGCGGAGCCGGGCGGCCCGACGGGGCGGCGGCAGCCTCGGCGGCAGCGGCGGGCTGCGCCGCGGGCGCCTCGCGGGTGCGGCTCTCGCGGGGGGCCTCGGACGCGGGCTCCGCGGCGGCTTCGCCCTCCGGCTCCGGCACGTCCGCGCGGCTCGCGGCGTCCGGATCCACCTCTTGCAGGGGGGCGGGCGCCTCCACCTCCTGGGCAGCCGCGCGCGTCGCCGAGCCGAAGCAGAGGAGGGCCAGGAGGAGGGAGAGGGCGCGCACGGGGGCGCGAGCATAGGCGAGCGCACCAGGGGCCGGAAAGGGAGCGCGGCCCCTTCCCTGCCGGGCATGCTAGAGGGCACGGCGCAGGCGGGGCGGCGACTGCCGGGACCCCACATTGTCCCCTGCTCCCGCCCCCACTCCCTCGAGGTGCCCGCATGAGCTCCCCCGGAACCGAACTCGAGCGCCTCATCGCGATCATGGCGCGGCTGCGCGCACCGGATGGCTGCCCCTGGGACCGCGAGCAGGACCTGCGCTCGCTGCGGCCCTACCTGGTGGAGGAGTGCTTCGAGGTGGTGGACGAGATGGACCGCGCCGGCTACGCGGGTCCCTGGCGGGCGCTGGGCGAGGAGCTCGGAGACCTGCTCTTCCAGATCGTCTTCCACGCCCAGCTGGCGGCCGAGCGCGGCGAGTTCACCATGGCAGACGTGTGCCGCTCCATCAGCGACAAGCTCGAGCGCCGCCACCCGCACGTCTTCGGTGAAGGGGCCAAGGGCGCGCCGGGCGCCGAGCAGGTGCTGGCCAACTGGGCGAAGCTCAAGGCCGAGGAGCGCAAGCACAAGACGGGCAGCGAGGGCTCGGTGCTGGACGGGGTGCCCGTGGCGGCCCCCGCGCTGCTGCGCGCCGAGCGCCTCACCGAGAAGGCGAGCCGCATCGGCTTCGACTGGCCGGACACCGCCGGGGTGCGCGCGAAGCTGGACGAGGAGCTGCGCGAGCTGGACGAGGCGATCGCGAGCGGCGACCGCGACGCGCTGGAGCACGAGCTGGGGGACGTCCTCTTCTCGGTCGCGAACCTCGCCCGCTTCATCCGCACGCCCGCGGAGGATGCGCTGCGCATGGCCATCGGCCGCTTCACCACCCGCTTCCACCACGTGGAGGCCGGCCTGAGGGCGGACGGCGCGGCCTTCGGTGAGGCCACGCTGGAGCAGATGGATCGCCACTGGCTCGCGGCGAAGCAGGTGGAGAAGTCCCTGCCGCCGGTGCGCTCCCAGGGACGCGCGGCGCTCGCCCTGGTGCGGCTGCCCGTGCCCGCGCTCGCCCCCCAGCGCGCCTTCTGGGACGCGCTCGCCCCGCTGCTCGGCTGGAGTGCACTGCCCGCTCCCGGCGGCGAGGCGCGCTACGGCGACGCCGCGCTCGCCTTCGCCTTCTTCGAGGGCGCAGCAGGCGCCGGGGCGCCCGCGCTGGAGCTGCACGCCCCCTCGAAGGGCGCGGTGGAGGCGCTGCGGCGGGCGCTCGCGGAGCGCCACCCGCAGGCGCTGCGCGAGGGGGACGCCGCTGCGGGTCGGCTCTCCTTCGTGGACCCGGCGGGGCTCTCCTGGCGCTACGGCGCGTAGGGGCTGCGCTCGTGGAATCGCGGAATCCGAGGGGGCGGATGGGGGTTCTGCTCGCACCCCCGGGGCGGCCCCGGCCGCATTAAGCCCACGCGCGCCTTGACGCTGGCGGGCCGCCGCTGTAGGTACGCCGCCTCTTTTCCCAAGCCTTTAGAAGCTGGAGATTGCCTTGGCCAACACCAAGTCCGCAGAGAAGCGCAACCGTCAGGCCCTCAAGCGCCGCGCGCGCAACACCACCGTGCGCACCACCGTGAAGACCGCCGTCAAGCAGGCGCGCGAGGCGGTGGCGGCCAAGGATCCCCAGAAGCTCGCCGAGGCGGTGGCCGCGGCCACGAAGCAGCTGGGCAAGGCCGCGTCCAAGGGCGTGATGCACAAGCGCACCGTGTCGCGCCGCATCTCGCGCCTGGCCAAGGCGGCGAACGCGGCCAAGGCCGCGAAGTAGCACCGCAGCCGTAGCCTGGAGCAGCGCCGTGCGGCAGCGCGCCCTCTCGGGGCGCGCTGCTACCAGCTGCTGGCCAGCCGGTCGTAGCCCTCGCGCATCAGCGTCTCCGTGAGGCGGCGCAGCGCGGCCTGCCGGTTGGTCTCAGCCTCGACCACGTCGCCGCCGGGAAGGAAGTCCTCCCAGCCGGTGACGGCGGTCTCGGAGAGCACCCGCCCATCCTTCTTCAGCCGCAGTACCACGCCGGCCGAGGCGCGGTAGCTGGCGAGCTGCGGGTTCTGCAGCACCGTGACCTTGTCGTCCGCGAGCACCGCCTGCGTGACGATGGTGGGGCCGCTGCCGATCCACTGCACCTCGCCCTCGATGCGCGCCTCGCAGCCGCCGTGGGCGAGCGCGCCGGCGCGCACGAGCTGCTCGCGCAGCGACTGGGTGAAGAGCGTCTCCAACCCGGGCTCGGCGGTGTGGTTGACGAAGAGGGGCGCGCAGACGGACTTCACGCCCTCGGGCAGCGCGCCGCCGCGGGCCGTGAAGCGGTAGCCGCAGCCCGAGCCGCCCCCCGCGGCCAGCAGGGCACCCAGGCCCAGCCCGAGCCCCGAGAAGGTCCGCCTCCAGCCTGCCGCGCGCGCTCGCACCATGCGCGGCACAGTAGCGGCAGGCAGCGGGGGGTCAAGCGCCCCGCGCCCCCGCCCGCTACAGCCCCGTGCGCTCCTCGACGGGCAGCCCGCGCGCGCGCAGCGCCTCGGCGAGCGTCACCCAGGTGGCCGCGAGCTGGCGCTCGCGCGCGCTTCCCCGCCCCGCCGTGCCCAGGCGCCACTGGTGGCGGCGCCCCTCCCCCAGCGTGAGCTGCAGCGCGTGGAGGCGGAAGAGGAGCGCGAGCGCGCCGAGCAGCAGCGCGAGCACGAGCAACACCCCGCGCGCCGCGACGCCGTCCACGAGGAGTGCCGCGACCAGCGCCGCGGCCGCTGGCGCCAGCGCCTCGTAGGTGGGGCGGCGCACCAGGACGGCGCCCGTGAGGGCCTCAAGCGCCACGGCCTGCGGCGCGGCGCGGGCGCTCGCCTGGAAGGTGAGCGCGCCCTCGCGGCTGCTCAGGTGGCGCCCTCCGCCCAGCGGCGCCTCGAAGGAGCGCGCCGAGAGGGCCCGGCCCGGCAGCGGCGCCTCGGGGAGGCGCGCGTTGCAGAAGGCGCAGGTGCCCCGCACCGCCGGGTTGGGGCGGCGGCACAGGGAGCACAGGACGAGCACCTCGGGCGGCATGTGCGGAGCGCCGGCCGGGCTAGCCGACCACGAGGTTCAGCAGGCGCTTGGGCACGAACACCACCTTGCGCAGCGTCTTGCCCGCGAGCGCGCTCTGCACCTTCTCCTCGGCCTCGGCGAGCGCGCGCACCTGCGCCTCGGTGGCGTCCACCGGCGCGCGCACCTCCGCGCGCAGCTTGCCGTTCACCTGCACGGCGTAGGGGATGACGTCGTCCACCACGAGCGCCGGGTCGAAGGTGGGCCAGGCCTCCGTGACGGTGAAGGCGCGGGCGCCGTAGGCCTCGGCGATCTCGTCCGCGATGTGCGGCGCGAACGGGGTGAGCACCGCGGCGAGCAGCCGGATGGCCTCGGCCATGGCGGCGCGCTCGGCCGGCGTCTCGGGCGTGCCCTGCTGGTAGAGCGCGTTCACGCACTCCATCACGCCGGCGATGGCGGTGTTGAACGAGAGGCGCTCGATGGCCTCGCCCACCCGCTTCACGCACTTGTGCGCGATGCGGCGCGTCTCCAGCGCCTTGCCCTCGAACGAGCCCTCATGCTTCGCGTCCGCGCAGGCCACGTGCGTCTGGGCGAGCACCCACACGCGCTTGAGGAAGCGGTGGGCACCCTCCACCTGGTCGTCGGACCAGTCGAAGTCGCGCTCGGGCGGGCCCGCGAAGAGCACGTAGGTGCGCGCCGTGTCCGCGCCGTACTTCTGCACGATGGAGGCGGGCGCCACGGAGTTGCCCCAGCGCTTGGACATCTTGCGGCCGTCCGGCCCGTTCACGATGCCCTGGGTGATGAGGCGCGTGACGGGCTCGTCCACCGGGGTGAGGCCCAGTTGCTTCATCTGCCGGCTCCAGAACCGGAAGTAGAGCAGGTGCATCACCGCGTGCTCGGGGCCGCCCACGTAGATGTCCACGGGCAGCCAGCGCTGGGCCTCCTTCGGGTCGAAGGGGGCCTGGTCGTAGTGCGGCGAGAGGTAGCGCGCGTAGTACCAGCAGGAGTCGACGAAGGTGTCCATCGTCTCCACCTCGCGCCGCGCGGGGCCTCCGCAGGTGGGGCAGGTGGTGTTGACGAACTCGGGCACCTTGGCGAGCGGGGGCTCGCCCTTGCCGGTGAGCACCGCCTGCACGTCGATCTCCGGCTGGCGCACCGGGAGCTGATCCAGCGGCACCGGGATGCCCTTGCGCTCGGGGTCGCACTTCTCGCAGTAGATGATGGGGATGGGCGTGCCCCAGTAGCGCTGGCGGCTGAAGCCCCAGTCCTTCTGGCGGTACGTGACGGTGGCCTTGCCCTGCCCCTTCGCCTCCAGCTGCGCGCTCATGCGGCGGCGCGCGTCCGCGGAAGGCAGGCCCGTGAACTCTCCCGAGTCCACCAGGATGCCGTCCTCGGTGAGCGCGGCCTCCAGCGTGGCCGCGTCCGGCACGGGCTCCCCCGCCTTCTGCTGAGCCTCGCCCTGCACCACGACCCGCAGCGGCAGCGCGTACTTGCGCGCGAACGCGAAGTCGCGCTCGTCGTGCGCCGGCACGCTCATCACCGCGCCGGTGCCGTAGTCGGCCAGCACGAAGTTGGCGATCCAGATGGGGACGGGCTTGCCGGTGAAGGGGTTCACCGCGTAGCTGCCCGTGAAGACGCCCTCCTTCTCGGCGCCCTCCTGGGTGCGGTCCGTCTTGCTCATCGCGGCCATCTTCGCCACGAAGGCCTGCACGCTCGCCGCCTGCTCCGGCGTGGTGAGCCCCTTCACCAGGCGGTGCTCGGGCGCGAGCACCACGTAGGTGCAGCCGTACACCGTGTCGATGCGGGTGGTGAAGATGCGGATCTTCTCGTTGCTCCCCTGCACGGCGAACTCGGCCTCGGCGCCCTCGGAGCGGCCGATCCAGTGGCGCTGCATGCTGGTGATGCGCTCGGGCCACTGGGTGAGCGTGTCCAGGCCGTCCAGCAGGGCCTGCGAGTCGCGCGTGATGCGGAACGCCCACTCGGGCATCTCCTTGTCGTGCACGGGCGAGTCGCAGCGCTCGCAGCGGCCCTCCTTCACCTGCTCGTTGGCGATGACCGTGTGGCAGCCGGTGCACCAGTTCACCTTGCTGAAGCGCCGGTACACCATGTCGCGCTCGAGCATCTTGATGAAGAACCACTGGTTCCAGCGGTAGTACTCGGGCTCGCTGGTGTTCACCTCGCGGGTCCAGTCGTAGCTGTAGCCCAGCGTCTTCATCTCGCGCTTGAAGGACGCGATGTTGTCGCGGGTGCGGATGGCCGGGTGCACGCCGTCCTTGATGGCGGCGTTCTCGGCCGGCAGGCCCAGCGCGTCCCAGCCCATGGGGTGCAGGACGTCGAAGCCCAGCATCCGGTAGTAGCGCGCGTACACGTCACCGATGAGGTAGTTGCGCACGTGCCCCATGTGCATCGCCCCGCTGGGGTACGGGAGCATCTCGAGGACGTACTTCTTGGGGGCCTCGGGGCGTGCGCCCGCGCGGAACACCCCGGCCTCTTCCCAGCGGGCCTGCCACTTGCCCTCGATCGCCTGCGGCTCGTAACGCTCGTTCATCGCCATGTCGGCAGGTCTCTTATGAGAGCCACGCCTGCTCTGCAACAGACGCGGGGGCCCGGACGCCCGGCGCCCTACTCGCCCAGCGCCTCGCCGGACACGTCCAGCCGGTCGAAGGCGCGGCCGAGCAGGAGCACCCCCAGCGCCACCTCCCCCAGCAGCAGCGCCGCCGCGGCGGCCCCCGCGGGCACCAGCGCCCAGGGGCCCAGCAGGCCCTGCAACCCCCAGCCGAGCAGCAGCGCGAGGAGGCTCGCCGGCACCAGCCCCAGCGCGAGCACCAGGAGCGTGCCGGCCAGCATCAGCAGCCGCTGGCCGAAGACTTCGATGCCCCGCGCCGGCTCCACCTGGCCCGCAGCGGCCGTGGGCAGCCAGGAGGGAAAGAGCACCACGGCCACGTTCTGCACCAGCAGCCCGGCGAGCGAGATGGCAGGCAAGAGCGGCAGCAACCCCAGCGTGGCGGCGGCCCTCAGGGGCAGCGGGAGCCCCGGGACCGGCTCACGGGACGAGAGCGCGAAGCCGAGCACCAGGAGCAGGGCCTGCAGCAGCGCGAGCAGCAGTCCGGGGGCGAGCAGCTCGCCGGCCACCACCTGCGAGCCTCGCAGGGGCAGCGCCCGCAGCAGCTCCAGCTTGGGCAGGTCCATGCGCAGGTCCACCCGGAGGCTCCCGGGCCCCAGCACCGCGAGGAAGCCCGCGAGCCCCACGCACACCGCCGCCACGAAGACGAGCCGCCCCCCGAAGGCCCCGCCCGCGGAGCCCACCAGCAGGCCCGCCAGCACCGCGCCCAGGGCCAGCGTCACGCCCAGGAAGGAGAGTGCGCCCAGGCGCCGCCCGGCGACGAGGTTCTTCCACAGCAACGCCACCTCGGGGCGCCCCGTGGGCGCAAGGCGGAAGGGCACGGGCTTGAGCGTCACCCGCTGGCGGCGCAGCCCGCGCGTGCCCAGCCCCCGCGCCCGCGCGTCCGCAGCACCCACCGCGGCCTCCTCGAAGGGCACCTCCAGCCGCTCGAGCCACACCCCGTGCGCGAGCAGCAGCCCCAGCGCCCAGGGGAGCGCGCGCACGAAGTGGCGCAGGTCCACCGCGAGCGCCGGCGCCACCAGCGCCCGGAACGGCGCGAGCGCCCAGTGCAAGGGGCGGCTTCCGAGCACGGCCTCCCCCCAGGCCTGCACCTGCCAGCTGCGCATGCCGGGCCCTGGCAAGGGCTGGCCGCGCAGGGCGAGCAGCAGCGCGAGCGCGAGCGCGCCCACGACGAGCGCGACGCCCACCCAGCGCAGCCACGCGCGCCCGCGCTCGGCGAGCCGGGTGCGCACCAGGGAGGCCGCGGCCACGTGCAGCTGCAGCGTCCCCAGCGACAGGAAGGAGCCCACGGCGAAGAACCCGGCGTGCGAGGCCATGCTGCGACCGAAGAACAGCGTGGTGAGCAGCGCGCTCAGGGCGGCGCGCAGCAGGCCGCGCGCCGCGCGGTAGCGCACCAGCGCGCGCCGCGACACGGGCGCGGGGAAGAGCAGCTGCACCTCGGCCTCGGTGAAGGTGAGCTGCGGCCGGTCCGCGCCGAGGCTCCAGGCCCCGAGCACGGTGAGCAGTGCGCCGCCGCACAGCAGCACCTCCAGCACCAGGCGCGCGCCGTACGGGGGGCCGCCGCGCCCACCGCCCCCCAGGTGCAGCCGCTGCAGGAACACCGAGTAGAAGTAGGCGAGCCCCACCACCGCGCCCGCGAGGTACTTGGGCTGGGCGAGCCGGCGCAGCTGGCGGCGCACGCGGTTGCGCGCGCTGCTCAGCCAGAGGAAGGCCACGGCGCGCGCGAAGCTCAAGCGCCGCCCGCGTCCGTGGTGATGCGCACGAAGAGCTCCTCGAGCGAGGCGGGAGCCTCGGCGTCCGTGCTGCCCTGCAGCCGCGCGCGGATCTCCGCGAGCGTGCCCAGCGCGACGACGCGCCCGCGGGCGATGACGAGGATGCGGCTGCACAGCTCCTCCACCAGCGGCAGCAGGTGGCTGGAGAGCACCAGCGCCGCGCCCCCTTCGGCCCGCTCGCGCAGGCTCGCCTTCATGCGGCGGATGCCGAGCGGGTCCAGGCCGGTGAGCGGCTCGTCCAGGAGGATGAGGCGCGGGGCGTGCAGGAGGCCGCAGGCGATGGAGAGCTTCTGCTTCATCCCGCGCGAGAGCTCGCCGGGCAGCGCCCCCTCCTTGCCCGCGAGCTCCATCTCGGAGAGCAGCGCCTCCGCGCGCGCCTCCCAGTCCGCGACGCCGTAGAGCCGCGCGAAGAAGGCGAGGTGCTCCTTCACCGTGAGGTACTCGAAGAGGCGGGGCTCGTCCGGCAGGAACGCCAGCTCGCGCTTCGCCTGCACGGGGTGCGTGGCGAGCGCGTGGCCCGCGACGTGGATGCTGCCCGTGGTGGGCGGCAGGATGCCCGCGAGACAGCGCAGCGTGGAGGTCTTCCCTGCCCCGTTGGGCCCCACGAGGCCGAGCAGCTCGCCCGGGGCGACGTCGAAGCTCAGCTCCTGCACCGCCTGCAGCGTGCCGTAGCGCTTGCTCAGCCCCTGCACCGAGAGCAGCGGCGCGGGTGCCATCTGCGGGACGTCCGTCATGGCAGCTTCAGCAGGCCCTTCACCGTCTCGAGCACGGTCGCCGCCTGCACGGGCTTGACCAGGTACGCGCTCGCCCCCAGCGCCATGGCGCGCGCGCGGTCCTCCGCGGCCGCCTCGGTGGTGATCACCACCACCGGCACGCCGCGGTGCGCCTCGGACTGGCGGATGTGGTGCACCAGCTTGAGCCCGTCCATCAGCGGCATGTTGATGTCGGTGAGGACGAGGTCGAAGCGCGCCGCCGTGAGCTTCTTCAGCCCCTCGGCGCCGTCCGCCGCCTCCTCGCAGTGCAGCCCCGCGATGCGCTGCAGGGCGAACACGAGGCTGCGGCGCATCGCCTGCGAGTCGTCCACCACCAGGGCGCGCAAGTCCGTCATGGCGGTCGAGGCTAGCCCGGGCCGCCTCCCCGCGTCAGCGCCCAACGCGCAGCCGCGCGAGCAGCGCCTGTCCGATGTCCCCCAGTGGAAGGACGCGGCGCACCGCGCCCGTGGCGATGGCTTCCTTGGGCATGCCGAAGATGACGGCGGTCTCCTCGGACTCCGCCCACACCTCGCCGCCTGCGTCGCGGATGGCGCGCGCGCCGCGCGAGCCATCCGAGCCCATGCCGGTGAGCACCACGCCGAGCGCCTGCGGCCCGAGGCACGCGGCCACGCTCTTGAAGAGCCGGTCCACGGAGGGCGCGTGGCGATCCGTGGGGTCGGAGGCCGGGGTGCGCAGGAGCAGCTTCGCGCCCTGCCGCTCGAGCACCAGCTGCCGCCCGCCCGGCGCGATGAACGCGTGGGCCGGCAGTGCCTCGTCTCCGTCCTCCGCCTCCTTCACCGTGAAGGGTCCGAGCCGGTCCAGCCGCTGCGCGAAGGCGCGCGTGAAGTGCTCCGGCATGTGCTGGGCCACCAGCACGCAGGCGGAGGGCTCGGCGGAGAGCGCCTCGAGCAGGCGCTGCACCGCCGGAGGGCCGCCGGTGGAGGCGCCGATCGCCACCACCGCGAGCGGTGCGCCGGGCTCGGGACGGGCGGGCGCGGGCCGCGCGAGCCGCGCCGCGTGCACCTTCTCCAGCAGGGTGGTGCGCAGCGCCTCCTGGGCATCGGGGGTTGCGCGCGAGGGCTTGGCCACGAAGTCGAAGGCGCCCAACTCCAGCGCCTTGAACACGTCCACGCGGTGCGCGTAGCTGGAGACCACGATGACCGGCGTGGGCACGCTGCTCATCAGGAGGCGCAGGAAGCCGTAGCCGTCCAGCTTCGGCATCTCCAGGTCCAGGGTGATGACGTCCGGGCGCAGCAGCTTCACCTTGCGCAGGCCCTCTTCCCCATCCTGGGCGCGGTCCACCACGCGCACGTCCGGCACGGACTCGAGCAGCGTGGTGAGCACCCGGCGGTTGTGCGCCGAGTCGTCCACCACGAGCACGCGCGTGGTGCCATCCGCGCTCATGGGCGACCTCCCGTGGCGGGAGCGATGGGCTCCGGGCGGCGGTAGACGAGGTCCGTGCGCAGGTGCACCAGCTCGAAGTCGGCGCTCAGGTTGAGCAGGTTCTCCGAGTGGCCGAGCAGCAGGTAGCCGCCCGGCACCAGCTTGTCGTGGAACACGCGCAGCACCTGCCTTCGCGCCGCCGGGTCGAAGTAGATCATCACGTTGCGGCAGAGCACCACGTCCACCTGCGGCACCAGCTGCGCGGCCCCCGGCTCCAGCAGGTTGAGCTGCCCGAAGGACACCCAGGCCCGCACGTCCTCGCGCACGCGCAGCCGCCCTGCCCCGCCGCTCACCGGCACGAAGAAGCGCTGCTGCACCTCGGGGGGGATGGCCCGCATGGACGAGGGCCCGTACTCGGCGCGCCGCGCCGCCTCGAGCACGCGGCGCGAGATGTCCGTGCCGTAGACCTCCACGTCCCAGCCCTCGAAGCGGCCGCTCGCCTTGAGCAGCATCGCCACGGTGTAGGCCTCCTCCCCCGTGGAGCAGCCCGCGCTCCAGAAGCGCAGCCGGCGCGTGCGCGCATTCTTGCGCTGCAGCTGGGGCAGCAGCTCGTCCGAGAGGGCCCGCAGCTGCTGGGGCTCGCGGTAGAAGTAGGTCTCGTGCGTGGTGAGCGCCTCCACCGCCGCCTCGAGCTCCGCGCGCCGCTCGGGGGCGTAGCGCAGGAAGCGGTAGTAGGCGCGGAAGTCCTCGAGCCCGAGGGCCTCGAGGCGCGGCGCGAGCCGGCGCTCCATGACGAACTGCATGTCCTCGCGCACCAGGATGCCGCAGTGCGCGTGCACGAGGTCGCGCAGGAGGCGGAAGTCCTCCGGAGACATCTGCGGGCGCGGTTCGTCGAAGGCCGCCACGTGCGCCGCTCCTAGCCCCGCCCGAGGCGCCCCAGCGCCTGCGTGAGGGCCTCTCGCACCAGGGCATCCGGCTCGCGCGCGAGCGCGGCCTCGAGCGCGGGCCCGGCCGCCGCGCCTGCGTGCTGCGCCAGCGTGCGCGCCGCGGCCGCCCGCACGTCCCAGCGCGCGTGGCCGAGCAGCCCCTGCGCGAGCACGGCCACCTCGGCCGTGTAGGGCGCGCCGGCTTCCAGCGCCGCCTTCACCACCTCCGCGTCCGGGTGGCGCGCGGCGGCGCCCAGCAGCGCCGGGCTGAGGGCGCGCAGCCGCCCCAGCGCCGCGAGCGCCGCCCAGGCGAGGCCGCCGTCCTCCCCCGCGACGAGCGCCTGCAGCAGCGGCACGCAGCCCTGCGCGCCGCACTCCCCGGCCGCCTCCACCGCGGCCATGCGCACGCCGCCGTCCTCGTCGCGCAGCGCGCGCTGCAGCAGCGCCTCCGCCTGCGCCGAGCCGACGCGCCCCAACGCGCGCACGGCCGCGCGGCGCACGGCCGCCGCCTCGTCCGCGAGCGCGTAGCGCGCGAGCTCCGCGGCTCCGTCCGCGCCCAGCTCCGCCACGGCCTCGAGCGCCGCGGCCCGCAGCGCCGGGTCCGCGCTGCGCGCCGAGCGCCGCAGCAGGGGCAGCGCGCCGCTGCCGCCCACGCGCCCCAGGGTGCGCAGCCCCGCAGGGCTGGGCTCGCGCTCCTGCGCGCGCTCGAGCGCCTCGCGCACCGGCACCTGCAGGCCCGCGGAGAGCCCCTGCAGGGCCCGCCCCGCCCCCGCCCCCAGGTCGGGGTCGGAGAGCAGTGCGAGCAGGAGCGGCAGGGCCTCGAGGCTGCGCGAGCGGCCCAGCGCGCGCACCGCCAGCTCGCGCACCCCGGGCTCCGTCTCGGAAAGCAGGCCGCGCACGGCGCCGATGCAGGCGGGCGAGGCCACCTCCACCAGCACCTCGCCCACCGCGGCGCGCGCAGGGGGCGGCAAGGCCACGAGGTGGCTCGCGAGCGCGTCGCAGGCCTCGGGGCCCAGCTGGCGCAGCGCGTGCGCCACCTCGCCCGCGAGCCGCTCCTCGAGCCCTGCGCGGGCCACGGGAAGCGCGAGCGCGGGGTCCTTCAGCGCGGCCGCGGCCGCGAGGGCGCCCGCGCGCACGGACAGCTCCCCCGTCTCCAGCGCCTCGGTGAGGCGCGCGCTCACCTGGGGGTCCCCCTCCAGCGCGCCGCGCACGGAGGCCTCGAGCGCCCCGCGCTGCGCCGGAGGCACCCGCCGGGCCTGGGCGCCGAGGGCCTCCAGCGCCGCCTCGCGCACCGCGCGCGACGCGGAGGCGAGCCCGCGGGCGAGCAGCGGCAGCGCGCCGGGCTCCTCGACGAACCCGAGGGCGCGGTACGCGCTCGCGCGCAGCCGGCCGTCCTCGAGCAGCGGCGCCACCACGCCGAGCGGGGGCGGGAGGCCGAGCCGCGTGAGGGACTCCAGCGCGGCGAGGCGCAGGAGCGCCTCCGGGCTCGAGAGCAGCGGGCGCAGCGCGCCTGCGGTCGCCTCGTCCCGCGCGCCCACGCCGCCCAGCGCCTCGGCCACCGAGACGCGCACGTTGAGGTCGGGGTCCGCGAGCGCCCGCACGAGGTCCGGCGCGGCGCGGGCGCTGCCCAGCTGCCCGAGGATGTCCGCGGCGAACTTGCGCTGGTCCGGGTCCGCGTGCGCGAGCAGCCCGCGCAGGCCCGGCAGCGCCCGCTCCCCCAGGCGCACCAGCGCCTCGGCCGCCGCGTTGCGCGCGCCCGTCTCTCCGCGCTCTCCCAGCACCGCGACCAGCGGCGCCACCGCGCGCTCGGGGGCGGCGAGCCGCGCGAAGCCCTCGGCGGCGATGCGGCGCACGCGCCAGCTCTCGTCGTGCAGGCCCGCGAGCAGCGCCTCGAGCGCGCCTCGCGCGGCAGGGTCCAGCTGCTGCAGCGCCTGGTAGCGCAGCTCCTCGGCCTGCGCACTCACGGCGCCCCCTTCGCATCGGCGGCGAGCAGCGCCTTGAGATCCAGGAGCAGCTTGAGCCGCGCGGGCGGGCCCCACACGCCCACGACGAAGGGGCGCTGCCCGGCCGCCTGCAGCGGGGGCGCGGGCTTGATCTCGCTCTTGCGCACGTGCACCACCTCGGTCACGCGGTCCACGGCCACCGCCACCCGGCGCCGCCCGAAGAGGCAGATGAGCAGCCGCGTGCGCGAGGGGGGCGGCGCGCCGGGCCCCAGCAGCCGCTTGCGCAGGTCCACCACCGGGAGCACCGCGCCGCGCAGCTGGATGACCCCCTCCACGTACACCGGAGCGCGGGGCATCGCGGTGAGCGGCTGGGGCGGGAGGATCTCCTCCACGCGCATGATGTCCACCGCGTACTCCTCGCTCCCCACGAGGAAGGCGCACAGCTGCACGGGCGGCTCGTGCGAGGGCAGCTCGCTGTGCGGGCGCGTGGGGACGAGGGACGGGCGGGTTCTCATGCGAGCGCCTGTTCGAGGTCGAGGAGGATGAAGAGCTCCGGCCCGCGCCGGCCCAGCCCCACCACTGCCGGGCGCTCACCCGAGGCAATGCCCGCGGGAGCCGGCTCCAGCGTGGAGGGGCGCAGCCGCACCACGTCCCGGATGGCGTCCACCCAGATGCCGGCCCCGCCCTCGCTGCCGCCGTGCACCACCACGATGCGCGCGGCGCGCGGCGCGGGCACCGCGTCCGGACCGGCGCGCACCGCCGGCACGTCCACCAGGTTGAGGCGCTTCTTGAGGCCGTAGACGGGCATCACGTCGCCGCGCAGGTTCATCACGCCCAGGAGGTGCGCCGGAGCGCGCGGCAGCTCGGTGAGGGGCGGCACCTTCACGATCTCCCGCACCTGCCCGATGGGCACCGCGTAGCACTCGCCCTGCAGCTCGAAGGCGAGGAACTCCTGCGGCAGCTCCTCGGGCGCCGCCACGGGCACCTCCTCCCCGCCGGCGAGGAGCGCATCCAGGGCGCTCACGTCCTCGTCGGGGCGGTAGAAGAACTCGTCCAGCAGCTCGGAGAGGCGGGCCACGGTGGGAGGATAGCAGCGGCCGGGGCCCTACGCCCGCTTGCGCTCGCCCGCCATCCCCTCCTCCATCAGGCCTGCCACGTCCAGCACCAGCACGGTGCGCCGGTTGCCCAGGTCGGTGGCCCCCGAGATGCCCCGCACGGACTGCAGGCGGGCGCCCAGCGGCTTCACCACGATGTCCTGCTGGCCGTACAGCTCGTCCACCGCGAGCCCCATGCGCTCCTGCGCGAGCCCCACCACCACGGCGAACTGGCGGCCGCCGGGCCCCCCGCGCTCGGGGAGGGCGAAGAGGCGCGAGAGCCGGGTGAAGGGCAGCGTCTGGCCGCGCACGTCCAGCACCTCGCGCCGCTCCACGGTGTGGATGTCCGCGGGCTGCACCGAGAGGATCTCCAGCACGCTGTTGAGCGGCACCGCGTAGGTGCGCCCGCTCACCCCCACCACCAGCGCACGGATGATGGCGAGCGTGACGGGCAGCGTGAGGGTGAACACGGTGCCCCGGCCCGGCTCGCTCCACACGTCGATGATGCCGGACAGGTTGCTGATGTTGTTCTTCACCACGTCCAGGCCCACGCCGCGCCCGGAGAGCTCCGAGACGCTGCGCGCGGTGGAGAAGCCGGGCAGGAAGATGAGGTTGAGCAGCTCCCGGCGGCTCATCTCGGCGGCCTGGGCGGGGGTGATGAGGCCGCGGCTGAGGGCCACCTCGCGGATGCGCAGCTCGTTGAGCCCCGCGCCGTCGTCCCCCACCTCGATGACCACGTGGTTGCCCTTCTGGCTCGCCGAGAGGCTGAGCACCGCGCGCCGCGGCTTCCCGGCGCGCGCGCGCGCCTCGGGCGCCTCCACGCCGTGGTCGATGGCGTTGCGGATGATGTGCATCAGCGGGTCGCTGAGCTCCTCGACGATGAGCTTGTCCAGCTCCACCTCGCCGCCGCTCAGCGCGAGCTCCAGCTCCTTGCCCGCCTCGCGCGCGATGCGCCGCACCAGGCGCGCGAGCTTGTCGAAGACCTGGCCGAGCGGGACCATGCGCGCTTCGAGCAGCCCCGACTGCAGCGCGTCCAGCTTGCGCTCCAGCTGCCGGCTCTCGCGCTGCAGCTCCTGGCCCCACAGCTTCGAGAGCACCGCGCCGCCCTCCTGCCGCGCGCTCTCCGCGAGCCGCTGCAGGTTCGCCTTGATGAGCAGCAGCTCGCCCACGGTGTTCATCAGCCCGTCCAGCCGGCGGATGTCCACGCGCACCGTCTGGGTGAGCGAGCGCAGCGAGCCCTCCGGCTCGACCCTCCCGGCGCCGTCCTCCGGGCCGGGCCCGGGCGCGGGCTCCGGCACCCGGTGCAGCGCGGGCGGGGCCTGCGGCTCCTCGCGCACGGGCAGCGCGGTGAGCTCGGCCGGGGTGCCCTCGAGCGCGGCGCGCAGCTCCGCCTCGGGCGCCTTCACGCCCACCAGCAGGTCGAAGGCGATGCCCGTGCCGCCGCCGGGCTCCGCGGAGGGCAGCGTGCTGATGACCTCACCGAGCGGCTTGAGGCGCGCATTGAGCTCGGCGAGCCCCGTGTCGAAGTCCGCGAGGTCGAAGGCCGCGCGCACGCGCCACAGCGGCACGCCGCGCCGCACGTTCTCGCGCAGCCGGTGCTCCTCGTACTCGGTGAAGACGGCGCGCACGGAGGGCTCGAGCGGCAGGCGATCCAGCGGGTCCGCGCCCGCCTGCGCCACGGCCTCCCCCACCCCGCCGAGCCGCTGCGCCACCGCCTCCGCGCGCCGGCCCAGCTCCGGGCTCTCCTCGCCGCGGGAGGCCTCGGCGAGCAGCGCCTGGAACACGTCCACCGACTCGATGAGCGCGTCCAGCACCGCGTCGCTCAGCGAGAGCCGCCCGAGCCGCAGCCGGTCCAGCACGTCCTCGGCCCGGTGCGCGAGCCGCGTCACCCGGTCCTGCTGGAACATCGCCGCGAGCCCCTTGAGGGAGTGTGCGGCACGAAACACTGCGTTGAGCGCAGCGGGGTCCGGCTCCTGGCCGCGGCGCTCGTCCAGGGCGAGCAGCTCGCGGCCCAGGCCGTCCAGCGTCTCGGTGGCCTCGGCGACGAACTCCGCGAGCGCCTTGCTGCCGGAAGAGCCCGAGCTCACGCGCTCACGTCAGCCGCAGGTAGCGGCGCACGAGCGCCTCGAGGCTCTCGGGCGAGAAGGGCTTCACCAGGTACTCGGCCGCCCCCAGCGCGAGCCCGCGCTCGCGGTCCTGCTCGCGCCCCTCGGTGGTGATGACGAAGAGGGGCACGTCCCGGTAGTTGGGGTTCTTCTTGACGAAGTTGATGAGCTCCAGCCCGTTGATGTCGGGCATGTTGATGTCCGTGATGATGAGCTCGAAGCGGTGGCGCGGGAGGATCTTCAGCGCCTCGAAGCCGCTCGCCGTCTGCACCGCCTCGAGGCCGTCGATCGACTCGACCGTCGCGGCGATGAACTCGCGCGAAGCCTTCGAATCCTCGACGATCAGGACCTTGAAGCGCATGGGAGGCCACCCATGCTACCAGATTGCCCGCCCGACGGGAGAGCACTCAGGGGGAGAGCGCTCAGGAGCGGGGGTCCACCGGGAGGAGCCGGGCGAGTGCCTTGTCGGCGAGCAGGGCCACCCGCTTGCCCGAGAAGGTGGGCAGGAATTCCCGCTTCAGGGCGTCCGCGCGCACCCCGTCCTCGAGCTTTCCGGTACCCGGCAGCTCCAGGGCCACCGACTGCGCGCCCGCCTTCTGCAGCACCCGCGCCGCCTCGCGCAGCACGCCCGAGAGCCCTGCGGCATCCAGCGCCTCGCGCCGCCCCAGGCCCGCCACGAAGATGCGCCCCACCGGCAGGCGCCTGTCCGCGGGCAGGAGCAGGCTGTCGCCGGCGCTGCCGGTGAAGAAGCCCGCCTGCAAGAGGCGCGAGAGCTGGCCGTTGAGGCGCCAGTCCACGTAGCCCGCGCTGCCCTGCAGGGGGCGCTCGTCCTCGCCCACGAAGAGCAGCAGCGCGTCCACGCCCGTGAGCGCGTCCAGCCCCTCCAGCCCGATGTCGTGCGCCGTCATGGCCATGGGGAAGAGACTCTGCCCTACTTCTTGCCCAGCGCCACCGCGATGCGATCCAGCAGGCCGTTGACGAAGGCGCTGGACTCCTCGGTGCCGAAGTTCTTGCCCAGCTCGACGGCCTCGTTGAGCGAGACCTTCTTGGGGATGTCCGGGCGGTACTTGAGCTCGAAGATGCCCAGGCGCAGCACGTTGCGGTCGATGCGGCTCATGCGGTCCAGGCGCCAGTTGTGGCTGTGCTCCTCGATGAGCCGGTCGATTTCCGTGCGGTTCTGCACCACGCCGGAGACGAGCTCCTGCGCGAAGCGCTGCGCCTCGGGGTCCGGCTTGCCCTCGGCGGCCGCCTGCGCCGCCTCCGCCCCCTCCGAGGCCCAGGCGCTCGCGAGCGCCTCGGCCGGGGTGCCCGGGGTCATCTCCAGCTGGTAGAGCGCCTGCAGCGCGCGCTCGCGTCCGGTCCGCCGTGCGCCCATCGCCCCTACCCCTTCTTCCCGTCCAGCTTCGCGAGCTGGGCGTGCAGGTTCACCATCTCGATGCAGGCGAGCGCGGCCTCGGCGCCCTTGTTGCCCGCCTTGACGCCCGCCCGGTCGATCGCCTGCTCCACCGTGTCGCAGGTGAGCACGCCGAAGGTGACCGAGGCGCTGGAGGTGAAGGCCACCTGGCCGATGCCCTTCGCGCACTCGCCCGCCACGTAGTCGAAGTGGGGGGTGCCGCCGCGGATGACCGCGCCGAGCGTGATGATGCCCGCGTAGCGGTTCATCTCCGAGACGCGGCGGGTGAGGCCGGGCAGCTCGTAGGTGCCGGGCACGCGGTACACGTCGATGGCGTCGTCCGCCACGCCGTGGCGCACCAGGGTGTCCACCGCGCCCTGCACCAGGGCCTCGGTGATGAAGCCGTTGAAGCGGGCCACGCAGATGGCAAAGCGGCCCTGCGGGGGCAGGAAGTTTCCTTCGATGAAGCGGGGCATGGGGGCTCTCTACACCAGCGTGGGCGCTTAAGTCTTCGGTGAGTTCTGGCGGGACTTCTGGCGCGCAGGCTGCGGGCGGCGCCGGGGGCTGCGGGCTGCGCGCGCGGGGGCCGCGGGGGCGTGCGACTCGCTCAGGGGGATCTGCTCCACCACCTCGAGCGCGTAGCTCTCCAGGCCGACGATCTTCTTCGGGTTGTTGGTGAGCAGCTTGAGGCGGCTGAGGCCCAGGTCTTTGAGGATCTGCGCCCCCACGCCGAACTCGCGCAGGCGCGTCTGGTCCGCGTGGCCGGGCACCGCCTCCTCATTGGAGACGTGGGTGCACTGCAGCTTCCCCTTCCCGCTCGCCTCGCGCTGCAGGTACACGACGACGCCGCGCCCCTCCTCGCGGATGCGCTGGAAGGCCTGCTCGAGCTGGTAGCCGCACTCGCAGCCCGCGCTGCCCAGCAGATCTCCTGCGAGGCAGGCGCGGTGCACGCGCGTGAGCACCGGGGCCTTGCCCGCCACGTCCCCCTTCACCAGGGCCACGTGGACGGCCGGGTCGACTTCACTGCCGTAGGCGTAGGCGGTGAAGTCACCGCCCGTGCGCCGCTGGAAGGGCACCTCGCCGATGCGGTGCACCAGCCGCTCGCGCTCGAGGCGGTAGCGGATGATGTCCGCCACCGAGAGCAGCACCAGCTTGTGCTTGCGCGCGAACTTCACCAGGTCCGGCCGGCGCGACATGGTGCCGTCCGCGTTCATGATCTCGCAGATGACGCCGGCGGGCTTGAGCCCCGCGAGCCGCGAGAGGTCCACGCTGCCCTCGGTCTGCCCGGTGCGCACGAGCACCCCGCCCTGGCGCGCGCGCAGGGGGAAGATGTGGCCGGGGCGCACGAGGTCGCCGGGCTTCGCGTTGGGCGCCACCGCCACCTGGATGGTGCGCGCGCGGTCCGCCGCGCTGATGCCGGTGGTGACGCCCGTGGCCGCCTCGATGGAGACGGTAAAGGCCGTCTGGTAGGGGCTGTTGTTGTCCTGCACCATCAGGGGCAGGTTGAGCTGGCGGATGCGGTCCTCGGTGAGCGAGAGGCAGATGAGGCCGCGGCCGTGGGTGGCCATGAAGTTGATGGCCTCGGGCGTCACCTTCTCCGCCGCCATCACCAGGTCGCCCTCGTTCTCGCGGTCCTCGTCGTCCGTGAGGATGACCATGCGGCCCTTGCGGATCTCCGCGAGCGCCGCCTCCACGAGGTGGATGCTGCTGCTGCTGCCGTGCGCCATGTGCTAGCTCCCGCCCTTCGAGCCGAAGCCGGCTGCGCGCAGCACGTCCTCGCTCAGGCCCTGCTGCCCGCTGCCGTTCCCGGCGAGACGGGGCTCCTGGCGCAGGCTGAACAGCCGCGCCACGTACTTGCCGATGAGGTCCGCCTCGAGGTTCACCCGGGCCCCCACGCCCTTGGCCTGCAGCCCCGTGCGCTCCTGCGTCTCCGGGATGAGCTGCACGCTGAAGGAGTCCCGCCCCACGCTGTTCACCGTGAGGCTGATGCCGTCGATGGCCACGCTGCCCTTCTCCACGAAGAAGGGCGCGAGCTCGGAGGAGAGCGCGAAGCGCATCACCCAGGAGCCGCCCTCGGCGCGCGTCTCCAGCACCTCGGAGACCGCGTCCACGTGGCCCGCGACGAGGTGGCCGCCCAGCCGGTCTCCGAGCGCGAGTGCCCGCTCCAGGTTCACCCGCGCGCCCGGGCGCAAGGAGCCCAGCGTGGTGCGCCGCAGCGTCTCGGGCGCCGCCTGCACGCGGAAGCGGTCGCCCGCGCGCTCCACCACCGTGAGGCAGGCGCCATCCACCGCGATGGACTCGCCCAGCGTGAAGGTGGCCGCGCCGAGGCGGGTGCGGATCCACAGGTCCGTCATCCCGCCCGGGAGGACCTGCTCGAGGGTACCGACGTCCTGGATGAGCCCGGTGAACATGGCGGGCGGGCTTATAACGCGTTGCGGCCCGGGTCGCCGGGATTCGCCGGAACGGGACGGGGCGGGGCAGGTTCCAGTGTCACTGGAGCGGCCGTTGGGCAGGCGAGCGGGGGAAGCGCCTAGAGGTCCGCGAGCAGGAGCAGGTCCTGCCCGTGGTGCTCCACCCGCACGTCCTTCACCTGGAGCGCGCGCGTCATCGCGCTGATGCCCAGGCCGCCCACCCAGGAGAGGCCCTCGGCGCCCAGGAGCTTCGGCGCGAGGAAGAGCGCGAGCGTGTCCGCGAGCCGCGCCTTGAGCAGCGAGCCGTACATCTCGGAGCCGCCCTCCACGAGCACGTGGTTGAGCCCCTCCTTCGCCACGCGCTTGAGCAGGGCCTTGAGGTCCACCCGCCCGTCCTTCGCGCGCACGGTCCAGACCTCGGCGCCCGCGTCCACGAAGCGCCGCGCCTTCCGGCCGCCCGCGTCCTCCAGCGTGGCCACCACGGTGCGCGCGGCAGAGCGCTGGGTGAAGACGCGGTAGTCCGGGTCCAGGCGCAGCCGCGAGTCCACCACGATGCGCACCGGGTCCTTGCCTCCGCCCCCGGGCAGGCGCGTGGTGAGCTGCGGGTCGTCCTGGCGCACGGTGTTCGCGCCCACCAGCAGCGCGTCCACGCGGTCGCGCAGCTGGTGCACCCACGCGCGCGCCTCCTCGCCCGTCACCCAGCGCGAGTCGCCGGTGCCGGTGGCGAGCTTGCCGTCCAGCGTCACGGCCGCCTTCAGGGTCACGTAGGGCAGGCCCGTGCGCATCACCTTGAAGAAGGGGCGGTTGAGGCGATCCGCCTCGTCCTTGAGCACGCCGGTGAGCACCTCCACCCCGGCGCGCCGCAGCCGCGCCACGCCCCGGCCGCTCACCAGCGGGTTCGGGTCCTCGGAGGCGCAGATGACGCGGCGCACGCCGGCCTCGAGGATGGCCTGGCTGCAGGGGGGCGTGCGCCCGTAGTGGTCGCAGGGCTCGAGCGTCGTGTACAGGTCCGCGCCGCGCGCGCGGGCTCCCGCCTGCTCGAGCGCCACCACCTCCGCGTGCGCGGTGCCCGCCTTGCGGTGGTAGCCGCGCGCGAGCACGCGGCCGCCCTTCACCAGCAGCGCGCCCACCACCGGGTTGGGGCTGGTGCGCCCCAGCCCCTTCGCCGCCTCCTCGAGCGCGCGGCGCATGAAGAACTCCGCCACGGCGCGGTCGAAGTCCGCGGCCCGCTTCGCGCGCGGGGTGCGGGTGGCCTGCAGACGGGCTCGGGTGAGCAGCCGCATCGTCGGTGGCCTCTCCTCTAGCCCTTCACGGGCGGCGTCACGCGGTGCGCGAGCGCCGGGCCCTTGCCGCGCTCCTGCGCGCGGTTGTCCTCGAGCAGGTCCTTGAGCTCGCTCATGAACTCGGCGATGTCGCGGAAGGAGCGGTACACCGAGGCGAAGCGCACGTAGGCCACCTCGTCCAGGGCCTGCAACCTCCGCATCAGCTCCTCGCCGATGACGGTGGAGGGGACCTCCTTCTCCCCCATCCCCTGCAGGAGCCGCTCGATGCCCTGCACCGTCTCCTCCACCTGGTCCGCGGACACGGGGCGCTTCTCGCAGGCCTTCTTCAGGCCGCTCACGATCTTCTCGCGGTCGAAGGCCTCGCGCCGCCCGTCCTTCTTCACGATGAGCGGGTAGAGCTCCTCCACCCGCTCGTAGGTGGTGAAGCGGCGCTTGCACTGCAGGCACTCGCGGCGCCGGCGGATCACCGCCCCTTCATGCGACTCGCGCGAGTCGATGACCTTGTTCTCGGGGTCCTGGCAGAAGGGGCAGCGCAAGGGCGGGGCTCCGGAGGGGGGCGGGCGGGGGCTACTTCAGCCGGCTCGAGTAGAGGGGGAAGCTGCGGGTGAGCTCCTTCACGCGGCCGCGGATGGAGGCGAGGCGCGCGTCGTCCTGCGCGTGGTCCAGGGCCTCGCCGATGAGCGCGCCCACGATGGCCATCTCGGCCTCGCGCATGCCGCGGCTGGTGAGCGCGGGGGTGCCCACGCGGATGCCGCTGGTGACCATGGGCTTCTCGGGGTCGAAGGGGATCATGTTCTTGTTCACCGTGATCCCGGCCTTGCCCAGCACGCCCTCGGCCACCTTGCCGTTGAGGTTCTTGGAGCGCATGTCCACCAGCATCAGGTGGTTGTCGGTGCCGCCCGAGGTCAGGCGCAGCCCGGCCTTCTGCAGCGCCTCGGCGAGCGCCTTGGCGTTCTTCACGATCTGCTGCTGGTAGCTCTTGAACTCGGGGGTGAGCGCCTCGCGGAAGGCCACCGCCTTGCCCGCGATGACGTGCATCAGGGGCCCGCCCTGGATGCCGGGGAAGATCTGGCTGTTCACCGTCTTGGCGAACTGCTCGCGGCAGAGGATGAGGCCGCCGCGGGGGCCGCGCAGGGTCTTGTGCGTGGTGGAGGTCACGAACTCCGCGTACGGCACCGGGGAGGGGTGCAGCCCCGCGGCCACCAGGCCCGCGATGTGCGCCATGTCCACCACCATGGCCGCGCCCACGCTGTCCGCGATCTCGCGGAACTTGGCGAAGTCGATGATGCGCGGGTACGCGCTCGCGCCCACCACCACCACCTTGGGCTTGTGCTCCTTGGCGAGCGCGGCGGCCTGCGCGTAGTCCAGGGTCTCGGTGTCCTTGGTGAGCCCGTAGTGGACGATGGTGTAGAGCTTGCCGCTGAAGTTCACGCCGCTGCCGTGCGTGAGGTGGCCGCCGGAGTTGAGGTCCAGGGACAGCATGGTGTCACCCGGCTTCATCAGCGCCATGTACGCGCCCATGTTGGCCTGGCTGCCCGAGTGCGGCTGCACGTTCACCGCGTCCGCGCCGAACAGCTCCTTGGCGCGCGCGATGGCCAGCTCCTCCACCTTGTCCACCACCTCGCAGCCGCCGTAGTAGCGGCGGCCCGGGTAGCCCTCGGCGTACTTGTTGGTGAGGGTGCTGCCCACGGCCTCCATCACCGCCGGGGAGACGAAGTTCTCGCTCGCGATGAGCTCGAGCCCCTCCTCCTGGCGCGCGGTCTCCTCGTGCACCAGCCGGGCGATGTCCGGGTCCACCTGGGCCAGCGTGCGGGTGTTCTCCATGGCGGTACGTCCTTCCGTGAGCTTTGCGGGGGGAGGACGGGCCGCGGACTCCCGGGCGGGAGGCCGTGCGCGTCCGGGAGATCGTGTGGCAGGGCTCTTAACGCGGGCTCGCGCGCCCGCGCTAGCCCGCCGTCTCGGCGTCGTGGATCTTCTGCACGCGCTTCTGGTGGCGGCCGCCCTCGAAGGGGGTCTGCAGGAAGGCGTCCAGGATGGCGCGCGCGACGCCGGCGCCCACGGTGCGCTGGCCGAGGCACAGCACGTTCGCGTCGTTGTGGGCGCGCGCCATGCGGGCCTCGAACTCGGTGCTGCACAGGGCGGCGCGGATGCCCCGGTGCTTGTTGGCCACCATGCTCATCCCGATGCCGGTGCCGCACACGAGCACGCCGAGCGTGTACTCGCCTCGGGCCACCGCGCGGCTCACCTTCACGGCGAAGTCCGGGTAGTCCACCGAGTCGCGGGTGGTGGGGCCCACGTCGTCGAAGGCGACGGAGCGCTCCTTGAGCAGGCTCACCAGCTCCTGGCGCAGCTCCAGGCCGGCATGGTCCGATGCGATGACGAGCTTCACGGGCGTATGGCCTCCACCTCTCCGGGGGAGGCCCCACCGAGCGTCCTCGCCCCGCCCTGCCCCGGGCCCGCCAGCAGCGGCTCCCGGGGCATGCGTTGGTCTACTTGAAGCGCTTGAAGAGCAGCACCGCGTTGGTGCCGCCGAAGCCGAACGAGTTGCTCATCACCGCGTCCACCCGGGTCTCGCGCGCCGTGTTCGGCACGTAGTCCAGGTCGCACTCGGGGTCCGGCGTGGCGTAGTTGATGGTGGGCGGCAGCACGTTGCGCGTGAGCACCTGCACCGCCACCACCGCCTCCGCGCCGCCCGCCGCGCCCAGCATGTGGCCGGTCATGGACTTGGTGGAGGAGACGGCGACCTTCTTCGCGTGGCTACCAAAGACCGTCTTGATGGCCTTGGTCTCGTTCGCGTCGTTGAAGGGCGTCGAGGTGCCGTGCGCGTTGATGTAGCCCACGTCCTCGGGGTTCATGCTCGCGCTCGCGAGCGCGAGGCGCATGCAGCGCGCCGCACCCTCGCCCTCGGGGGCGGGAGCGGTCACGTGGTGCGCGTCCGAGTTGGCGCCGTAGCCCACCAGCTCCGCGAGGATGTTGGCGCCGCGCTTCTTCGCGGCCTCCATCTCCTCGAGCACGAGCACGCCGGCGCCCTCGCCCATGACGAAGCCGTCGCGGTCCTTCTCGAAGGGGCGGCTCGCACCGGCGGGGTCGTCGTTGCGGGTGGAGAGCGCCTTCATCACGCTGAAGCCGCCGATGCCCAGCGGCGTCACGGCGGCCTCCGAGCCGCCGGCGATGACCGCGTCGCACTCGCCGACCTGGATGCTCTTCATCGCCTCGCCGATGGCGTGCGCGCTCGTGGCGCACGCGCTCACCGGACCCCAGTTCGGGCCCTTGGCGCCGTACTTGATGGAGATGAGGCCGGGGGCCATGTTGATGATCATCTGGATGATGAAGAAGGGGGAGAGGCGGTCGAAGCCCTTCTCCACGCCCTTCTTGTGCTGCTCCTCGAGGCTGGCGATGCCGCCGATGCCCGAGCCCACGATGACGCCGACCTTCTCGGCCGCGTAGCCGTGGGGCTTGTCGCTGCCGATGGGCAGCCCGCTGTCCTTCATGGCCATGTCGGCCGCGGCCAGCGCGTACTGGGCGAAGAGGTCCATGCGGCGGACCTCGCGCTTGTCGATGAACTGCTCCGGCTCGAAGTCCTTCACCTCGCCGGCGAAGCGGGTGTCGAGCTTCGCCACGTCGAAGCGGGTGATGGGCGCGATGCCCGACTTACCGGCGAGCATCGCCTGCCAGTTCTTCTCGGTGCCGGTGCCCAGCGCCGTGATGAGCCCTGTTCCGGTGATGACCACGCGTCGGTTTGCCACGTTCTCTCCGCCTCGGATTGCAAAGCCGGAGCGCGCGCACCCGCAGGCGCGCACGGCTCCGGGCCCTTCCCTGTTCCGGGGGCAGGAACAGCCCCCGGGTGATGCCTACTTCTTGTGGGTCTCGACGTACTTGATCGCGTCGCCCACGGTCTTGATGTTCTCGGCCTCCTCGTCGGGGATCTCGACCTCGAACTCCTCCTCCATGGCCATGACCAGCTCGACGATGTCGAGGCTGTCGGCGCCCAGATCCTCGATGAAGGAGGCCTCGGGCTTGATCTCGTCCTCACCCACGCCCAGCTGGTCGGCGATGATGGACTTGACCTTGGTCTCGATAGCGGACGTCGACATAAAGGAGATTCCTCCAACAACCGTGTAGGGGTCCGTCAGGCTTCCCGGACAGTCAAATCCGGCGGGGTATACCCCACGCCGGGAGTCATTCCAACCACTCTGGCTACATGTACATCCCGCCGTTCACCTTGAGGACCTCGCCCGTGATGTAGCTGGACGCGTCACTCGAGAGGAACAGCACTGCATTGGCAACTTCCTCGGCGCTCCCCAGGCGAGCCAGGGGGATGGCCTCGAGCATCTTGGACTTGTTCTCGTCGCTGAGCCCGTGCGTCATGTCCGTGCCGATGAAGCCCGGGGAGATGGCGTTGACGCGGATGTTGCGGCTCGCGAGCTCCTTCGCCACGGCCTTGGTCAGGCCGATGAGCCCTGCCTTGCTCGCTGCATAGGCGGCCTGACCGCCGTTGCCCATCTCGCCGACGATGGAGCTCACGTTCACGATGGCGCCGCCGCGCTGCTTCATCATCGGGCGGCTCGCGGCGCGGATGAGCGCGAAGGCGCCCTTGAGGTTGGTGTCCAGGGTGCGGTCCCAGTCCTCGTCCTTGAAGCGCATGATGAGGCCGTCCACCGCGATGCCCGCGTTGTTCACGAGCACGTCGAGGCGCCCGTGCGCCTTCACGATGCCGTCCACCGCGGCCTGGCACGCGGCGGCGTCCGCCACGTCGAACTTCACGGCTTCACCCGCGACGCCCGCGGCCTGCAAGAGGCCCAGCGTCTCCTGCGCCGCGGCCTCGTTGCCCGCGTAGCTGATGATCACCTTCGCGCCCGCCTTGGCGAGCGCCACGGCGCACGCGCGCCCGATGCCGCGCGAGCCACCCGTCACCAGCGCGACCTTCCCCTGCAGTCCCTGCGTGCTCATGCGGCCCCCAGTGCGGCGAGCGTCTTCTCCAGGCTCGCTCCGTCCTCGACGTTGAAGCACTCGATGTCCTTGGCGATGCGCTTGACCAGGCCGCACAGCACCTTGCCCGGCCCCAGCTCCACCACGCGCGTGACGCCCGCGGCCTTCAGCGCCTCCACGCTCTCCACCCAGCGCACGCTCGCGCTCACCTGCTCGAGCAAGAGCGGCACCACGCGCGCCGCGTCCGAGTTCGGCGCGGCCTCCACGTTGGTGACCACCGGCACGCGCGGCGCGGAGAGCTGCACGCGCGCGAGCACCTCCTGCAGCCGCGGCTTCACCGGCGCCATCAGCGCGCAGTGGAAGGGGGCGCTCACGGGCAGGGGCAGCACGCGCTTGGCCCCCGCCTCCTTCAGCTTCGCGCCCGCGCGCTCCACCGCCGCTGCGTGCCCCGCGATGACGGTCTGCTCGGGCGAGTTGTAGTTCGCGGGCGACACCACCTCGCCCGGGACCTCGGCGGCCGCCGCGTCACACGCAGCCTTCACCTGCGCGGGCAAGAGCCCCAGCACCGCGCTCATGGCGCCCACGCCCGCGGGTACCGCCTCCTGCATGAAGGTGCCGCGCGCGCGCACCGCGTGCACCGCGTCCTCGAGCGAGAGGGAGCCTGCGGCGACCAGCGCCGAGTACTCGCCGAGGCTGTGGCCCGCGACGAAGGCGGGCGCCTGGCCGAAGCGCGCGGCGAACACCGCGTGCGCCGCCACGGAGACCGTCAGGATGGCCGGCTGGGTGTTCGCGGTGAGCTTCAGCGCCTCGTCGGGACCCTCGAAGCACAGGCGGCTCAGGGGCTCGCCCAGGGCGGCATCCGCCCGCTCGAAGATGGCGCGCGCCTCGGGAAAGCGCTCGCTCAGATCCTTGCCCATCCCGACGCTCTGGCTGCCCTGCCCCGGGAAGATGAACGCGACCTTGCTCATGTCCTTCGCTGCCCTTTCTGGAAGCGGTGAACGCGGCGCGCTCTCTACTCAGAAATCCCCTCTCCTGTCGCTTCTTTTCCCCGGCGGCGCGCGGGAAACCAGCCCTCGGCACGCTCGATGCAACGCGTCAACTCGGGCAGCAGTCCGGCCTCTGCCGTCTGCGCCGCAGCGCGTAGTGCGTTGAGGAGCGCCCGAGGGCTCGAGCGCCCGTGTGCCACGATTCCGACGCCGTTGATGCCGAGCAGCGGCGCGCCTCCGTACTCGGCGTAGTCCACGACGCGCTTGAGGCCCGCGAAGGTGCTCTTGAGCAGCAGCGCGCCGAGCCGCTCCGGCAGGCCGCCGCGCCGCTCGATCGCGTTGCGCAGGAGGCCCGTGACGCCCATGGCCACGCCTTCGGACGTCTTGAGCACGATGTTGCCGGTGAAGCCGTCGGTGACGACGACCTCCACCTCGCCGCTGAAGACGTCCTTGCCCTCCACGTAGCCGGTGAAGTGCAGGTCGCCCTGGCGCAGGAGCGCGCTCGCCTCGCGCGTGAGCTCGGTGCCCTTCGAGTCCTCCTCGCCGTTGGAGAGGATGGCCACGCGCGGGCGCTCGATGCCGAGGCGCGAGCGCACGAAGGCCTCGCCCATCACGGCGAACTGCACGAGGTGGCTCGCGCGGCAGTCCACGTTGGCGCCCGCATCCAGGAGCAGGCAGCGACCGCCGCCCCGCAGCGCGGGAAAGAGCGTGGCGATGGCGGGGCGCTCCACGCCGGGCAGGCGCCCCAGCACGAGCAGCGCTCCGGCCATCACCGCACCGGAGTTGCCGGCGGAGACCAGGGCGCACGCCTCCCCATCGCGGACGAGCTCGAAGCCCACCCGGAGGGAGGAATCCTTCTTCTTGCGAATGGCGGCGCTGGCGCTCTCCGCCATCTCCACCACTTCCGAGGCATGCCTCAGCCGGACGTTGGACGGCGGGCGGGCGCGCTCCAGGAGCGGGCCCACGCGCGCCTCGTCCCCCACCAGCAGCAGCTCGTGCCCGGGGTGCGCGCGCGCGTAGAGCACGCCCCCCTCCACCGCAGCGGCGGGAGCGTGGTCACCGCCCATCGCGTCCAGCACGAGCCGCAAGGGGCCCCCCGCTACTCGGTAGCGAGGACCTCACGGCCGCCGTAGTGGCCGCACGCGGCGCAGGCGCGGTGAGGCATCACCGGCTCCTTGCACTTGGCGCACTTGATGACCTGCACGGCCGAGCGCAGGTTGCTGTTGGCCGCACGGCGGCGATCGCGCCGCATCTTCGACGTCCGCTTCTTGGGAACTCCCACGACTCACCTCGGCATCGGCTCCGTCCGCCCCCACAACCCTTGCGGGGGACATTGGAACCGTCAGTTCAGCTTGATGTCCTTCAGGGCGGCGAGCCGGGGGTCGATGACCCGCTGCTCACAGCCACACTTCTTCTCGTTGAGGTTCTGGCCGCACTGCGCGCAGAGCCCCTGACAGTCTTCCCGACAGACCACGCTCATCGGGAGCGCGAGCAATACCTGCTCTCGGACGATCGGATCCAGATCGATCGTCTTTCCGTCGAAGACCTCCTCGTCCGTGTCCTGGAGGTCGAAGGAGCCCTCGCTCTCCCCCTCGCCGCCGCGCACGTGCTCCTCCACCCCCTCCTCCTCGTCCCGGCGCACCAGGCTCTCGGGGACGAGGTTGAGGGTGAAGCGCACGGGGACGTCCAGCTTCACGTCCACGAGGCAGCGCTTGCAGGGGATGGAGGCGGAGACGTCCAGGCTGCCCTCGAGCAGCACGCCCCCGCTCACCTTGCGCAGGAACGCCTTCAGCCGGGCGGGCCCGGTCGCCTTGAAGCCGGTCTCGGCGCCGGACGCGCTGCGCGAGTCCAGGTCGAGCGCCTCCTGGATCAGGGCGGTGGAGACGGGCTCGTCGAGCCGCAGTCCCTCTTCGCGAATTTGTTCAATCTTTACGACCATCTACGAGGCTTTCCCGGCGAAAAAGGCGCGCAACATAGAGAGGGACCCCCCAAAAGTCAACGCGCCATGTGAGCCCGGAGATGTAACAGCATCGTCACGCGGCGGCCTGCCCTCGCGCGGCTATGGAGGTGCGGGCTGGCCGCACGGCCGGGCCACAGGAGAGGGCGGTCGACGCATGGTGCGCATTCTCATCATCGAGGACGAGCAGGACCTCGCGGGGCTCATCGAGTACAACCTGAGGCAGGCCGGCTTCCAGGTGGAAGCCGCGGGCAGCGGCGCCTCGGGGCTCGCGCGCGCCCGCGCCTTCCGCCCGGACCTCGTGCTCCTGGACCTGATGCTGCCGGACCTGCCGGGCACCGAGGTCCTGCGCCTGCTCAAGGCGGACCCCGAGCTCAGGCGCGCCGCCGTCATCATCGTGAGCGCGAAGGGCCAGGAGTCCGACCGCATCCAGGGCCTCGAGCTGGGGGCAGACGACTACGTGCCCAAGCCCTTCAGCGTGCGCGAGCTGCTGCTGCGGGTGCGCGCGGTGCTGCGGCGCGGCGAGGCGGACGAGGGCGGCGCGCAGGCGGTGCTGCTGCGCGCGGGGGACATCGAGCTGGACGGGGCGCGCCACCAGGTGCGCGTGGGAGGGCAGGAGGTGGTGCTCACGGCGCTCGAGTTCCGGCTGCTTCGCACCATGCTGGAGCGGCCCGAGCGGGTGCAGACGCGCGAGGTGCTGCTCTCGGACGTGTGGGGCATCCAGGCGGAGATCCACACCCGCACCGTGGACACGCACATCAAGCGGCTGCGCGAGAAGCTGGGCGCGGCCGGAGACATCATCGAGACGGTGCGCGGCGTGGGCTACAAGCTGAGCGTCCCCTAGCCCTGCCTCCGGATGCGCCTGACCTCCCTCCTCCTGGTACTGCTCGCGCCGCCGCTGGCCGCCTTCGCGCTGCTCGCCCTGCTGGACCATGGGAGCGCGGCGGCGCTGGAGGCCGCGCTCGTCGCCTTCGGTGGCGCGCTCGCGGCCTACCTGGCCACGCGGGGCAGCGCCGGTCGGAGGCTCGAGCTGCTCGCGCGCCAGACCCGCCGCCGCGGCGAGGGCGCCGCGCCTCCGACGCTGCAGGCGCCCGGGCTGCGGGAGCTCGAGGAGGTGCAGGGCGCCATCGAGTCGCTCGAGGCGAAGCTCGCCGCCCGCAACGCGGCCCTCGAGCGCGAGGCGCGCATCCAGAGCGCGGTGCTGGACAGCATGGCCGAGGGCGTCTGGGTGACGGACGCGCAGGGCACCGTGGTGCGCCACAACGACGCCCTGCCCTCGCTGCTCGCCACGTCGCCGGGGCCCCGGCGGGAGATTGTCGGCCAGCGCCCCATCGCGCTGGTGCGCCACGAGCCGCTGCACGCCGCGGTGCTCGCCGCGTGCCGCCAGGGCGAGAGCACCCAGCTGGAGCTCGCGCTGGAGGGGCTGTACCCGCGCACGCTCGCCATCCGCGTGACGCCGCTGGGGCGCGAGCTGCCCGGCAGCGCCGCCGTCTTCCACGACGTGACCGAGCTGCGGCGCCTGGAGAAGGTGCGCAAGGACTTCGTGGCCAACGTGAGCCACGAGCTGCGCACCCCCATCACCGCCATCCGCGGCTACGCCGAGACCCTGCAGGGCGGCGCGCTCGCGGACTCCACGGTCGCCCCGCGCATGGTGGGCATCATCCACCGCCAGGCCGAGCGGCTCGGCGAGCTGGTGGAGGACCTGCTCGAGCTCAGCCGCCTGGAGGGGCGAGAGCTGCGGCTGCAGTCCACCCGGGTGCCGCTCGCACCCGCCGCGGCGCGAGCGGCCGAGACGGTGCGGCTCAAGGCGGAGGGCAAGGGGCTGACGGTAGGGCTCGAGGTGCCCGCGGACCTGAGTGCCCACGGGGACGCGCGCGCCGTGGAGCAGGTGCTGATCAACCTGCTGGACAACGCGGTGAAGTACACCCCGGCGGGCGGCAGCGTGCAGGTGAGCGCGGAGCAGGCAGGGGGGCGCCTCGTGCTGCGGGTGCGCGACACCGGGGTGGGCATGGAGGCGCGCCACCTGGGGCGCATCTTCGAGCGCTTCTACCGGGTGGACCCGGGCCGCAGCCGGGACATGGGGGGCACCGGGCTGGGGCTCTCCATCGTCAAGCACCTGGTGGGCGCCATGGGGGGCGAGGTGCGGGTCGAGAGCGAGCCCGGCCGGGGCTCCACCTTCACGGTCTGGCTGCCCGCAAGTCCTCCCGTCGCGCCGCCGCCGGGGTGATAGGATGCGGCCCCATGAGGGTCGCGGTGCTCGCCGACATCCACGGCAACCTGCCCGCCTGCGAGGCGGTGCTCGAGGACATCGCGCGCGTGGCGCCCGACTACATCGTGGCGGCGGGAGACCTCGCGCTGCGCGGCGCCCACCCCCGCGAGACGGTGGAGCTGCTCTTCGACCGCTGCGACGCCCTGCTGATGGGCAACACCGACTGCTACCTCGCGGGCAACTACCTGGGCGGCGCCTACCGCGAGCGCGACCACTGGAAGACGGAGCTCCTGCGCTGGACGCGAGACCAGCTGGGCGAGGGCCTGCTGCAGCGTCTGGGCGCCCTGCCCTTCAGCGTGCGCTACAGCCCGCGCAAGGGGCAGGACCTCTACGTCTGCCACGCGAACCCCAAGAACCTCGAGGAGTCGCTGGACCCCACGCTGGACGACCTCGCGGTGCGCCGCTTCTTCCAGCACCTGGACGCGGCCGCCTGCGCCTTCGGCCACCTGCACTTCCCCTACCGGCGGCGCGTGGGCCGGCTGCTCATCGCGGACGTGGCCAGCGCCGGCATCCCGCGCGACGGCGACCTGCGCCCCGCCTACGGCGTCTTCACCTTCACGCCCAAGGGCTGGCGCGTGCAGATCCGCCGCGTGCGCTACCCCGTGCGCAAGGCGACCCAGGCCATCACCGCGCGCCGCGTGCCGGGCGGCCCGCTGCTCATCCACAAGCTGGTGGAGGCGCGCTACCGCCACCACGCGGCCCTGATGGAGGCGGCGCGGCGGCACTCGGGCCTGCCTCCCGCGGCGCTGTCCGCGCGCGGAGGGCCGGGCATTCACGGAGCACATGGCCCGCACGGCCCGCGCGCGCCCCACGTGGCGCCGCTCGCCCCCTGCGACCTGCCGCCCGGTGAGGTGGACCCGGCGCTGCTGCACGATGGGCCGCACGACCTGAACGATCCCTTGCCGGACGCCGCCGAGGACGCGGGCGCGCACGGGGACGAGTCGGGCGCGGGCGCTTCGGGCATCGCGGACGCAGGCGGCGGCGAGCCCGGTCCCCAGGGCACCGGCACCAGCTTCGACCCGTAGCGCCCGCTCTCCCCGGAGCGCGTCACGCACTTGTTGCGGGCTCGTCACGCCAGGGCAAAGTGAGCGCGAGAGGGTGGGCGCATGGCCCACGTCCTCATCGTCGAAGACGAGCACGACCTCTCCGCGCTGCTCGACTTCAACCTGCGCAGTGCCGGCTTCTCCACCTCGGTGGCGCTGACGGGCGCGGCCGCGCTGCAGTCCGCGCGCGAGCGCCGCCCCGATCTGGTGCTCCTGGATCTGATGCTGCCGGACCTGCCCGGCACCGAGGTGTGCCGCGAGTTGCGCGCCGCGAGCGACACCCGCGACGTGCTCATCGTGATGCTCACCGCCCGCGGCGAGGAGGAGCACCGCGTGCGCGGCTTCGAGCTCGGCGCGGATGACTACGTCACCAAGCCCTTCAGCGTGCGCGAGCTGGTGCTGCGGCTGCAGGCCATCCTGCGCCGCGCGCCCTCCGGCAAGGCCGGTGCGGAGCCGCTGAGTCTCGGCCCCCTCTCCCTCGACGTGGAGGCGCACCGCTTCTACGTGGAGGGGCACGAGGTGACGCTCACCGCACTGGAGTTCCGGCTGCTCGAGCACCTGCTGCAGCGGCTCGGCCGCGTGCAGACGCGCGAGGCGCTGCTCGAGGAGGTCTGGGGACTCTCCTCGTCACTGGAGACGCGCACCATCGACACGCACGTGATGCGCCTGCGCGACAAGCTGGGGCCCGCGCGCGCCCTGCTCGAGACGGTGCGCGGCGTGGGCTACCGGCTCGTGGATCCGCGCGCTGCCTGAGCGCCTCGCCTCGCGTCACACGCCTCGTTGCAGAGATGTCACGGCCCAGCCGTGAAGCAGCCACAGGCGACCTCTAGATCGCAGTCCGCAAGTCAACCAACGGAGCCCAACCCGTGAACCGCAGCCTCGTCGCAGCCCTGCTGACCCTTGCCACCTCTCCCGCGCTCGCGCAGACCAGCGAGCCCTCCACCCCGTCCTCCGCGCAGCCCGCCGCTCCCGCGCAGGCCACGCCGCCTCCCCCCGAGGCGGGTCAGGTCACCTCCACCACGAGCCAGGCCGAGAAGAAGCCCCAGGAGGCCTCGGGCAGCTGGATCGACCGCGTGAAGCTCTCCGGTAAGAGCTACCTGCGCTACTCGTACGATCTGCGCGGTCCCACCGAGAACGCCAACTCCTTCGGCATCGACCGGCTTTACCTGCAGTCCGAGTTCCAGCTCACCAAGACCGTGCGCTTCCAGGCCACGCTCGAGGGCGGTGACCTGCGCCAGGGCGGCAACCAGTACTTCGACGTGACCACGAAGTACGCCTTCCTCGAGGTGAAGGACCTCTGGCACACGGGCAGCTTCCTGCGCGTGGGCCAGCTGCCGCTCGCGTGGATCTCCTACGAGGAGGACCTCTGGGGCTACCGCGTCACCGGTCCGGTGGCGGTGGACCGCTGGGGCTACCTCACCTCTTCGGACCTGGGCCTCGCCGTGGGCGGCACCATTCCCGGCAAGTACGGCAGCTACCAGGTCAACGTGAACAACGGCGAGGGCTGGAAGTCCGCCGAGCTCGGCAAGCGCAAGGAGCTGCAAGGGCGCCTCACCCTCAACCCGCTCGCGGGGATGGGGGGGGCGGCCGCGGGCCTCTTCGTCACCGGCTACGCCTCCACCGGCAAGTACGACGACGCCAAGGGCATCTCCAACACCAAGGAGCGCGCCATCGGGCAGGTGGGCTACCAGAGCGCGCCGCTCACGGTCGCCGCCGAGTACTTCGCCGGGCGCGACGCGAACGACAAGGTCACCCGCTTCACCGTCAACCCGGCCGAGCCCACCGTGAAGTCGCGCGGCGTGAGCGCCTTCGCGGTGCTCAACCTCGGGCTGCTCGGCGCGGGGCCCGTGGCGAACGTGGACCTGCTCGCGCGCTACGACAACATCGACCCGGACACCACCCTGGACGGGAACAACGTGAAGCTCGGCCTCGCGGGCGTCGGCTACAAGTGGAGCAAGTCCATCAAGTCGGTGGTGGAGATCGAGCGCACCACCTACGGCGCGGCCACCCTCAAGCCCAACGAGACCCGCGGCAAGCTGCTCGCCGAGGTGAAGTTCTAGTCCCGCCCCGCCGTCCCACCCCCGCGCTCCCCGGGCGGGCCAGCAGGCGCGCCCGGGGTTGTCACGCGCTTGTCACATCGCCGCAGCCGTTCCGACCCTACAAACGCACCGGCGTTCAGCCGGTGAAAGGACCTGGACCATGAAGAAGCTCCTCGCAGCAGCCCTCCTCACCGTCGCGGGCACTGCGCTCGCCGCGGACCCCGTGCTGATGACGGGCGCGGGCGCGACCTTCCCCGCGCCGCTCTATACGAAGTGGTTCAGCGAGTACAACAAGCTGCACCCGGACCAGCAGTTCAACTACCAGGCGATCGGCTCGGGCGGCGGCATCCAGCAGATCACCAAGGGCACCGTGGACTTCGGCGCCTCGGACGCGCCGATGAGCGACGAGGAGCTGCAGAAGGCTCCGGGCACCGTGAACATCCCCACCGTGCTGGGTGCGGTGGTGCTCACCTTCAATGCTCCCGTCACCGAGCTGAAGCTCACCCCCGAGGCGCTCTCCGGCCTCTTCCTGGGCAAGATCACGAAGTGGAACGACCCGGCGCTCGCCAAGGCCAACCCCGGCGTGAAGCTGCCGGACCTCGCCGTCACCATCGTGCACCGCTCGGACGGCTCGGGCACCACGGCCATCTTCACCGACTACCTCGCCAAGGTGTCGCCGGAGTGGAAGCAGCAGGTGGGCGCGGGCAAGAGCGTGAAGTGGCCCACGGGGCTGGGCGCCAAGGGCAATGACGGCGTGGCGGGCCAGGTGAAGCAGACCCCGGGCGCGCTGGGCTACGTGGAGCTCGCGTACGCGAACCAGACGAAGCAGCCCACCGCGGCGCTGCGCAACAAGGACGGGCAGTTCGTGAAGCCCAGCATCGAGAGCACCTCGGCGGCGGCCGCGGGCGTCACGGTGCCCGCGGACTTCCGCGTCTCGATCACCGATGCGTCCGGCAAGAACAGCTACCCCATCGCCTCGTTCACCTACCTGCTGGTGCCGCAGGACCAGAAGGACCCGGTGAAGGGCGCCGCGATGCTGCGCTTCATCGACTGGGCCCTCCACGACGGCCAGAAGATGGCCGGCCCGCTCGACTACGCGCCGCTGCCCGCGCCGGTGGTGGCGAAGGTCCAGGCGAAGCTGCGCACCATGACCGTCCAGGGAAAGCCGGTTCCGTTTGCTTCCAGCAAGTGACATCGCAGCCCGGCCGCAGGCGCTGAGCCGTGTCCGGCGCCGCGGCCGCTCGAACGTCGGCGACCGCGTCTGGGGGGCCCTGCTGGCCACCCTGGGCGCGGCCGTGCTCGTCATCGCCGGCCTCATCGTCTTCGTGCTGGCGGAGGCCGCCTGGCCCACGATCTCGGCCATTGGCCTCGGCGCCTTCCTCAAGGGGACCGACTGGGACCCCGTGTCCGAGGTCTTCGGCGCCCTGCCCTTCATCTACGGCACGCTGGTGACCAGCGCGATTGCGCTCGTGGTGGCGCTGCCGGTGTCCATCGGGCTCGCGCTCTTCCTCACCGAGATGGCGCCCAAGTGGCTGCGGCCCGGCGTGAACTTCGCCATCGAGACGCTCGCGAGCATCCCCAGCGTGGTGTACGGCCTGTGGGCGCTGTTCGTGCTCGTGCCCTGGCTGCGCACCACGCTCGAGCCGGCGCTCGCGAAGGCGCTGGGCTTCCTGCCGCTGTTCCAGGGCGCTCCGCTGGGCGTGGGCTACCTCGCCGCGGGCCTGGTGCTCGCGGTGATGATCCTGCCAACCATCTCGTCCATCACCGGTGAGGTGATGCGCACGGTGCCGCAGAACCTCAAGGAGGGCGCGCTCGCGCTGGGGGCGACGCGCTGGGAGGCCATCCGCCTGGCGGTGCTGCCCTACAGCCGCGCGGGCATCCTGGGCGCCACGCTGCTGGGGCTGGGGCGCGCGCTGGGCGAGACCATGGCGGTGACGATGGTGATCGGCAACTCGCCGGACATTCGCGCCTCGCTCTTCGCGCCGGGCTACTCGCTGCCCGCCGTCATCGCCAACGAGTTCGCCGAGGCGACGGCCGGGCTGCACACCGGCGCGCTCGCGGCGCTGGGGCTGGTGCTCTTCGCCCTCACCCTGCTGCTCAACACGCTCGCGCGGCTGCTCATCCGCACCGTGGGCGGGCGCGCCGTGGGAGGTGCACGGTGAGGAGCGTGCGTGCGCGGCGGGCGGTGAACGTCCTGATGACGGGGTTGTGCGGGCTCGCACTGCTGGGCGCGCTGGTGCCGCTGCTGTCCCTGCTCTGGCTGGTGGTGAGCCGGGGCGCGGCGGGACTCTCCCTCACCTTCTTCACGGCCCTGCCCACGCCGGTGGGCGAGCCGGGCGGCGGCGTGGGCAACGCGCTGCTGGGCACGCTCTACCTGGTATTGCTCGCCTGCCTCATCGGGCTGCCGCTGGGCATCGGCGCGGGCGTGTTCCTCGCGGAGCAGGGCGACGGGCGCTTCGGGCGCGCCGTGCGCTTCACCGCCGAGGTGCTCTCGGGCGTGCCCTCCATCGTGGTGGGCATCGTGGCGTACACGCTGGTGGTGGTGCCGATGAAGCACTTCTCCGCCATCGCCGGGGCGGTGGCGCTCGCGCTGCTGATGGTGCCCACGCTGGCGCGCACGACCGAGGAACTTGTGCGGCTGGTGCCCCCGTCCCTGCGCGAGGCCTCGCTCGCCCTGGGCGTGCCGCGCTGGAAGACGAGCCTGCGCATCGTGCTGCGCACCGCCATGGGCGGCATCGTGACGGCGGTGCTGCTCGCCGTGGCGCGCGCCGCCGGAGAGACCGCGCCCCTGCTCTTCACTGCCCTCAACAACCAGTACTGGAACACGCGGCCGGATCAGCCGACCGCCTCGCTCACCGTGCAGATCTTCAACTACGCGATCAGCCCCTACGAGGACTGGCACCAGAAGGCCTGGAGCGCCGCGCTCGTGCTGCTCCTGTTGGTCGGGGGCCTCAACCTCGCCGCCCGCCTCCTCACCCGCTCGCGGCTCGGGAGGGCCGGATGAGCACGAACGTGCGCAACAAGATCCAGGTCGAGCAGCTCGACGCCTGGTTCCGCCAGAGCCAGGTGCTGCGGAAGGTCTCGCTGGACGTGCCGGTCCACAGCGTGCTCGCGATCATCGGGCCCTCGGGCTGCGGCAAGTCCACCTTCCTGCGCTGCCTCAACCGCATGCACGAGCTGGTGCCCGGCGGACGCGCCGCGGGGCGCGTGCTGGTGGAGGGGCAGGACCTGTACGCGGGAGACGTGGACCCGGTGCAGCTGCGCCGCCGCGTGGGGATGGTGTTCCAGCGCCCCAACCCCTTTCCTACCATGTCCATCTTCGACAACGTGGCCTCCGGGCTGCGGCTCAACGGCATCCGCGGGCGCACCGAGGAGACCGTGGAGCGCTGCCTGCGCCAGGCGGCGCTCTGGGACGAGGTGAAGGACCGCCTCGACTCAGGCGCCATGGGGCTTTCCGGCGGCCAGCAGCAGCGCCTGTGCATCGCGCGGGCGCTCGCGGTGGAGCCCGAGGTGCTCCTGATGGACGAGCCGGCGAGCGCGTTGGATCCCATCGCCACCGCGAAGATCGAGGAGCTGATCCACGAGCTCAAGGCGACGTACACCATCGCGATCGTGACCCACAACATGCAGCAGGCCGCCCGCGTGAGCGACCGCACCGCTTTCTTCTACATGGGCGAGCTGGTGGAGTGCGGGCGCACCGAGCAGATCTTCACCAACCCGCGCGAGAGGCGCACCGAGGACTACGTCACCGGCAAGTTCGGGTAGGCGTAGGGAGACAGGCATGCCGGCGACCCACACGGACAAGGCGTTCGAGCAGGACCTGAGCGACCTGCGCGACAAGCTGCTCACCATCGGCGCGAAGGTGGAGGCGAACATCGCCGACAGCGTGCGCGCGCTCACCGAGCGCGACAGCGCGCTCGCCGAGCGCGTCACCCAGTCGGATGGCGAGGTGAACCGCCTCGAGGTGGAGATCGACGACATGTGCCGGCGCATCCTCGCGCTGCGCCAGCCGGCCGCGAGTGACCTGCGCCTGATCACCACCGCGCTGAAGATCGTGACGGACCTCGAGCGCATCGGGGACCTCGCGGTGAACATCGCCGAGCGCGCCATCGACCTGAACCAGGTGCCCCCGCTCGCGCCCTACGTGGACACGCCGAAGCTCGCGCACCTGAGCCAGGAGCAGGTGAAGAAGGCGCTGGATGCTTTCGTGTCCGCTGACGCCGCCAAGGCCGAGGAGGTGCTGCGTGGCGACAACCTGCTCGATGCGCTCTTCCTCAAGATCTTCAACGAGCTGCTCGCCTACATGATGGAGGACTCGAAGAACATCCGGCGCGCCACTGCGCTCATGTTCATCGCGAAGCACCTCGAGCGCGTGGGCGACCACGCGCTGAACGTGGCCGAGATGGTGGTGTACATGGTGCGCGGCACCGACATCCGCCACCCGCACAGCCGCAACCTCGCGCGCTAGCCCGCGCCCGCTTCACCCGCCTGTCGCAGTGAGTTTTCGCGGCCGTCTTCCGACCGCCGCGGCCCTGCCCCAGCCGCCCCGTAGCGTCTCTCCCGTGGCCGCGTGGACCTCCTCCCCGCGGCCCGCTCATCCGGGAGAACGCCGCGCATGCTCACGTCGCTCAGCCTCACCCTGCTCGCCCTCGCCGCCGTGGGACTCGTCGCGCTCGCGGTGCAGCTCGCCGTGACCCTGCTGTGCTGGCGGCGCGCGCCTGCGCAGCCGCCCCGTCCCGTGGAGGCGGTGGGCATCTCGGTGCTCAAGCCGCTGTGCGGCGTGGACGACGACCTGGAGGAGAACCTCGCCTCCTTCGCCGCGCTGGACTACCCCCACTTCGAGGTGGTGCTCGGCGTGAAGGACCGCTCGGACCCGGCCTACGCCGTGGCCCGCCGCGCGGTGGCGCGCTGGCCCACGCGCTTCCGGCTCGCGCTGCAGCACGGCGAGCCCGGATTCAACCCCAAGGTGAACCAGCTCATCACGCTCGCGGACGCGGCGCGCCACGACCTGCTGGTGGTGAGCGACTCCAACGTGCGCGTGGGGCCGAGCTACCTCTGGGAGGTGGCGCACGCCTTCGGCGACCCCGAGGTGGGCTGCCTCACGCACCCGGTGCTGGGCGTGGGCGAGCGGCGGCTGGGCTCGCTCCTGGACAACCTGCACCTCGCCTCGAGCGTGGCGCCCGGGATGCTGGCCGCGAAGGAGCTGGCGGGCCGGGACCTCGTGGTGGGCAAGTCCATGGCGCTGCGCCGCGAGGACCTGGAGCAGCTGGGCGGCTTCTTCTCGGTGAAGGACGTGCTCGCCGAGGACTACGTCATCGGTGCGTGGGTCACGCGACAGCTGGGCAAGCGGGTCGTGGTCGCCGCGAGCCCCGTCTTCAACGTGTCGCAGGACAAGAGCGTGGGCGCCTTCTTCCGGCGCTATGCGCGCTGGAGCATCATCCACCGCACCGCCGTCAGCCCCCTCACCTCGCTCGCGCAGGCGCTGCTCAACCCCGCGCCCCTCGCCCTGCTCGCGCTGCTGCTCTCCCCCTCGCCTCGCGCGGCCGCGGCGTGTGCGAGCGTCACGGCGCTCAAGCTCGCGATGGACCTGCTCCTCTTCCACGCGCTGCGCGGCGAGCGGCTGCAGCTCGCGGGGCTGCCGCGCCTCGTCGCCGCGGGGCTGCTCAAGGACGCGCTGCTCGCCGTCACCTGGACGCGGGCGCTCACGTGCCGCAGCGTGGAGTGGCGCGGCCAGAGACTGCGCGTGCTGCCGGGCTCGAGGCTCGTCGCTCCCGCGGGGCTCCCATCCGCCGCGGCGCTCCCCCTGCCCTCACCGGAGGACGAGCTCCTTGCGAGCTGAGGTGCGGAGGATGGCCCGTGGGACTGCCCTCGCTCTCCTGCTCTGCATGCGGGCGGCGCTGCGCTGCGTCGGGCGAATTCGAGGACACCTGCGGTGGGTTGTCTCTGTCACCGGAGGATTCTTGGGGCGAATGGCTTCGACGGGCAGCGCGCGCAGGGTACTGGTGGTCGACGACGACGCGGACTGGCGCGAGTTCCTGCGGCTGAGCCTCGAGGACCTGGGCTACGAGACCGTGGAGGCAGCCGACGGCGAGGCCGCCCTCTCCACGCTCGCGCAGGAGCGCTGCGGCGTGATGCTGCTGGACCTCAACATGCCCGGCATGAGCGGCACCGAGGTGGTGGAGCGGCTGCCGCACGACGCGCCGCGCATCGTCTTCCTGACCTCGGCGCCGGCCCACGAGGTGGGCACCGCCCTGCTCTCCGGACCGCACTACTACCTGCCCAAGGGCGCGAGCCGAGAGGAGCTGAGCCTCATCCTCCAGTCGCTCGACGCCTGAAAGGGAAGAGGCCGAAACCCTCTGGATTTCTCCAGGAGTTCCGGCCTCTTGGGTGTGCGGAGTACAGGAGTCGAACCTGTGGCCTCTTCCTTCGGAGGGAAGCGCTCTATCCAGCTGAGCTAACCCCGCGGCTGCGTCGCGGGGACAAGTAGCCGACTTCCCCCCTCTGACGCAAGCACGCGTTCCGGGCCCCCCACAGCGGCGCTTTCCCTTGGACAGGCGGGGCCTTAGAAGAAGGGTGTGCCCGATCCCAGCGATCCCCAGGTGAAGGAGGCCCTCGAGCGCGCGAGCGACGCGCTGGGGCTGCCTGCGTACTACCGCTCCTGCGTGCGTCCCCTGCTGCGCAACCCCGAGGGCCGCTGGCCCCGCTGCTGCGGCGGCGGCTGCGAGCCCTGCGCCGAGACGCTCATCCAGGTGGCGCTCGAGGTGCTCAAGGAGCTGGGCACGCCACGCACCGCGCCGGTGGACTAGCGCGCGATTTTGCACGTCCTGGGGCCGCGCGAGCAGGCATACAGTGGCCCGGCGGCGCACCTGCGGGGCGCGACACTTCGAGGAGGGCAGATGACGACGAGCGGCTACATGTCCGGGTTTGGAAACGAGCACGCCACGGAGGCCGTGCCGGGTGCGCTGCCCGAGGGGCGCAACTCGCCCCAGCGCGTGCCGTACGGGCTGTACGCCGAGCAGCTCTCGGGCACGGCCTTCACCGCGCCGCGGCGCGAGAACCGCCGCAGCTGGCTGTACCGGCTGCGCCCCACGGCGAACCACCCGCCCTACCGCCCGCACGCGGAGCGGCTGCTGCGCAGCGGCCCCTTCGAGGAGGTGCCCGCCACGCCCAACCGCCTGCGCTGGAGCCCCCTGCCCCGCCCCACCGAGCCCACGGACTTCGTGGAGGGGCTCGTCACCATGGGCGGCAACGGCTCGGCGGCGCACGGCGCGGGCATCGGCATCCACCAGTACCTGGCCAACCGCTCCATGGTGGACGCGGTGTTCTACGACGCGGACGGCGAGCTGCTGCTCGTGCCGCAGCAGGGCCGGCTGCGGCTGGTGACGGAGCTGGGCGTGCTCGCGCTCTCACCGGGTGAGGTGGGCGTGGTGCCGCGCGGCGTGCGCTTCCGCGCGGAGCTGCCGGACGGCAGCGCCTCCGGCTACGTCTGCGAGAACTACGGCGCGCTGTTCCGGCTGCCGGACCTGGGGCCCATCGGCTCCAACGGCCTCGCCAACCCGCGCGACTTCCTCACCCCGGTGGCGGCCTACGAGGACGTGGATCGGCCCACGCGCGTCATCCAGAAGTTCCAGGGCAAGCTGTGGTCCACGGAGCTGGATCACTCGCCCCTGGACGTGGTGGCCTGGCACGGCAACCTCGCGCCGTACAAGTACGACCTGGCGCGCTTCAACACCATCGGCACGGTGAGCTTCGATCACCCGGATCCGTCCATCTTCACGGTGCTCACCTCGCCGAGCGACACGCCGGGAACCGCGAACTGCGACTTCGTCATCTTCCCGCCGCGCTGGATGGTGGGCGAGGACACCTTCCGCCCGCCCTGGTTCCACCGCAACGTGATGAACGAGTTCATGGGCCTGGTGAAGGGCGCCTACGACGCGAAGGCCGCGGGCTTCTCGCCGGGCGCGGCGTCCCTGCACAACTGCATGAGCGGCCACGGCCCGGACCGCGAGACCTACGAGCGCGCGGTGTCGGTGGAGCTCAAGCCGCACAAGATCACCGACACGCTCGCCTTCATGTTCGAGAGCCGCTGGGTCATCGCCCCCACGCGCTTCGCCATGGAGACGCCCGCGATGCAGCTCGACTACGACGACTGCTGGTCGAGCTTCGAGAAGGCGAAGCTGCCCGGCGCGAAGTCCTAGGCGCCCGCAGGGCTGCGCAGCGCCTCGGAAGGGGCGCTGCGGCCCGGCAGGAAGCACCCGCGGGCCCCGAGGCGGCGCTGCAGCTCCTCGAGCAGGCCCCGCGCCTCCCAGCGCCGCCACGTCGCGTACACGGTCCTCCAGGGCGGAAGGTCGTGCGGCAGCATCCGCCAGCTGCAGCCCGAGCGCGCCATGTACGAGAGCGCGTCGAGCACGGCGCGGGCGCCGTACTCGGGAGGCCTCCCCGCCCCGCGCCGCTGCTCGAAGAGCGGGCTCACCCGCGCCCACTGTGCGTCCGTCAGGTCCGAGGGGTACGCGCCCCCCGCGCCCGGCCGCCCCTGCTGCGTGCGCGAGCGCTGCGCCCCGGCATCGCGAGGCCCCCGCGGGCCGCGCAGGCGCGCGAGCCCCAGCTCCCGCAGGTAGCGGTACGCGGTGACGCGGCTCACCGTGCGCCCGTCGAGCTCCTCGCGCAGCAGCTCGAGAATGCGCACCCGTGGCAGCCCGGGGTGCAGCAGCACCAGCTCGACGAGGCGCTGCCGCTCCCGGGCGTCGAGCTTCTTGAGCGGCCCGCCGGGAGCGGGACGGGGGGCGGCGGGCGAGGGCAGCGGGGCGGTCATGGCGGCGGAGCCCGCTGTTGCAGCTTCGGTACCGGCCCGCGTGCCCTCTCCCTCGCCCTGCGCGGCGAGCGGAGACCCCGCCGGGGAGTGCAAGGCACGCTGCGGGGGTATTGCAGAATGCAACGCCTCGACGTGGCGTTGTGCGACGACGGCCCGCGCGTGCCGCACTGCGCGACCCGCCCGCGGCTGGCACCCCGCTTGCGTTGTCCTCCCACTCCCCCTGGACCCACCGTGTTCGACCGCCGCCTGCTCCCTCCCCTGCTGCTCTTGCTGGCCTTGGCGGGCGTGACCGCGGGCGCCATCGGGTTCATCCAGCACGACCGCGAGGCGCTGGTGCTCGAGTTCGAGCGGGACCGGCAGGCGCAGCTCGCGGAGGCCAGCCGCGAGGTGTCCTCCGCGCTCGAGGACATCGCGGACGGCCTGCGCTTCGCGGGCGAGCTGATGGGGCAGCCCGGCACCGCGGAGGATCACCGCCGCGAGCTGCGCGCGCTCCTCGAGGCCGTGGGTCAGTTCCGGGTCGTGGCGGTGTACGGCGCCCGGGGCGAGGAGCAGCTCACGCTGGTGGACCGCCGCGCGAGCCGTGAGCCCGGGATGAACCTGCAGCCGCAGGCACTGGCCGCCACCGCGCGCGAGGCGCTCGCGCGACCGCCCGGCCAGTTCGTCATCTCGCCGCCGCTGGGCGAGGGAACGTCGCGCTGGATGCGCGTGCTCGCGGTCTCCTTCGCGGAGGAGTCGCCCGGGGTGAGCGGGGCCGTGGCCATCCTCGTGGACACCGAGCCGCTCTTCGCGCCGCTGCGCCTGGTGACGAACGACGGGGACACGCGCCTGCTGCTGCTCGGGGCCCACGGCTTTCCTGCGCCACTGAGCGACCCCACCCTGGCCCGGCTGCACGCGCAGCTGGGCGGCACGAGCAGTGGGCAGCTGCCGGGGCTGCACGCGCTGGATGCGCGCCTGCGGGCGCGCGAGTCCGGCGTGCTGCGCATCGAGGAGGCGGAGGCGGTGCGCCTGGGGCTGGGGCCGGCGGACGTGGCGGTGGCGTACATGCCCATCCGCATGGGCGGCGAGCCCTCCTGGTCCGTGGCCACGCTCTCGTCCACGCGCACGCTGCGCAGCCACGAGCGCACGCTGGTGCTGCGCCTCACGCTCGCGGCGCTGCTGGTGGCGCTCTTCCTCGTGACCTTCGGGACCTACGTGGTGCTCGCGAGCCGCCGCGCGGTGCAGCTGCGCGAGAGCCGCCGCCACGCGGACCGGCTCGCCCACCTGCACGAGAAGACGCAGAAGATCCTCGACCACATCCCCGCAGGCGTGCTCGCGCTCGGCGAGGACGGCCGGCTCAGCTCGGTGAACCGGGCCCTGCGCGAGCACCTGCCCCCGCACGCGCTGGGCCTCTCCCTGGAGGAGGCCTTCTCCCACGCCGCTCCCGCGGTGCTGCAGCGGCTGCAGGCGCTCGTGCGCGCGGCGAGCGCGGACGGCCACGTGCACAGCCTCCACGGCGAGGCCCTGCGCCTCTTCCGGGAGGAGGGCCACTACAACGTGCACGCCGTCCCCCTGGAGCGCGGCGATGCGGACGTGCACATGCTCCTCGTCTTCGAGGACCTGAGCAGCGTGCGCATGCTGGAGGACCAGCTGCTGCGCGCCGAGAAGCTCGCCACCGTGGGCGTGCTCGCCGCGGGCGTGGCGCACGAGATCGGCACGCCGCTGGGCATCATCCGGGGGCGCGCGGAGTACATGCGCAAGAAGGCGCCGGAGGCGAGCTCCCAGAGCCGAGGGCTCACGGCCATCATCGAGCAGATCGACCGCGTGGGCCGCACCATCCGCCAGCTGCTCGACTTCTCGCGCCTGCAGCCCGCGCAGGCCGGCCCGGTCGCACTCGCACCGGTGATGCACGGTGTCGCGGAGCTGCTGCAGGTGGAGGCCGACCGGCGCAAGGTGAGCCTGCAGGTGGAGCTGGCCGGGGAGCTGCCCGCGCTCGCCGCGGTCTCGGATCAGCTGCAGCAGGTGCTGCTCAACCTGACCATGAATGCGTGCGACGCCTGTGAGCCCGGAGGCCACGTGCGGCTGAGCGCGAGGTCCGCGGGCGCGATGGTGGAGCTGCAGGTGCAGGACGACGGCTGCGGCATCTCGCCCGAGCACCTGAACCAGGTCTTCGACCCCTTCTTCAGCACCAAGAAGCGAGGCCGCGGCACGGGCCTGGGGCTGACCGTGGTGGCGCAGATCGTCCGCAACCACGGGGGCCGCATCGAGCTGGACAGCGCGCCGGGCGAGGGCACCCGCATCACCGTGTGCTGGCCCGCGGCCGCGCCCGCCGAACCTCACGAGGAGCAACGCCATGCCGTCTAGCCCGCGGGTCCTGGTGGTCGATGACCACGTCGAGATGGGCCACATGCTCGAGGAACCGCTCCTGGAGGAGGGCTACCGGGTGGACATCGCCGCCGGCGGCGCGGAGGCCATCGCCCGGCTGCGTGCGAACAGCTACGACCTGGTGCTGTGCGACCTGCGGATGAAGGAGGTCGACGGAATGGACGTGCTCGCCGCGGCGCTCAAGGTGGACCCCGAGCTCCCGGTGTTGCTGATGACGGCCTTCGGCGGCGTGGAGAGCGCCGTCGAGGCGATGCGGCGCGGCGCGTACCACTACCTCACCAAGCCCTTCCTCCTGGACGAGGTGATGCTCCACGTGGGCCGCGCGCTGGAGCAGCGCCGCCTGCGCCTCGAGCACCGCAACCTCCAGCGCCAGGTGGGTGACCGCAGCGGGCTGGGGGCGCTGGTAGGGCGCAGCGCCGCGATGCAGGCGCTCTACGGCCTCATCGAGCGCGTGGCGCCCTCGGACGTGGCGGTGCTGCTGCGCGCGGAGAGCGGCACGGGCAAGGAGCTGGTCGCTCGCGCGCTGCACGCGGAGGGCCCGCGCAAGAGCGGGCCCTTCGTGCCGGTGAACTGCACGGCGCTGCCGGCGGCCCTCCTCGAGAGCGAGCTGTTCGGCCACGTGAAGGGCTCGTTCACCGGCGCGAGCGGGCCGCGCCGCGGGCTCTTCGTCGAGGCCGACGGAGGCACCCTCTTCCTCGATGAGATCGGCGACATGCCCGCCGAGCTGCAGGCGAAGCTGCTGCGCGTGCTGGAGGACGGGGAGGTGCGCGCGGTGGGCGCGGATGCGCCGCGCAAGGTGGACGTGCGCATCGTGGCGGCGACCCACCAGGACCTCGAGGCGCGGGTGAAGGAGGGGCGCTTCCGCGGCGACCTCTTCTACCGCCTCAACGTGGTGGCCCTGCGCATCCCGCCCCTGCGCGAGCGGCGCGAGGACGTCCCGCTGCTGGTGGAGCACTTCCTCGCCCAGGCCCGCTCGCGCAACCCGCACTCGCCCGTCACCCAGTTCGCCCCCGAGGTCGTCGCCGAGCTCGCGCGCCATCCCCTGCCCGGCAACGTGCGCGAGCTGGAGAACCTGGTGCAGCGGCTCGTGGTGCTCGGCACCCAGCCCACCGTGGGGCTCGAGGTGCTGCGCGAGCACGGCGTGGTGAGCACGCCCGGCGGGCATGCGCTCTTCAACGCCCAGGACCGCGTGGCGCCGCTGCGCGAGATGGAGAGCGAGTACATCGCGTGGGTCATCGCCCGCTGCGGTGGCAACAAGACGCGCGCCGCGGAGCTGCTGGGCATCGACGTCTCCACCATCCACCGGCGCGGCAAGGGAGAGAGCGGCACTTCGCAACGCTGAGCCGTTGCGTCCTGCGGCACTGGCGGCGCACCCCCGAGCCGCTCGCCGGGTGCCGGACGTGGGGCACGGGCCTTGCTGATGGGCTCGGCCATGAACCGACTCCTCCCCGCCCTCGTCCTCGCCCTCAGCCTCGCGGGCTGCGCTGCCCGCACGCGCAACACCGCCGACACCTCTTCCGCAGCCACGCCGCCCGCGAGCCCTCCCTCCGCGCAGGCGCCCGCGCCGCGCGCGCAGGAGGACTCCGAGGCGGACGCGCAGCGGCAGCTGGCCGCGCTCGAGACCGCGCCCGTCCACTTCACGCTCGACTCCTCCACCCTCACACCCGAGTCGCAGGAGGCGCTCGTGCGGCTCGCCGAGGCACTGCGCCAGCGCCCGCGCGCGCGCGTGCAGGTGTCGGGGCACACCTGCGAGCTGGGCACCACCGAGTACAACCTCGCCCTGGGGCGCCGGCGCGCGGCCGTGGTGGAGGGCTACCTGGTGCGCCTCGGCGTGGAGCCGCAGCGCATCTCCACGCTCTCCTACGGTGAGGAGCGCCCGCTGGACGACCGCGAGAGCGAGGACGCGCGCGCGCGCAATCGCCGCGCCGAGTTCTCGTTCCGGCTCGACAGCTGAGGCGCGCGAGCGCCGCGGCTGCGTGCGGGTGCGCTCTGCGCGGCGGCCTTTCCACCTGCGCCGCCGCGTGCGGCGCAGCTCCCCTTCTTCCGGAGCTCCGATGTTCGAGCCCTTCCCGCTGCGCGACCCCGTCCCCGCGTCCCACCCGCTCGCTGCCTTCGACGAGGAGGGCATCGGCGTCTTCTCCACCCACCTCGCCATCGGCGCGCGGCGCTGGGAGCTGAGCGACGTGACGCGCGCCGAGGTGCTGCGCGAGGGACCGCAGTGGCGCCCCTATGTCGCGACGCTGCTGGCGGGGGTCCTGCTCGGGCTCCTGTTCCTCGTGTCGGCGCTCGGGCGCGCCTCGCCGGAGGGCACGCTGCACGCCGTCGGGCTCTTCGTCGCCGCGGGCCTCATCTTCGGCTCGCTCTCTCGGCTCCTGCTGCTCACCGACACCACCTGGCTCGTGCTGCACACGCCGCGAGGCAGTGAGCGCGTGTACCGCACCGCGGACCACGCGCTCGTGGTGTACGTCGCCACCGTCCTCTCGGATGCGCTGCGCGCCGCCTCGCGCGGCCCCTGAAGCGCCGTGGCGAATCGCATCGCGCGGGCGTTGCGCGTTGCGAGGCCATCGAAGCGCGCGTCCTTCCTCCCAGAGGGGACCCGCGCTGGCCCGGCGCTTGCGATGCCCTCCCCTACCGTCCCTCCCTCCCCTGGAGTCCCGATGAACACCGAGCTGCCCACGCCCCCTCCCGAGTCCCCCGCCCCCCTCTTCTCCTACGACGCCCGCCCGAAGCGCGGCCGCGTGCTCGCTGCGCTGCTCGCGGGGGTGCTTCTCGCCGGCGCGGGAGTCACGTGGCTCGCGCTGCGCTCCGAGGCGCCCGCGCCTGCGGCCGCGGAGGCTCCCGCGGCCACGCCCGCCACCGCTGCGCCCGCGCTCGCGTCGCTCGAAGGGACGGACCCGCGGGTGCGCGAGCTGCTGCGCGGCCTCTCGGGCGACGTGGAGTTCCTGCGCTGGCTGGCCGCCGATGATCTCGTGCGCCGCCTCGTCTCGTCAGCGCACGCCGTGGCGGAGGGGCAGCTGCCGCGTGCTCAGCTCTCCCTGCTCGGCCCCAGCGCGGCCTTCCGGGTGACTTCGCGCGCAGGCCAGACCACGATCGCGCCGCAGAGCTACGCCCGCTACGACGGCGTGGCGAGGGCCTTCGCCTCCATCGACGCGCAGGCCGCAGGCCGCGTGTACGGGGAGCTCAGGCCGCTGCTCCTCGCGGCGCACGCCGAGCTGGCGCCTCCGGGTCGGAGCCTGGACCAGACGCTCTCGCAGGCGATCGGCCACCTCACGCGCGTGAGCGCACCCGCGGGGGCGCTGCGGGTGGTGCCCAAGGGGGCGCTCTACGCGTACGCCGACCCGCAGCTCGAGGCGCTCAGCCCCGCGCAGAAGGCGCTGCTGCGCATGGGCCCGGACAACATGCGCCGCGTCCAGGAGAAGCTGCGGCAGCTGGAGAGCGCCCTGCAGCTCGAGGCGTCCGCCCGCGCCGCGCAGCCCTGAGGCGGAGGCTCCGTCAGGGGCGGCGCAGCGCCTCGGCCGGATCGATGCGGCCCGCGCGCGCCGCGGCCCCTGCTGCCGCGAGCGCCGCGGCGGCCGTGAGCGCGAGCGGCAGCAGGGCAAAGGTGAGCGGGTCCACCCGCTGCACGCCGAAGAGCAGCCCCTCCAGCAGGCGCGAGAGGCCCACGCCGGCCGCGAGCCCCAGCACGCAGCCCGCGCCCACGCGCAGCAGCGTCTCGCGGGTGACGAGCCCGATGAGCCCCGCGGGGCTCGCTCCGAGCGCGAGTCGCACGCCGAGCTCGCGCCTGCGCTGCGCGACCCCGTACGCCGTGACGCCGTAGATGCCGGCGAGCGCGAGCAGCGCGGCGACCAGCGCCATCGCCCCCAACAGCTCGCGGCTGAAGCGGCGCAGCGCGAGCGAGGCGTCCACGCGCTCGCCCATCTCCTGCGGGTGCACCAGGGGCAGCTCGCGGTCCAGCGCCGCCACGTCCGCGCGCACCACCGGCAGCAGCGCCCCGGCGCGCACCTTGCCGCGCACCACCAGCGTCAGGTTGGGCCAGCCCACCGCGCCGACGGGACGCCAGGCCTCTGGACGAGGCTCCGCGTCCAGCCCGGTGTGGCGCACGTCTCCCACCACGCCCACCACCTCGCTCGGCGTCTCCTCACCCCACACGAGGATGCGCTGGCCCAGCGCGTTTCCCGCGGGAAAGGCGCGGCGCGCGGCCGTCTCGTTGAGGATGACGGCGGGCGGGGCGTCGGAGTCTGCATCGCGCGCGGTGAAGGTGCGGCCCGTGCGCAGCGGGATGCGCAGCGCCTCGAAGTAGCCCTCGGTGGCGAGGCGCAAATCGAGCGGGAAGGCCTCGGCTTCGCGGCCCGGGATGGTGAGGTCGCCCACCGTGTTGCTCGGCGAAAGCGGCAGGCGGGACACGAGCCCGGCCGCGTCCACCGTCGGCTCCGCCTGCAGGCGGCGCAAGAGCTCCCCCATCGCCCGGCGCTGCGCGGCGGCGTCCGGGTAGCGGGCCTTGGGCAGGGGCAGGTCCACCGCGAGCACGCCCTCCGCGCGAAAGCCCGGGTCCACCGCGGTGAGCCGAGCGAAGCTGCGCACCAGCAGGCCCGCACCGAGCAGGAGCACGAGCGAGAGCGCGACCTCGAAGACGAGCAGCGCGGAGCGCAGCCGCGACTGCCGGCGCCCACCTCCCCCACCGCGCCCGCCCTCCTTCAGGGCCTCGCCCGCGCGCACCGGCTGCAGCGCGGCGATGAGCCCGAGGCTCGCCGCGCAGGCGAGCGCGAGCGCGAGGGCCAGCAGCACCACGCGAGAGGAGAGCTCGGGCGCGGGGAGGCTCGCTGCCTGCGGGCTCGCCGCCACGAGCAGCGGCGCGGCCCACGAGGTGAGCAGCGGCCCGAGCGCCGCGGCGGCCACCGAGAGGACCAGCGCCTCGGCGAAGAAGCTGCGCCAGAGCGCGCCGCGCGTGGCCCCGAGCGCCACCCGCACGGCCACCTCGTGTGCGCGGCCCACGGCGCGCGCGAGCGACAGGTGCGCGACGTTGGCCCAGCCCACCAGCAAGAGCAGCGCTGCCACCCCCAGCAGGCCCAGCAGCTGCGGGCGCAGCTTGCCGTAGAGCTGCTCGCGCAGCGGGAGGAGCGTCGCCCCCACGTCCCGCTCCTCCTGCGGGGCCTGCTCGCCGAGGCGCTTCTGCACCACCTGCAGCGCCGCCTGCGCCTGCGAGAGCGAGACGCCGGGCCGCAGCCGCGCGAGCACCGTGAGGTAGTGGCGCGAGCGATCGTGCTCCGGGTCGATGGGATAGGTGGGGTGCTCCGGGACGCGGGTGCGCGCGCAGACCCAGAGCTCGGCCGTCGCCGGGTAGCGGAAGCGCGCGGGCATCACGCCCACCACCTCCACCGGCTCGCCGTCGAGCGACACCGTGCGCCCCACCACGTCCGGCGCGCCTCCGAAGCGCGAGCGCCAGAGGGCCTCGGAGAGCACCGCGGTGCGCGGCCCCGCGGCACCGGGCTGCGGCACGCGGCCGAGCAGGGGCGCCGTGCCCAGCAGCGCGAAGAAGTCCGCGCTGACGATGGCGCCCTCGAGCCGCTCCGGCTGCTCCGCGCCCGCGAGGTTGAAGCCGCGTGCGCTGACGGCTGCGAAGCGCTCGAAGGCCTCGCGCTCCTGCGCCCAGGCGAGGAAGTCCGCGCCCGTGACGGTGAGGTTCGTGCCGCCCGCGCGCAGGTTCGTCTGCCAGGCGTTGACGAGGCGCTCGGGCGCGGCGAAGGGCAAGGGCCGCAGCAGCACCGCGTCCACCACCTCCGCGACGGTGAGCGCCGCGCCGAGGCCGAGCGCGAGCACCCCGGTGGCGAGCAGCGCGAAGAGCGGGGCGCGCCGGAGCTGGCGCGCGGCGAGCGAGAGCGAGGTCATTCCCCGCACCCTACCCCCATCCTCAGGCCACGGCCTGCAGGCCGAGCGCGCGCCCCTTGAGGGCCAGCTCGGTGCGGTTCTCCACGCCCAGCTTCCGGTACAGCGCCGTCATGTGGGACTTCACCGTGAGCTCGCTGATGCCGAGGTGCGCCGCGACCTTGAGGTTGTCCATGCCCGCGGAGACGCAGCGCAGCACCTGCCACTCGCGCGGGGTGAGCTCCGGGCGGCGCATGCCCTCGGCTCGCTGCTGCGCCTCCTGCGCGCGCAGCTGCCCGAGCCCTCCGTCCTGCAGCTGCTGCTCTCCGCGCGCCGCGGCCTCCACGGCCTGCAGCAGCTCGGTGGCCCCCAGGTCCTGCATGCGCAGCGCCGCCACCGCGCCCAGGCTGCGCGCCTCGGCGCCGAGCGCGTCACCGCCGCGGGTCAGCAGCACCACGACGTGGACGTGGAACCAGAAGCCCTTGAGCTCGCACAGCAGCTGGCGCGCGTCGGGGTCGAGCCCGGGGAACTCGCTGGACGGGTCCAGCAGGACGACCGCGGCGTCGAAGGGGCTCGCGTCCAGATGGGCGAAGAGCTCCTGCGCCGAGGTCGCCTCCGCCACCTCGAGGCCCGCTTCGCGCAGGGTGCGCGCCACCAGCTCGCGCAGCAGGCGCCGGGGCTCCAGCACCACCACCCTCCGTGTCTCCTCCATCCCCGCCTCCCACACGCCGCGTGCGGCAGAGGGATAAACACGGCTCGCGAGACGGCGAGGGGGCGCGACCCGCGTCTGCCTGCTGCTGGACAGCTGACTCGCTCCGCTCGCGCATCCCGCGGGACTGCGGCTCGGCGATCAGGCCGCGGCGGGCGACGCCTCGACGCGCTTCACGTAGAGCGTCCGCAGGTCCGCATCGATGGTGAAGAGCGCGCGCGCCGTGCTCACGTGGGCCGCGAAGCAGGCGTCCGGCTCGCTGTAGAGGTTGCGCAGCTCGCTGGGGCGCCGGAAGGCCGCCAGGGTCGCCACGTTCTCGAGGTGCAGGCGCACCTCCTGCTGTAGCTGCGCCGGCAGGGCGCGCAGTCCGCGCAGGGCGGCGGGAGGGAAGTAGATCCGGTAGGGGTTCACGCGCGCCTGGGCTGGAGGTTCGAAGGGTGCAGCACGTGCGCTCTGCAATGCCCTACCGGATGCACCCCAACCAGAGCGCGCACCGCCGCGGCGCATCCCGCCGGTCCGGCGCGTGACACTGACCGCGCGGGACGTGGTGAAGCCGACGGTTGCGGGGCCGGGAGCTACGGACCGGCCCCCTCGTCCTGGGTGAGTCCCCAGACCGCCGAGAGCACCTCGCCCATCCGGACCGGCGTTCGCAGCACCGTGCACCGCGGCAGGCCCGGGGGCGGCATCGAAGACGAGAGCAGCAGCGTGGGGAAGTCCGCGAGTTGCTCCTGGTCCTCGAGCAACTTCAGCAGCGCCGGCGCCGGCATGCTCGAGAGCGCCGCCCCGAGCACGAGCACACACGGACGGGACTCGAGCTGGGACAGCTGCCAGAGCGCCTCGCGCCCCGTCCCCGCCACCAGGACGTGGAAGCCCGCGAGCGCGAGCGTCTCCGCGATGGCACCCCGCAGTGCCACGTCCCCCTCTGCCACCAGGACTTTCCTTTTGTGCGCCAAGCGACCGCTGAAGTCGCACATTTCCACCATGGATGAAAAGCCGGGCGCCGCCTTCGGACGGTTTCGAGACGGCCCGGGCACCCGGTCCGTTGGATTCTGCTCAGCCGCAAGGTTCACTGGGCGATGGGCGGGCCCCCGGACCCAGGGCTGCGCGGCCCCTTTCTGTCGGCTGTCGGGTCCGTGTCGTCTCGATCTGCGCCGACTTGGCGCATAGTGCAGGCAACGGAGCAGGCGCTCCGGAGGCCTGCATGCCTGACAAGCTCACCCCCCTCGCCGAAGTCATCCTCTCGCGCCGCCAGCAGCTGGGCTGGTCCCAGGAGCAGCTCGCGCTCGTGGCGGGAGTGAGCGTGAGGACCGTGCAGCGCATCGAGGCGGGAGGCCTCGCGGCGGTAGAGACGGTGCGCAGCCTGGCGGCGGCGCTGGACCTGGACCCGGGGCACCTGCTCGCGCTGCGCCAGCCGCGCGCGGCCGTGGACCCGGCGCCGGACGTGCCCCGGATGCTTCCGCCGCTGAGCCTCGGCAGCCAGGTGACGGCGCTCATCGACGGGGCGCGGGCGCACCGCTTCACCTTCGAGGACCCGACCAACGCCGAGGTCTCGCAGCTGCTCTCGGACTTCGGGCAGAACCTGAAGGAGCACATCGAGGTCTGGGACGTGCTCGAGCCGCAGCACCGCGTGGAGGCGGTGGAGCTGTTCGGAGGCTTCCTGCGCCAGCTTCGCAAGTGGGGCTGGAGCGCCTTCGGCTCGGCGACGGACGAGCTGTACGGCGGGCCGCAGGGTGCGCTGCTCAAGGTCGTCAACGTGCGAGTGCTCCCCCTCACCTCCCCCGAGCTCTCGTGGGACGTGGAGGCGCTCGCGAAGCTGCGCGAGCTGCTCGCGGGCGTGGGCGAGGCGCCGCGCGCGAAGGCCTTCGTGAACTGAGCGGAAGCGGCGCTCCCGGAAGCACGGCGTGCAGCCGGGCGAGGATGCACGAGCCGGGGATCGAACCCGCCGAGGGCAGGAAAAACCCCCAAGCAGGACGCGCACTTACCAGCCCTACCCTCGTCTTTCCGGAGACTTGGCCTCCGGCTCGTGCCGTCCCGTACCGCCTCGTGGCGCCCTGTGCCCCGCTGTCGGGGCACATACGGGGCACATGGAGAGGCCGGTCCACCTCTCGCACGCGCGGGGCCGCGCCTGCCCAAGGGTGGGACGCGAACGTTGTGCTACGGCGTCTCGGAGTGCGCCTTCGCGTGCCGGCCCCGCGGTTGCGTCAGGAGCACCTCCGTTTCTGCCGGCGGCATCCACGGTTCGTTCCGACCCCCTGCGTGCGTGCGGGGCTATTGGCAGCAGGGAAAGGTGCAGTCCTCCGGGTTCGTGGAGGTGCACTCCGGCCGGTCGCAGATGCCGCAGCGCGCGGGTGCGGTGCAGGTGAGTCTATCGCCCTAAGCCCCCGGACATAGATAATGTCCACCCCCAGCATGGACTCGCTGCGGGTGGACAGGGCAGAGCGGGAGCGGCTGCGAAGCATTGGCCACTCCGCGGACGTGGATGCGGCCGAGCGCGACCGGG